>CAJXYI010000038.1 GCA_913063435.1 uncultured Actinomycetales bacterium | reverse complement strand
CGACCTGCCGCCCGATGCGCGGGTTCAGCTGGAGGCCTATCACCGGGAGACCACGCAGCGGTTCGACTGCGGCACGGTGGCCGCATGCACACCCCCGGAGGACGCTGGGCTCTCCGAGGTCGCCCAGGGCGGACGGCATCTGTTCCGACTGAAGATCGTCTCCCCGGCAGGGAGCGGCAACCGGCTGCTGGCAACCGCGGAGCGCATGCAGGCCAGCGAAGGACCCGCCGGCCGGGACAACCGCGAGTCTCTGATCACTGTCGTCTCCCGTGAACACACCGGCGGCATCCCCTGGACCCTGGAGATGGACACCGAGGAGCAGCCCGCGACCGCGCACACCGGTCACCTCGTCCGGCCCTTGCAGGATGTCGACCAGGGGCACGTGGATCACCCGCACGTGCTCGAGCAGGTGATCCGATTCGATGGTGTCCAGCACCGCGAGACCAGCAGCACAGCTCATCGGATTGCCCCCGAAGGTGGTGCCATGGGATCCCGGGCCAAGCAATCCGGCAGCACCACCGAAGGCCACGACCGCACCGATGGGCATTCCACCGCCGAGGCCTTTCGCGAGGGTGACCACATCGGGTTCGATGCCCTCAGCCTGATGGGCGAACCACTCACCCGTGCGACCGACGCCCGCCTGGACCTCATCGATAACGAGCAGGGCGGCGTGCTCTGCGGTGATCGCCCGCGCTGCGGCCAGGTATCCCGGTGGAGCGGGAACGACTCCCCCCTCACCCTGGATC
This sequence comes from uncultured Actinomycetales bacterium, assembly GCA_913063435.1. Taxonomy (GTDB): domain Bacteria; phylum Actinomycetota; class Actinomycetes; order S36-B12; family S36-B12; genus M55B157. Next base: position 22,948 of record CAJXYI010000038.1, on the reverse strand, counting down.
GGTTCGAGGAACACTGCGGCGGTCGCGTCATCCACGGCAGCTTCCAGCGCTTCGACATCGCCGAAGGGCACGACAGTCACATCACCGGGCAGCGGCCGGAAGGGTTCTTGCTTAGCCGGTTGCGCCGTGAGCGCCAGCGCACCCATAGTGCGGCCATGGAAGGACTGATCGGCGACGACGACCTTGGTACGCCCGGTCAAGCGAGAGATCTTGAAGGCAGCCTCATTCGCCTCGGCTCCTGAGTTGCACAGCAGCACACGACCGACATGTTCACCTGCGGGGTCGAGGAGTGCGACGAGCCGCTCGGCGAGTGCGACCGCAGGTGGGGTGATGGCGAAGTTACTGGTGTGCCCCAACGTTGCCAACTGATCGCTGACGGCAGCGACGATCGCAGGATGTGCGTGACCGAGCGCGTTGACCGCAATGCCGGCGAGTAGATCGAGGTACTCGTGGCCGTCGGCATCCCACACACGAGTTCCGCTCCCCCGAACCAGGGTCAGCGGCGGCGTGCCGTAATTGTCCATGAGCGCACCGCGCCAGCGAGATTGCCATTCCTGTGTGTGCGGCATCGATGGTGTGGGCACGGTGGACGTCATGGCACATTCACCTCGGCACTGACCATGGTGCCGACGCCCTCATCGGTGAACACCTCGACGAGCAGGGAATGCGCCACCCGACCATCGATGACATGCGCACGAGGGACGCCCTCGGTGACCGCGCGCAGGCAGGCCTCCATCTTCGGACGCATCCCCGAATCGAGCGAGGGCAGCAGTCCGGCGAGTTCGTCGGGTGTGATGCGCCGAACGACATCCGTGCTGCTCGGCCAGTCCGCATACAGACCCTCGACATCGGTGAGCATGATCAGTTTCTGCGCCTGGAGGGCTACTGCCAAAGCAGCAGCAGCGGTGTCAGCGTTGACGTTGTGGGGTACGCCATCTCGATCACTGGCGACAGTCGACACCACCGGAATACGTCCATCGTCGAGCAGGTCGGAGACGAATCCGGGATTGACCGCCACGACGTCACCGACATGGCCGAGGTCGACTTCTTCGCCATCGATGAAGATCCCGCGCCGCTCCGCGGTGAACAGGTGCGCGTCGTCACCGGAGAGACCGACCGCGAACGGACCGTGAGCGTTGATCGAGCCGACGATCTCGCGCTGCACCTGACCGGTGAGCACCATGCGCACGACCTCCATCGCCTCGGCAGTCGTCACGCGCAAGCCGCCGCGGAACTCGCTGGCCACCCCGAGCTTGTCGAGCATCGCCGAGATCTGCGGGCCGCCACCGTGTACGACGACAGGGCGCAGGCCCGCAAGGCGTAGGAACACCACATCCTCTGCGAAAGCCCGGGTGAGGGTCTCGTCGACCATGGCGTTGCCGCCGAACTTCACGACCACCGTCGCACCGCGAAAACGTTCCAACCACGGCAGCGCGGACGCCAGAACAGCGGCTTTGTCGTGTGCGTTGAGAGTCATGATGTCCTCACCGGGAGTGCGGTCACTGATGGGCTCATGTGGAGTAGGCGGAGTTCTCATGGACGTAATCGGCCGTCAGGTCATTGGTCCACACCGTGGCGTCGCTAGATCCGGCGTGCAGGTCGACGCAGATGACGACCTCGCGATCGGACATGTCCACGCCCTCCCGAGGGTCACCGGCAGCACCGGATCGGGCCACCCAGATCCCGTTCATCGCCACATCGACGGCATCGGACACGAACTGCGCGGAGGTCGTGCCGATCGCTGAGAGCACGCGACCCCAATTGGGGTCTTCACCGTGGATGGCGCACTTGAGCAGGTTGCTGCGGGCGATTGCGCGACCGACCTCGACAGCTTCATCCTCCGTGGCAGCATTCACGACGTCGATGCGGATGTCCTTGTCGGCACCCTCGGCATCACCGATGAGTTGGCGGGAAAGGTCGGCACACACGACCAAAACCGACTCGGCGAACTCGTCGCGATCTGGGCGAACACCGCTGGCACCGCTGACCATCAGCAGAACCGTGTCGTTGGTCGACATGCATCCATCGGAATCAATACGGTCGAAGGTCCGCCGCGTCGCCTCGCGCAGCGCCCGGCATGCCGTGTCGTGATCGACGTCGGCGTCGGTGGTGAGCACGACGAGCATCGTGGCGAGGCCGGGTGCGAGCATGCCCGCTCCCTTGGCCATCCCGCCGACGACATATCCGTCCCCAGCATGCAGCGACTCTTTAGCCACCGAGTCGGTGGTCATGATGGCGCGGGCAGCAGCCGGACCACCATCGTCGGCAAGACCAGTGATGCATGCCTCGACGCCGGCGAGGAGCTTCGGCATCGGAAGTAGCTCACCGATCAGGCCGGTCGAGCAGACCACAATCTCGCCGGCGCCCACCTCGGGACCGATCGCTGACAGTTGCTGGGCAACGTGCTCTGCGGTTGCGTGCGTATCGGCGAAACCTTGCGGCCCCGTGCACGCATTAGCGCCACCGGAGTTCAACACCACCGCGTGCGCTTCGCCATCGGCGAGAACCTGACGGCTCCACAGCACCGGGGCAGCGGGGAACCGATTCGTGGTGAACACCGCGCATGCAGTCTGTGCGGGGCCGTTGTTGACGATGAGTGCGACATCACGTGCGCCGCTGGCCTTCAGACCGGCGGCGACTCCCGCTGCAGTGAAACCCTGGGCAGCCGTGACGCTCATGGCGCCACTCCATCCGTGGCAAGACCTGTGACCTCGGGAAGGTCGAGGATCAGGTTCGCGTTCTGAATCGCCTGACCGGCAGCACCCTTGACCAGATTGTCGATCGCGGCAATCACGATGGCGCGGCCTGAATGGGCATCTGCCGCAACCTGGATATGGACGGTGTTAGCGCCGTAAGTCGAGGACGTCGCCGGCCACTGACCTTCGGGAAGCACGTGCACGAACGGCTCGTGCGCATAGGCGTTGTGCAGGCACTCCCGAAGCGTCTCAACGCTCACGCCGTCACTGATGGTTGCCGTGGCGGTCGCCAGGATGCCGCGGGACATCGGCGCGAGCAGCGGAGTGAACGACACCCGCACCTGGGCTCCTGCGACCTGCGTGAGCGCCTGTTCGATCTCGGGTGTGTGCTGGTGGATGCCACCCACCTTGTATGCCGACATCGAGCCCATCACCTGACTGGCCAGCAGGGTTTCAGATGGTGAACGCCCTGCACCTGACGTACCTGAGGCTGCGACGACGACCACATCCTCCGCCTCGACGAGGTCAGCGTTCAGGAGTGGAGCGAGGGCGAGGATCGTCGCGGTGGGATAGCAACCAGGATTGGCCACCCGGGTTGCTTCGCGGATGCGCTCGCGCGCACCGGGCAATTCCGGGAGGCCGTACACCCATGTCCCCGCATGGGTGCCGCCGTAGTAACGCTGCCAATCGCCGGAGTCAGCCAGTCGGAAGTCGGCACCCAGATCCACCACAGCAGTGCCCGGACCGAACCCAGAGACCAGCGCCGCGGATTCGCCATGGGGCAGGGCACAGAACACCAGATCGGCTACCCCCAGTGCATCGGCGTCCGCGGCGATCAGCGGACGGTCGGCAAGTGCGGTGAGCTGCGGATGCACCTCGCCCACGGTGCGCCCGGCCTTGGAACCCGCAGCGATCGGACCGAGGTTGAGGTCGGGGTGAGCATGGATGAGGCGCAGCAGTTCACCGCCGGCATAGCCGGAGGCACCCGCCACGGCAACGGTGAACGACGGGTGAGACGACCTCGACTCCGGCATAGGGGCAATTATACGCATACTCACATACTTCCCCGACACCCGTATCCGTCTGAGTTACCTGAATGGTCGCTAACTCGGCGAGTTAGCGACCATTCAGGTAACTCAGACGCGGAAAGGAGGGGTTAGGAGCCGCGGAGGGTGGCCCCGTGGCGCTGGGTGGCCAGCTCGAGGGCACCGTCGCGGACGGCGGCGATCTCGTCGGCTGACAGCGTTCGGTCGGGGGCGCGCAATCGCAGGGAGAACGCCAGGGACTTCGAGCCGTCGGGCACCTGCGGCCCGGTGTAGACATCGAACAGGCGAACCGACTCCAGCAGGTCACCGCCCCCTTCGCGCACCGTCGCCGCGACATCGGCGGCGGGCACATCGGCGGCGACGACGAGAGCCAGATCCTCCTTCGCGACCGGCTGGGTGCCTACCTGGGGAGCCGGCACGGCGTCGATCGCGTGGTGGATCAGCACATCGAGGTCGAGTTCGAAGGCCGCGGTGCGAGGCGGAATGGACGCGGAGACGATGACGCGCGGATGGAGCTCGCCCGCATAGCCGATCACGTGACCGCTCACGCTCAATTGCGCGCAACGCCCGGGATGGAAGGGTGCATCGCTCCCCTGCGCCACCTCGAGCTCGAGTCCGACAGCGGCCGCGGCGTCACGCGCCGCCTGAATCGCGTCCGCCCAATCGAATTCCGCTCCCGGTCCCCACCATCCGGCCCGCTCACGATGCCCGGTGAACACCGCGGCAAGGTGGCGCGGCTGATCAGGCAGCAGTGCCTCGAGTGCTGCCAGCTGCTCGCTCGAGGGTCGCTCATGAACACCCGGTCGCGGTGCATCTGTCACACCTGAGGGAGATTGACCCTCCCGCAGCTGGAAGACCCGGCCCATTTCGCTGAGGGCGATGTCATCGCTGCCTCGCGACAGACTGCGGCGCACAGCAGCGAGCAATCCGGGGAGCAACGTCGTGCGGAGCATCGGCTGCTCATCCCGGAGGGGATTTGCCAATAGCGGTGCCGCTCGGCGCACATCGACGTCGGAGATCAACAAGGCATCGAGGTCCTCGGAACCGATGAACGGATAGGACAGCACCTCGACAACACCGGTCCCCGCCAGCGCTAACGCGACACGACGACGCAGCCGCTGTTCCCGGGTGAGCCCGAAACCCGACGGTGCTGCGGGCAGGATCGAGGGCACCGCGTCGTAACCACCGAGACGGATGACCTCCTCCACTAGATCCGCGGGATCGGTCAGATCCGGTCGCCAGGTCGGGATTGTCACCGTCAGCGATCCGGTGTCGATCTCGACCTCGCAGCCCACAGCCTGCAGTCGCGTCACCACCGTCTCGATGTCGATGGGCATTCCCGCCGTGCGTGATGGCAGATCGACCGGCATCGTGATGACCGTTGGTTCGAACGGCGACTCCCATGCCGTCATTCCCACATAGGTGCCACCACCGAACTGAATGAGCAATTGCGCCGCATGGGCTGATGCATAAGGAGCGATGACGCGATCGACCCCGCGTTCGAATCGCCGCGAGGCTTCACTGGGTAGGCGATGGCGGCGCACCGTCCGCGCCACAGCGACCGGATCGAAGTGGGCCGCCTCGAGCACGATGTCGGTGGAATCATCGGTGATCTCCGTGGCCAGACCACCCATCGTTCCCGCGAGACCGATGGGCCCGGAGTCATCTCGGATGACGATGTCGTCGGGATCGAGTGTGCGCTCGACATGATCGAGGGTGACCAGGCGGCGGTCGGCTCCTGCACGATCCGCCCGGACCGTCCCGCTCAGGGTAGATCCATCGAAGGCATGCAGGGGCTGGCCATGTTCGAGCATGACGTAGTTGGTGACATCGACCGCGAGAGACACCGGTCGCATTCCAGCCGCGATGAGGCGTCGCCGCATCCATGCGGGGGTCGGTGCCTTGGGATCGAAGCCGACGATGCGCCGAAGTGTGAACAGGTCGGCCACGCTCGCATCGGCTACCGAACAATCCCATGGCGCAGCCGTGTCGGAGGGTGCGGGCAGTTCGACGAGATCCAGGGTGCGATCGGTGAACGCCAGCCCGAAGGCCGTTGCGACCTCGCGGGCGATTCCGCGAACCGACAACGCGTATCCACGGTCAGGAGTGACCGCGATGTCGAGAATCTCCGTCCCGAGACCGAGCACCCCTGCCGCGTCTTGGCCCACCGTCGTTTCATCGGCGGGATCGAGCACGATGATGCCCGCGTGATCATCTCCGAGACCGAGTTCGCGTTCCGAGCAGATCATCCCGTCAGAAGTATGCCCGTAGGTCTCACGCGCGGAGATGACGAAGTCACCCGGCAGAGTCGTTCCCGGAAGTGCGACAACGACATGATCACCCTCTGCGAAGTTGCTCGCACCGCAGATGATTCCGCGCACACCTCCGGCTGCGGAGCCGACGTCGACCTGGCACCAGCGGATCGGCTTCTTGAAACCGGTGAGCTCCTCGATCTGATCCACCCGACCGACCAGGGCGGTTCCGGAGAAGCCTTCGCCGAGGCTGTCCACCGACTCGACTTCCAGCCCGGCGTCGATAAGTCGGGTCGCAACCTCGCGAGCGGTGATGTCCGCGGGCAGGTCGATCCAGTCTCGGATCCAGTCCATGCTGACGCGCATGCTCAGACCTCCAGGCCGAAGGCGCGCGAGAATCGGATGTCGCCCTCGACCATGTCACGCATATCGGTGACACCGTGGCGGAACATCAGGGTGCGTTCAACGCCCATCCCGAAGGCGAACCCAGAGTACCGATCAGTGTCGATACCCGCTGCTCTCAGGACGCGCGGATTGACCATCCCGCAGCCACCCCACTCGATCCAGCCCTCACTGCCGCAGGTGCGACAGGGATTCGACGGGTCACCCACCGACGCCCCGCGACAGACGAAGCACTCGAGGTCGAGCTCGGCGCTCGGCTCCGTGAAGGGGAAATACGACGGACGCAGCCGGGTGCGAACACCCGCCCCGAACATCGCCTCCGCGAGGTGATCGAGGGTGCCTTTCAGGTGAGCCATCGTGATGCCCTCATCGATGGCGAGACCTTCAATCTGGTGGAACACCGGCGTGTGTGTGGCATCGAGTTCATCGGTGCGATACACCCGACCTGGTGCCACGACATAAACGGGGAGTTCGCGATCGAGCATCGCGCGCAACTGAATCGGCGAGGTCTGGGTGCGCAGAACGACTCCACTTTCAGAGGAACCGACGAAGAACGTGTCCTGCATCGATCGCGCCGGATGGTCGGGCGGGATATTGAGCGCATCGAAGTTGAACCACTCCGCCTCGACTTCGGGGCCCTCTGCGATCTCATAGCCCATGGCGATGAACACCTCGGCCATGCGATCCATCAGGGTCGACAGAGGATGTCGAGCGCCACGCAGTCGCCGATCGGTCGGAACGGTGACATCGACGGCTTCCTCGACCAGAACCCGTGCATCACGTTCGGCGGCTAACTGCGCCTCCCGCTGTTCGATAGCCTGCTTGACCGCACCGCGCGCGGCACCCATGCGTTTGCCAACCTCGGCCTTGGCCGCCGGAGGCAGGGCGCCGATCTCACGATTCGCCAGTGCTAGCGGCGACTTGTCGCCGGCATGCGCCAATCGAACGGCCTTCAGAGCGTCGAGGTCAGTCGCCGTCTCGATATCGGCAAGCGCGGCAGACACCATCGCATCGATGGCCTCGGCCTCCAATGACGCGACACCCACGGGGTCATAGGACTTGTTCGGAGCGGACACCGATAACTACTCCCCCACCAGAAGCTCGACCAGGCGTGCGACATTCGCATCGAGATCGCCTGTGCCGTCCAACACCACCTCAGCATGATCGGGTGGCTCATAATCCTGACCCATACCGGTCATATTGGGAAGAGTGCCTGCTGATGCCTTCGCATACAGGCCCTTCGGATCACGCTCGGCACACACCTCGACCGGGGTGTCGACGAACACCTCGATGAAGTCCCCATCGGCGAAGATCTCCCGAGCGGCCCGACGATCTGCGCGGAATGGCGAGACCAGAGCCACCATGACGATGAGCCCGGCATCGAGCATCAGCTTCGCTGCTTCGGCAACGCGTCGGACGTTCTCAGCTCGATCCTCCGGTGTGAAACCGAGATCCTTGTTCAAGCCTGTGCGCACGTTATCGCCGTCGAGGACGTAGGTGTGCACACCGAGTGCGTGCAGGCGACCCTCGGTGGCGTCGGCGACCGTGGACTTGCCGGAGCCGGGCAGTCCGGTGAACCACACCACCCGCGGCCGCTGGTTCTTCAGCCGGGCCCGAGCTTCGCGGTTGACCTCATAGGTATGGGGGACGACATTGAGGGCGCGTCGCAGGGCGTGGGTCACCATGCCGGCTGCAACAGTGTCTGCGGTCACTCGGTCGACGAGGAGGAATCCGCCGGTGTCGCGGCAGGTGGCGTACGAATCAAGGGGAATCGGAATATCGGTGGCAACCTCGATGCGACCGATGTCGTTCATCTCGAGTACACGAGCAGCGAGTTGCTGACCGGACACGACATCGCGACGGTGCCGGACAACCGTGACGGTCGCCGGGACGCTGCGGGGGCCGACCATCAGCATGTAGGACCGTCCATGCATCAATGGTTCCTCACCGGTCCACACGACATCGACGGAGAACCTGTCGGCCGGCTGCGGCCAGGCAGTGTTGCCCGCGGCGTCGGCACCCGCTGCGGCGAGCAGATCACCCCGCGTGACATCCACTTCTCGATCCAGCACCAGCGTGACGGCCTCACCTGCACGAGCTAGGGCCAGATCCCCATCGAAGGAGACGACGCGGGCGACTTTCGCTGACACTCCGCTGTCCGCGACCATGACATCGTCGCCTGGACGGACCTCGCCGGCAGCGATGGTGCCCGCATAACCACGGAAATTGCCTTCGGCCCGGACGATGTATTGAACGGGAAAACGAAACGGAGTCTCTACGACGACAGGAGGGGTCCACTCCTCCAGCGCACGAAGCAGATAGGGCCCGTGATACCAGGGCATGCGTGTCGATGCGGATGTGACGTTGTCACCAGCGAAGGCACTCACGGGGATTGTCATGACCTCGTCGATACCCAAGCGTGCGGCAGCAGCTTTCACAGCGCCGGTGAGTTCCTCGAATGTCGCGTGCTCGTACCCCACGAGGTCCATTTTGTTGATGGCGACGATGATGCTCTTGACTCCCATGAGCGCGCACACGGTCAGATGCCGGAATGTCTGCGGCCGCACACCGCGCGCGGCATCGATGAGCAGGACGGCAACTTCGGCGTTGGACGCCGCGACGGCCATATTGCGGGTGTACTGCTCGTGACCGGGAGCATCGGCGATGATCACGCGCCGACCGTTGGGAAGATACATATGCCGATAGGCGACATCGATCGTGATGCCCTGCTCGCGTTCGGCTTCCAGACCATCGGTGAGCAGCGAGAAATCGACCTCGCCTACGGGAATCGTCGAGCCACCCCTTCGCGTGCGCCGGGCATATTCGAGTTGATCCTCCGGGATCGATCCCGTCTCAGCCAGCAGTCGACCGATGAGCGTCGACTTGCCATCATCGACGGACCCGCAGGTCACAAGGCGAACGACGGGAATCTCATCCAAGGCGGTGGTGCGCGTCAGCAACTCGGTCATGGTTAGAAGTACCCCTCGGATTTCTTGGCCTCCATCGATCCGGAGCCTTCTCCATCAATGAGTCGGCCCGCTCGCTCGGAGATATTGCTCTCGAGCATCTCCGTGACGAGCGTGTCGAGATCGGCCGCGGTCGATTCGACGGCACCACTGAGGGGATAACAGCCCAGGGTCCGGAATCGCACGCTCTTCATCATCGGTTCCTCGCCGTCTCGCAGGGGCAGTCTCTCGTCGTCAACCATGATCAGCGTGCCGTCCCGCTCGACGACCGGACGCTCCTTGGCGAAGTACAACTGCGGGATCTCGATATTCTCTCGGCGGATGTAACGCCAGATGTCGAATTCGGTCCAGTTGCTGATCGGAAACGCTCGCATGGTCTGGCCTTCGGCCAACCGGGTGTTCGCGGTATGCCAAAACTCCGGTCGCTGCTTGCGCGGATCCCAGCGATGCCCAGGCTCACGCAGGCTGAAGATGCGCTCCTTGGCCCGCGACTTCTCCTCATCGCGTCGGGCACCACCGATAGCGCAGTCAGCCTGCAGCGCATCCAATCCTTCGCGTAGTGCGACGGTCTTCATGATTCGCGTGTATTCGTGAGCGCCATGCGTGAAGGGCGTGATCCCTTCGGCGACGGCGTCGTGGTTCGTGGCGATGACCAAGTCGAGATTCAGCTCCTGAGCCATCCGGTCCCGGAAAGAGATCATCTCCTTGAACTTCCAGGTCGTATCGATGTGCATGACCTTGAATGGGATGGGCGAGGGATGGAACGCCTTGCGGGCGAGGTGCAGCAGGACACTGGAGTCCTTGCCGATGGAGTACAGCAGCACCGGACGTCGGAATGCGCCGGCAACCTCTCGGTACACCCCGATGGCCTCCGCCTCAAGAGCGTCGAGGACGTCGTTCTCCGAGACAGCAGCGACCGTCACACTTCTCAACCCTTCTCCTGGCAGCCCCGTATTTCGTAGCAGCGCTATCCGTAGCCCCGCACTCCATAGCCACGACTGAGTGGTCACGCTACCCGGAGAGCACCCGGGTCCTCGCGTGAGGTTGGGGTATTCGACGCTGGTGGCGGAGCTCAGGCCTCGCTCATCGCCGTCGCCGTGGTTCCCGAGGCCGCCGCCCGTGCCGCACGACGCTGGGCAACCTCCGCCTCAGCCGCCTCGGCCATCCCTGCTGGCAAGTCCGGGCTGTCGATGCGGGTGATCGGATGGCGGGCACCGATGTAGGAGTCCAGTTGCGGACCGGACTCCCATGAGGTGATGAGGCAGTACCGCAGATCCGGGCCGGGATGCCACACCGCGTGCCACAGTCGCTGGGTGTCGATGATCACCTGAGTCCCCGCGGGCAATGGCACGCGCGTCTCCGTCGAGGGATCATCGCGGTCCTCGCGCAGGATCATCACGCTGTCGGAATCGTCGGTGAGGTTGAAGAACCCGCGCACGATCCAGCCGGTCCCCTCAGGATTCAGTCGATTGTTGTCATCGATATGCAGGTTGTAGATGGCCTCGGCGTAGGTGTTCGGCTTCAACTCGATCACTCGACAGCGGCCGATGTTCGCACCTGGCTCCTCGGCTCGCGCCTTCAACCGGGGCGCCTTGGCGATATTGGCTTCGACCCAGACCCCGTCCTTGTCGGTCTTCGGCGGATCGTGATGCCAGAAACCATTGCACTCCAACTCGCCGTAGGCCGAGGCAAGGGGGGCGAAGCGGGTGTCGCCCGAGGACTTCCAATCGACGTATTCGATGTCGAGCCACTCTGCTGGATCGGCGGCCTGGTCATAGGAGTCGAGTACGACGTAGCCGGTTTCAGCGAAGGCCGGAAGGGTCAGGTAATCACGCGGATCCATCGACGGTTCGGACATGGTGTGGCCTCGACTCCTTTGGGTGACGACATCTGGCGCCGGTGCGGCTATGGCTGTTCCAGTATGGCCGATCGCACCCGCCTCACCGCTCACGAAACGCCGCCCATACGCCGTCCCGGTGAGCCCGGGCTGAATCTCCGGGTCATTCTTCGGGTAAACCTGGCCCGAATCGAGCCTGATCTACCCGAAGAAGGGCTAGGCCTCTGAGCGGACGGTGGTGGGGTCGTAGCCGTAGTACTCGGTCCGCTTGCGGCGCCGCTGCTGGGCTTCGACCTCCGCGTCAGCGACCATCTCCTCGTCTAGTTCGGGGGGTTCCACATCGGTGGTCGGGTCATTGGCGAAGATCCACTTCTCCAACTCCGGGCCGGACTCGAACGAGGTGATCAGGCAGTAGCGCGGCTCGTCGCCGTCATGCCAGACCGAATGCCACATGCGTTCGGAATCCACCACGATCCGCGCCCCTGCCGGAAGCGGGATCAACGTCTGGGTGGACGGATCGTCGATATCCTCGCGCAACACCATGTAGGACGTCTCGTCGTCGGTGAGATTCTGGAAGACCCGCACGACCCAGCCCTCCCCATCAGGATTGAGTCGATTGTTGTCGTCGAGGTGAGAGTTGTAGAGCGCGTCTGCAAGGGAGTTGGGCTGCAACTCGATGATGCGCACGCGACCGACATTCGCCTCGACCTCCATCGCCTTGCGCGCGATCGTCGGTGCGGTGGCTACCTGGGACTCGATCCACACCCCGTCCTTGTCGGTTCGCGGCGGATCGAAATGCCAGAACGCATTGCACTCGACGCCACCGCTGACCGAGGCCAACGGGGCGAAGCGGGTGTCACCTGAAGACTTCCAATCGACGTATTCGAGGTTGCGCCACTCGTCAGGCTCGATGACTTCGTCATCGCGAGATAGCACCACGTAGCCCTTCTCTTCCAGGACTGGCATGCAGAAGTACCGGGATCGACGCTCGGACATGAAACTCCTCCTTCGACGGCTGAGTCCAGTGTCCAGCGCGGTGACATGCGCCCTCCGGCACCGAACGACCCGTGTCCGTGGGACCAAGGTCCCTGCGAGAGAGCATGACCTGGAGCGACCCTAGAAACTTCGGGCACTTCTTCGGGTAACAGGCGCCCGAATCGGGCGTGATCTACCCGAAGAAGGGCTACAGGATCGAGGCGTAGAGGCAGATCGCCGCGGCAGCGGCGAGGTTCAAACTCTCGGCACCCCCGCGGATCGGGATCGCGATACGCGCATCGACATCGGCGGCGATCTGCGGATCCACCCCGTGGGCCTCGTTGCCGAACACCCACGCAATATCCCCCGACAGCACTGCCGATGCCTCGGCAGTGCCCAAGACGAGATCAGCGCGACCGTCGGCAGCGAGGGTCGTCACACCGGCCGCTCGTGCCTGAGCGAGCACCTGCGGAGCAGGGACATCGGTGAAGATCGGTACATCGAAGATGGATCCCGCGGTCGCGCGGACGCACTTACCGTTATGCGGATCCACCGAGCCGGGCGTGAACACCACCGCGCAGGCGCCTGCGGCATCGGCCGTCCGGATGATGGTGCCCGCGTTCCCGGGATCGCTGACCCGATCCAGCAGCACGAGCATTCCGGCACGCTCCCCGCCGGTCGGGCATGGATACTGCGACCAGGACCGCGCCACCAGGGAACACACCGCGATCACGCCCTGCGGGTTCTCGGTTTCGGCCATCGCCCGAGCGACAGGTTCGGTCATCGCCACAACCCGGGCTCCACCGTCGAGCGCAGAGCCCACCAGGTGCGGATGCGCAGCAGCTGCGTCCTCAGTGATGTACAACTCGCGGATAGACCGGCGTCGGTCGGCCGCCTGCACCACCTGGGGCCCTTCTACGACGAAGGCACCGCGCGCAGCGCGGTGCCTTCGTTGCTGGAGGGAGCGCACGGCACTCACCCGCGCTGAGCGCGGGGAGGTCAGTGCATCCGAGGGATTCAGGTGTGCGATCAAGCTGCGCTGGGAGCCGGGAGGTTGTCCCGAGCAATCGCAACGAGCGCGGTGAACGCCGCCTCGTCGTTGACTGCCAGTTCGGCAAGCATCCGCCGGTCGACCTCGACACCGGCTGCCTTGAGACCCTGGATGAACCGGTTGTACGTCATGCCGTTGGCACGACAGGCTGCGTTGATACGCACGATCCACAAACGGCGGAAGTCACCCTTGCGTGCCTTGCGATCGTCATAGGCGTAGACCAGGGAGTGGGTCACCTGCTCCTTGGCCTTGCGGTACAACCGCGACCGCTGGCCGCGGTAGCCGCTGGCCTGTTCGAGCACCTCACGACGCTTCTTGTGCGCGTTCACCGCGCGCTTCACGCGTGCCATGGCAGTTCTCCTTCGTCGGAACGGGATCGAGATTTCTGGAAGGGCGATGGGGTGGCATCGAACCACCCGAGGATCATCGGCCGAGAAGCTTGTTGACCTTCTTCACATCGGCGGGAGCGACCTCAGCGGTACCGGCAAGGCGACGGGTGCGCTTCGACGACTTGACCTCGAGGAGGTGGCGACGATTGGAGCGCTCATGCATGACCTTGCCGGATCCGGTCACCTTGAATCGCTTCTTGGCCCCGCTGTGCGTCTTCTGCTTGGGCATGTCCTGCTCCCCTTCTCCTGTCGCGGCTGCGACCTAGTGCCAATCAGTGTGTAGCTGGTCGAAAAGCTGGTCGTGCTAGGCGTCGGCAGCGAGCGCCTGGTCTGCTGCATCCGCTGCTGCCTGTGCATCTGATCGTTCCCGGCTGGCCTGCGCCTTGGCATCGGACTTCTTGCGATGCGGGGCGAGCACCATGATCATGTTCCTTCCGTCCTGCTTGGGTGTGGCTTCGACGAAACCGATTTCTTCAACATCCTCGGCAAGTCGGGCCAGCAGGCGCAGTCCGAGTTCGGGGCGGGATTGTTCGCGCCCGCGGAACATGATCGTGATCTTCACCTTGTCTCCGGCTTTGAGGAACCGCACGACGTGACCCTTCTTGGTCTCGTAGTCATGCGGATCGATCTTGGGTCGGAGTTTCATCTCCTTGATGACGGTGTGCGTTTGGTTCTTGCGGGCCTCACGGGATTTCACGGCAGCCTCGTACTTGAACTTGCCGTAATCCATGAGCTTGCACACCGGCGGCTTGGACATCGGAGCGACTTCGACGAGATCGAGATCGCTCTCGGCGGCCAGTCTCAGGGCGTCTTCGATGCGGACGATGCCGACCTGCTCACCCTGGGGACCGACGAGCCGCACCTCGGGGACGCGGATTCGATCGTTGATGCGGGGTTCGACGCTGATGGCGCCTCCTTCGTCGTGACCATGCGACACGGTGCCGCATGAAACGGGTAGCGGAGGCTCGATGACGCCCACTGAACAGACGCTGCAGGCAGCATCTGCGCGTGGATCGCGCGTCGTGACCTGCGCGACCGGTGAACCGTCCGGCAGGTGGGAATCGAGATTCCGCTTGTGATCTCACCCGGGGTTCGAAACCGGGAGCATCGGTGACAGGCTAGCAGGGTGAGCGATGACGAGTCCGCCCAGGCCCTGCGCGATCTTTCGGAGGTTCCAGCCGCTGAGGTGGTCACCACCTTGGCGGTGCACCTGATGACCGCCGCAGCCATTCGGTGCGGCCTCGGTGAAGGCCCCGATGCTCAAGCCGAGACCGACCTCGCAGAGGCACGCATTCTGATCACCGCCCTGGCCGGGTTGGTGACGGCAAGCGCCAGCGATCTCGGCCCACAGCACGCAGCACCCTTGCGGGACGGACTGGCGACCCTGCAGCGTGCGTTCGCCGAGGCCTCCGCCATCCCCGACCCTCCGGGTCAGGGGCCAGGCGAGGCGCTCACCGGTCCGGTGCGCTGAGCGACAACCGGACCAGATGCTGCCCATCGAGCGCGAAGCGGATGGGTCCCGCGATGTCGATGAGCACCCCCTGTGCCCCTTCAGCGATCGCGGCAGCCGCCACATCGGGTGCGGCCGCCGGCACCGGGCGCGCCTGCGGATCCCACCGACTGAGCGTGTCGACGCTGGTGAATGCCAGCAGTCCACGCCGACCGTCGGCCTGAACCAGACTGACCGTCGCCATGTGACTGGATTTGTCGTGACTGGACTTGTCCACGTCGACCTCACGCCCCATCTGATCAGTGGACGTCTGCGACTCATCGAGAACGGCCACCACCGGCACCAGCAGGCGAGACGTCAGCAGCGCGGTGATGACATCGGCATGGGCAACGCGGTCATCGGCGTATCGCTCGAGCGCCTCCCTCAGCGCCGGCGGTGCCTTTCCGTCATCTCCGGAGAACGCCGTTGGCACCTCCAAGCGACGTCCTGCTCCGTCCACCATGAGGATGCTCGTCCCTCCACCTTGACTGGTCTGGAATCCGCGGCGCGTCTTAGGTCACAACCGGCATGCGTGAATATCGGTGACCAGGATGCCTCGGGCACCGAGGGCGTAGAGCTCATCCATGATCCGGTGCACATCACGGCGGCCGACCATCGCCCGCACGGCGACCCAGGCCGGGTCATGCAGCGGCGAGATGGTGGGTGACTCGATTCCGGGCGTGACCGCACAGGCCTGTTCGACCTTCTCGGCTGAGATGTCGTAGTCGACTAGCACATAGGCCCGCGCGACCATCACGCTGTGCAATCGTCGAACGAAGTTGTCCACGGCCGGGTCGGGCTCTGCCCCGATGCGTCGAACGAGCAGTGCGTCGCTGACCAGGATCGGTTCACCGATGATCTCCAGGCCAGCCTTACGGATCGTCGTGCCCGTCGCCACGACATCGGCCACCGCATCGGCGACACCGAGCGCCACCGCGTTCTCTACTGCACCATCCAGCCGAACGACCTCGGCTTCGATGCCCTCCCGGCGCAGGTAGTCGGCGAGTAATCCCGGATAGGACGTTGCGATACGTCGACCATCGAGATCTCCCGCCGTGCTCGCCGTGCCCACCGGTGCGGCCAGCCGGAAGGTGGAGCCGGCGAACCCCAGCGCCATGATCTCCTCGGCGGTCGCACCGGAGTCGAGGAGCATGTCACGACCGGTGATGCCGACGTCCAAGGTGCCGGATCCGACGTAGGTGGCGATGTCCTTGGGACGGAGAAAGAAGAACTCCGCGTCGTTATCGGGATCCTGCACGACCAGATCACGGGCGGCAGCAGCGTGCAGATAACCCGCCTCCGACAGCATCGAACGTGCCGGGTCGGCGAGCTGACCCTTGTTCGGAAGCGCGACGCGTAACACGGGCGACCTTTCACTCGTACGGCGGACGAAGCGTGCGTTGATCGTGAATTGCCGATGTCTATCGGCGGCTACAACCGCCGATAGACATCCTCCAGCGTGAGATCCTGGGACACCATCAGCACCTGGAGGAAGTACAGCAACTGCGCGACTTCTTCGGCTGTGCGATCGGGACCTTCGTATTCGGCGGCCATCCACACCTCAGCCGCTTCCTCGACGATCTTCTTGCCGATGGAGTGGACACCTTCGTCCAGCAGTCGAGTCGTGCCGCTGGGCTCTGCCGCAGGCTGCTTCTTGGCCCGCAGTTCGACGAACAGATCCTCGAAGGTCTTCACGAGGGCCAAGCCTACGGCGTGGCGATGCCGCGTAGCACCAAGGCCGTGGCCAATGCGGCATGGGCGGCCTCACGCCCCTTGTCCTCGTGCGATCCCGGTAGTCCTGCCCGATCGAGGGCCTGTGCTTCGTCATCGCAGGTGAGCACTCCGAACCCGATCGGCACACCGGTGTCCAGCGCCACCCGAGTCAGGCCGCTCGTCGCCGCATCGCAGACGAACTCGAAGTGCGGCGTGCCGCCGCGGATGACCACACCGAGCGCGATGACGGCAGCCACCCCGGATTCGGCACATGCTCGAGCGACGATGGGCAACTCGAAGGTTCCCGGTACCCGGATCACCTCGGCTTCGGCCCCGACCTCCTGACAGTAGCCAACTGCGGAATCCAGCAGGCCCTTCATCACCGTGTCGTGCCACGATGCCGCGACGATCGCCACCCGCATGCCAGCGACATCACTGACATCGGTGGAGGGTGCCCCGCCGCCACTCATGATTCCGGTGAACCTTCGCTCTCATTCGCCATGTGCAACTCATGGCCCATTCGTGCAGCCTTCGTCTGCAGATAGCCGATGTTGTGCTCATTGGGTTCGATGACGAGCGGTACCCGCTCGGAGATCTGCAAACCGTAGCCTTCGAGACCCGCCCGCTTGGCCGGGTTGTTCGACAGCAACCGCATCGAGTGGATCCCCAGATCGGCAAGTATCTGAGCTCCCATGCCGTAATCACGAGCATCCATCGGCAACCCGAGATCGAGGTTGGCATCGACGGTGTCACGGCCGGAATCCTGCAGTTGATAGGCCCGGAGTTTGTGAAGCAGTCCGATCCCCCGACCTTCGTGGCCGCGCAGGTACAACACGACACCGCGCCCCTCGCGACCCACGGCGGCCATGGCCGCGTGCAACTGAGGTCCGCAATCGCAGCGCATCGAACCGAGCACATCACCGGTCAGGCACTCCGAATGCACCCGGGTGAGCACCTCTTCACCGTTTCCGATGTCGCCGCGCACCAGCGCGATGTGTTCGACACCATCGAGTCGATTGCGGAACCCGATGACTCGGAACTCCCCGTATTCGGTCGGGAGTTTCGCCTCAGCGACACGCTCGACGTGCTTCTCACGTCGCGCTCTGTGCGCGATGAGGTCGCGGATGGCGATCATCACCAGGCCGTGCTGGTCGGCGAAGGCGCGGCATTCGGGAGCCCTCATCATCGAGCCGTCATCGTTGACCAGTTCGCACAGCGCCCCGGCCGGCGCCAGACCTGCCATCCGGGCGAGATCCACCGATGCTTCGGTGTGACCGGCCCGACGAAGCACCCCACCCTCGACAGCACGCAGCGGCATCACGTGCCCGGGTCGAGCGAGGTCATAGGGCTGGGTCCCGGGATCGGCGAGAACCTTGATCGTGTGCGATCGGTCGCGCGCGCTGATGCCGGTGGCCTCCACATCGCGGGCATCGACCGAGACGGCATAGGCCGTTCCCCGTGCATCCTCGTTGACCGCGGTCATCGGTGGTAGTCCCAGCCGATCGAGATCGGGTCCGGTCATGCCGACGCAGATGTAACCGGAGGTGTAGCGGATCATGAAGCCGGTCAGTTCCGGTGTCGCCAGAGAGGCCGCGAAGATCAGATCACCTTCGTTCTCGCGACCGGGATCATCGACGACGACGACTGCCCGACCCGCGCGGATCGCTTCGACGGCGTCCTCGATCGGATCCAGTCGCACCTCATCGGGCCCGCCTGCCTCCTGCACGTTCGCGGCCTGCACGTCCGAGTCCTGTGCTGCCGAGCCTTCGACGGTCATCGGGACTCCTCGCCCACAGGTGCGGGGTTATCGGCAGGTGGCGTGACCGGAGCACCATAGGCGAGGGCTCGTTCGACGTATTTGGCCAGTACATCGACCTCCAGGTTGACCGAAGCTCCCGCGGATCGCAGTCCCAACGTCGTCTCGGCCAGCGTCGTCGGGATCAGCGAAACCGAGAACCAGTCGCCTTGTTCGTCATGTCCCGTCTCGACCACGGTCAACGAAACGCCATCCACCGCGATCGAACCCTTCTCGACCACATAGCGCGACAGTTTCGCGGGTAACCCGATGCGCACGACCTCCCAATGCTGCGTGGGCTGGCGATCGATGATGACACCGGTGCCATCGACATGGCCTTGCATGAGATGACCACCCAGGCGCGTCGATGGCGTCACAGCGCGCTCGAGATTGACCTCACCATCCACTGCGATATCGGCCAGCGACGACCGTACGAGGGTTTCTCGCATGACATCGGCATCGAAAACCTCGCCGTCGAGCCCTGACACCGTGAGGCACACACCATTGACGGCGATCGAATCACCGAGGCGAGCATCGGCGGTCACCTTCGCCCCACGAATGCGCACGCGCGCAGCTTCATCGGGAAGGTGCACCACATCGACGATGCGGCCACGTTCCTCGACGATCCCGGTGAACACAGGTCATGTTCCCTTCGTAGTCATTCGGCATCCAGCAACTCAGCGGGGTCCCGCTCGGCGGGAACGGCCCTGATCCTCGCATCATCTCCACGGCGGCACACATCCACCACCCGCCACCTGCGCGCATCAGTGAGGGTTCGCACGTCCAGATCCCCGATCGCGAGGGGGCCGGCCCCGAGGAGGATCGGGGCCACGAACCAGATGAGCTGGTCCACGACCTCCGCGCGTAGCCAGGCTGCTGCGAGCGTCGGCCCTCCTTCCAGCAGGACATGCCGGACCCCCCGATCGCGAAGGTGGGCAAGCACCACATGGGGATCGTGGCTGCGAATACAGATCGCCTCATCCCGGTCGAGGGCAGACGCCAGGTGCAGACCCGAGGGCAGATCTCGGTTGCCGACGACCACCGGTAGCGGCTGGTAACCACCGGAGTCGACGTCGCGAATGGTCAGGTGCGGATCATCCGTGATCGCCGTCCCTGTTCCGATAACCACGGCATCCACATCGGCACGCAGTGCGTGCACATCCCGTCGGGACTCCTCACCGGTGATCCAGCGACTCGTGCCGTCACGTGCCGCGACGCGCCCGTCGAGGGAAGCGGCCATCTTGAGCGTCACGAACGGTCGGTCATGGGTCACCGCGAAGAGCCAGGGCGCAAGGAATTCCCGGGCTCGCATTGCATGTTCACCATCGGCGAGCACGACGTCGACACCCGCCTGCGCCAGTCGCAGCGCTCCGCCACCACCGAGATCGCTGGGATCGGCGACGGCATAGACGACCCGGGTGATTCCCGCATCGAGCAGGGCCTGCGTGCAGGGTCCGGTTCGCCCGTGGTGATCGCACGGTTCCAGGGTGACCACAGCCGTCGCGTCACGGGCGTGGTCACCGGCATCAGCAAGCGCAGCCACCTCCGCGTGCGGGGTACCGGCCCCGCGGTGCCAGCCCCGACCGACGATCTGGCCATCGGGCGCGAGGATCACGCAACCGACCCGAGGGTTGGGACCCGGTGGCACTCCCGGGGTACGAGCCAGTTCGAGGGCTGCGGCCAACCCCGACTGCTCGGCGACCGTCATCACGTCGAGGACGCCTGAGCGGCCGTGGTGCGCAATCGTTGAATCATCCGGTCGGGATCCTCGGCCCCGAAAACCGCAGAACCGGCGACGAAAACATCGGCTCCGGCATCGGCGCACTGTTCGATCGTGGTCGCTGACACACCACCGTCGACCTGCAGCCAGATGTCGAGCCCGCGCGCATCGGCGATCTCACGAGCCCGACGCAGTTTCGGTAGCACCTCGGTGAGAAACGGTTGTCCCCCGAATCCCGGCTCGACGGTCATGATCAACAGCATGTCGAAATCGATGAACAGATCGGCATACGGCTCGACCGAAGTCCCCGGATTCAAGGCGAGCCCCGCACGCGCCCCTGCATCGCGCAGGGTGCGTGCCAATCGCAAGGGTGCCTTGGCGGCCTCGGCGTGGAAGGTCACGCTGCCGGCTCCTGCTTCGGCATAGCTCGGTGCCCACCGATCGGGATCGTCGATCATCAGATGGCAATCCAACGGAATATCGGTGGCGGCGACCAGGGATTCGACGACCGGCAACCCGAGGGTCAGATTGGGCACGAAGTGGTAGTCCATGACATCGACATGCAGCCAATCAGCCGACGGTACACGGGCGACCTCGTCGGCAAGTCGAGCGAAATCGGCCGAGAGCAGGCTCGGGCAGATCTGTGGCGTCACATCGGCGAGGGTATCGCCGCGCGGCCGCGCCGCAGCAGGGCGAGGTACATCCCGTCGGTGCCGTGGATGTGCGGCCATAGCCGAACACGGGGGCCCGACCCGAGATCGTCAACCCCCGACAGTGCCGCGCGAGCGTCGAGGATCTCCACCTCTTCACCCCGGTCGCTCATCCGCCGCAGGACATCGTCGACGACCGCATCGGTCTCCGCCCGATGCGGGGAGCAGGTCGCATAGGCCACTACCCCGCCGGGTCGGACGATGGTCAAAGCGGCTTCGAGAAGCTCGCGCTGGAGCGGACCGAGGGTGGCCAGATCAGCCGGTGACCGCCGCCAGCGTGCCTCGGGCCGTCTGCGCAACGCTCCCAATCCGGTGCAGGGAGCATCGAGCAGCACTCGGTCGGCGCTGGCCGGTGGCAGTGCCTCGCGCCCATCCGCGCAGATCACCTCCGCCGTGCCTTCCGGATACGCCCGAAGCGCCTGGCGAACCAATCGGGCGCGATGCTCATGGGGCTCGACAGCGATCAGATGCGCGCCACGTTCGACGGCAAGCCCCGCCAGCAGGGCGGCCTTGCCACCGGGGCCGGCGGCAAGATCGACCCATGTGCGATCGGAGCCGTCCAACGGAGCTTCAGCGAGGGCCAGCACGACGAGTTGGCTGCCCTCGTCCTGGACCCCGGCCCGCCCGTCGCGGATCGCTGCGATGTCCTCGGGTCTCCCGCGTCGCAGCACGGCGGCATAGGGCGACCATCGGCCGGGTTCGACACCGGATTCGCTCAGGAGTTCATCGAGCCCCAGAATGCTCGGCCGGGTCACCAGGGTCGGTCGCGCGGGGACGTTATCGGCCTCGAGCAGATCGGCGAGTTCCCCCCGGCGCCCCTCGGTAGCCAGGGCTTCGGCCAATGCCGTGGTGATCCACTGCGGGTGCGACCAGGCCACCGATAGGTCACTCACGGTATCCGCGGGAGCCACCCGTTCCCGCCAGGCCTCCCGGTCACCCTCGCGAGCGATCCGACGCAAGATCGCGTTCACCAGACGCGCCGGACCCTCCCCCGCCACAGACTTCGCCAGCGTCACGGTCTCAGCGACCGCAGCGTGCTCTGCCGTCGACATCATGAGGAGTTGGTAGGTGCCCAGCCGCAGGAGGTCGAGTACCCGGGGATCCAAGCGGTCCAGAGGACGATCGAGGCACTCGGTGATCACTGCATCGAGGAAGCCACGCCATCGCAGCGTGCCATAGGCCAGTTCGGTGGCGAAGGCACTATCTCGATCGTCGAACCGTGCGTCCGCGAGGATGTCGGGCCACACGAGATTGGCGTAGGCATCATCTGCAGCGACGGCGTGGAGCAGGTCGTAGGCGGCGCCCCGTGTCCCCCGTGAGGGCCGCTGCTGAGATCGCTGGTGTGCCCGCTGCTGCGAACGCTGCTGGGGTGAGCGATGACCGCTCATCGCAGCACGTCACCATCGATGCGAACTCCGCGAGCCCAGTCGGCGGCCGCCATCGGACGCTTCCCGGCGGGAGTCACGGCACCGAGGCGCACAGCAGCCGACGCGGTCCCGACCCAGACATCGCGTTTTCCCGCGTGGATAGTGCCGGGGGCAAGATCCACAACCTCACCATCACGCGAGACGGAGTCGCCCGACGACACATCGAGGGACACCGGACCGAGCCGAAGTCGTTCACCGCGAAACTCCGCCCACGCTCCCGGCGCCGGTGTGCATGCTCGAATCTGCCGATCGACCCGCACGGCGGGTTGGGCGAAATCGACATGGGCATCCGCGACCTCGATCTTCGGTGCGATGCTCACCCCATCGGCCGGCTGCGGCACCGCTGTCAACGCACCCGAGGCAAGCCCATCGAGGGTGTGCACCATCAGCTGCGCGCCGCTGAGCGCTAGGCGCTCCAGCAGATCTCCGCTGGTGTCAGTCGGTCCGATCGGTTCGGCGACCGGGCCGACCACCGGGCCG
>CAJXYI010000037.1 GCA_913063435.1 uncultured Actinomycetales bacterium | reverse complement strand
CCATGGACTCGGCGCCGGAGGCGCCCTCGGACTCGCGAGCGGTTGCCTCATTCTCAGCGGCGAGATCGAGTCTGCGCCAACGCGCCCAGATCACCCAGATGACCGCGGCGAAGGCCAGCCACTGCAGCGTGTAGGCAGCGTTCTGGAAGGGGAACCCCGCACCCGCGGTCTGCACCGTCGGCGGCACGGTTATCGGTGCGGGTTCGATCGAAGGCTGCTGATCGGCAAGCATCACATAGCCTCCAAGCACGGAGCCACCCTGCACGGAATCACCCTGCACGGAATCACCTAGGCCATCGAAGGCTTCGCGAACAGCACCTTCGGTGATGGCTCGCAATGCCCCGTCTTCGCGCACGGGCGCATCAACGTAGAACCGCTCGAACGGCTGCAGCACACCTTCGACTCGCACCTCGCCACTGGGCACCTGCACCGCTGCATCAGCGGGGTCTTCGACCCAGCCGCGCAGCACCGGGATGACACCATCACCGGTGCGCAGCGGAGTGAGTACCCACCAGCCGGGCACATCGGCGTCGGTCAGCGGGAGCACCCGATCCGCGACGAGGAGTTGACGTTGCCCGTCATATTCGCCCTCGACGATTACCGGGCGACCGATGGAGGAGTTGGCGAAGGAGGCATCGTCACCGATGACGTCGCCGATGGCGACCGGTTCCGATAGCGCCGCGCGTTCGGCTTCGACGATGTCGTAGGTGCGACTGCCCTGCCACCAGGCGAACCCGATGCACATCACCGTGAACGCGATCGCGATCACGGTGTAGGAGATCCAGCGGGAATTCCAGCCGCTCCTAGCCTTGGGCAGGGGGCTCGCCTCCCTTGGACTTCTCCGGCGGTGTCATCGTCGGATGCTCAGGTGCAGCATCGTTCACCGCCTGACCCTGATCGTCCACGATGGGAATGTCCGGTTCGCGGGGCGGCTCCTCGGGCAGATCCTGATTCACCTTGCCCAGTTGCTTGCGCATGGAACGAAACAGCAGTGCCACCGCGAGGATGAGGAAGAGGAAAGCGGCGAGGCCCAATAACCCGGGACTGATGAGATTCGGGTCGATCGGTGGTTCCTCCGGCAGCGGTGAGGGAATCGTCGCCCAGAGTGCGGAAGGAACAGATGAGACACTGCTGATCGCGGACATCATTCGGTGATCTCCTCGCGTACGCCGGCGAACAGGTCGTCCTCCGGCAGCTCTGTCGGGATCCGACTGATCGCCAACTGGAAATCCTCGGTCGGCCAGACCTCGCGTTCGAGATCCCGTGGCATGGCAAACCACATTCCGTTCGGATCCACCTGTGTGCGATGCGCGAGCAACGCTTCGTCACGCGCTCCGAAGTAATCCACGACAGGCACTCGCGTTGTGATGCGCCAAGCATCATCCGGCCGCTCAGCCCACCGCTCGATCCACTCCGTGAACGGTGAGTCGACCCCCGCATTGAGCATCGCAGCATGCATCGCCTCGACCCGGGCTCGATGAAAGGTCATGTTGTAGTACAACTTCAACGGCCGCCACGGTTCACCGCCGGGATAACGCTGCATGTCATCGGCGAAAGTGAATGCTTCGATCGCGACCTCATGGGTGCGGATGTGGTCAGGATGCGGATAGCCGCCGTTCTCGTCGTAGGTCGTCATCACGTGCGGTCGGAACTCGCGCACCAGTTCCACCAGCGGTGCTGATGCGGCCTGCAAATCCAGATCGGCGAAGCATCCCGGGGGTAGCGGTTCGACTTCTCCCCCATCGAGATGCGCCGGATAGCCCGAATCGACGAACCCCAACCAGCGGTGCCGGACTCCGAGCGCCTGGGCAGCAGCAGCCATCTCACGTTGACGCACCTCGATCATGCCGAGTTCCTCGATGTCGGCTGCGGCCGCGGGGTTGAGCAGATCGCCGCGCTCGCCGCCGGTGCACGTGACGACCATCACGTCCGCGCCCTCTTTGACGTAGCGAGCCATCGTGGCCGCGCCTTTGCTCGCCTCATCATCAGGATGGGCGTGCACGGCCAGGAGTCGCAGTTGCTCGGTCACACGTATTAGTCTCCCAAGGTCGGTCCACTATGGCTCGGGGAGGTGCGATGCCCAGCGGAATCCCGGTCGGCCAACTGTCGCCGCAGATGCGTGAGCGCTATGGCATTCGGCCGACCCCCTGGTGGGGGTTCATGGGCATCGGCGCGGTGGTCCTCGCGTTCGCTGCGGCCCTGGGCTATGTCGGCTACCAACTCGCCGCACCAGGGATCGACTACCAGGTCCTGTCGTGGCGTGTGGTGGCCGATGACCGGGTCGACATCACCTACGAGGTCACCAGGGCCGAAAACGCCGATGTCTACTGCGTGCTGCGAGCTCAGGATTCGACCTGGGCGGACGTCGGCTACGCGGTCGCTGTGCTGCCCCGTGGAACGACTTACGTCCAGCAAACCTACGCCCTGCGCACGATCGCACCGGCGTATGGCATCGAGGTCCTCGGTTGCGCGGCAGGAGGGCCACCCACCAGTGTTCCCCCACCGCAGTTCCCACCCGGGGTCGTCCCGCCCGAACAGCCCTGGACCCCGTGACCTCAGCTCAGTGACCTCAGGACCCGTGATCCCCGCACCCGTGATGTCAGGCCCGATGCCTCAGCACCCGTTGCCTCGACTCCCGCGACCTCGAACCCCGCCAACCTGGGCGGTCTCGGTCTGACGGTTACGCTTATCGGATGACTACTGACGAGGTGACCTGGCTGACCCAGGAGGCCCATGACCGCCTCGCTGAGGAACTCGCCGACCGCAGCGGCCCACGGCGCACCGAGATCGCCAAGCGGATCGAAGCAGCACGCGAAGAAGGCGACCTGAAGGAGAACGGCGGCTATCACGCGGCCAAGGAGGAGCAGGGCAAGAACGAGGCGCGCGTGCGCCAGCTGCAGCACCTGCTCGAGCATGCCCGGATCGGCGTTCCCGATTCCGATGCCGACGAGGTTGCACCTGGCAAGGTGATCACGATCCGGTTCGTCGACCTCGACGATGAGGAGACGTTCCTGCTGGGCTCGCGCGAGGAGGCCGCCCATGCCTCCATCGAGGTGTATTCGCCAACGTCACCCCTGGGTACCGCGGTGCTGGGTACGAAGGTCGGTGACACGGTCAGCTACGAATTGGCGAACGGCAAGTCGATGAAGGTGCAGGTCCTGCGCGCCGAGCCCTACACCGGCTAGCCGGATCCACCGTCCCGCAACTGACGGCTTCTACGCGACCCGAATCGTTCACCAGAACCCCACTGCCAAGACGACCCTAACTTGCGCCTCACCTCGGGTGTTGGCGCAAGTTAGGGTCGTCTTGGCAGTGGGGTCAGCGGTAGCGTTACCAGTGGGGACGGGGCGGGGGCTGTGCAAGTGCCCTCCGGATACGTTCGATCACCACGTGGGGACGATTCCAGATCTCCTCCCAGGTCCATCGGACCACGATGAACCCGCTCGCTTCCAGGTCGGCCTGGCGCAACTTCTCCCGCCACAGCGCCTCATCGTCGCGGTACTTCACGGCACCGTCGGCTTCTCCGATGACATGACCGAACAGAAAGTCAACGCGATAAACCGTTCGGCTCTTACCAGCGACATCGACCTGCAACTGCGGTCGCGGGAGTGGCGAGTCAGCGAAGCAGGCTTGCGACACCGATTCCAACGGTGTCTCCAGTCGCGGATCGACTAGCCCACGGACCTGGCGAATCATCCGAATTCCACGTCGTGGCGAACGGGCAATGACATGCTCGATTAATCGCTGAATACGCACTGAATGCTGCGAATCACGCGCGAATCGTGTGAGGTCATGTTCGGACTCCAACTCGCTGTCCATGGTGCGCTGCCATTCCTGTCGCAGGAACACTCGAGCAGCGGCCGCCAGCGGCACCAAGGCGGCACCCGGTGTGCGAGCAGTTTCTCGAGCAACATCGCAGCCGGTCCGTATTGGCGTGCTGATGGGCAGCCCAAGGAATTCACCGATGTGCTCATCGGGCACCGAATCGAGCCTCAGGAGCGCCTGCCCCCTTCGACCTTTTCGCAGGTGTGATGAGGGATGCACAATCAGGGTAGGGGTGACGACAGCAGTCGGATCGGAATCTCCTATCCAGGGGATTCCCCACAGTTGAGCGGCTGTCTTGCCGCCGATGATTGGCCTATGCCCCCGTTGATGTAACTCATCTATATGAGCCGCGAGTACGGCGAGTAATTGATCGACATCGGGCACGGACGGGCTCGGCGAACCGGCTTCCCAGATGCGATAGACACCCCGCCTCAAGCGCACGATCATGTTGAGCGAAAGCGCTGTGCGCAGTCGGCGAGGTCCGATCCCGAGCTGCGTTGCCTCAGCGAATGTAAAGGAACGTGCACCGAATGCCGACTCGAGAGAATGCCGCAGATGCAACTGGTCTTGGGGTGACACAGAACAACCGTGACGGCGTACCCCAAATTCAGCCGCCGACAGTCAAAGTCTGTGGATAACCGTGATCCATCAACGATTCTGACGACACATGTCGAGTACGAACCCCACTGCTAAGACGACCCTAACTTGCGCCTACACCCGGGGTGAGGCGCAAGTTAGGGTCGTCTTAGCAGTGGGGTGATGTGATAGTACGGTGCAGTTCAGCGGGCGGTTGTGCGGCGGTAGCGGCGGATCGCCAGCGGCGCGAATATCGCGATCAGCACTGCGCATGAGATCAGTGTGTAGAGGATCGGATTCTGCTGCGGCCACGCATCGCCGATAATGCCTGTCGGGTTGCCGAACAGGTCGCGGGCGGCGAGAACCAGTGACGAGATCGGATTCCACTGCGCGATGGGCTGCAGCCAGTCGGGCATCGCGGTGATCGGAACGAACGCATTCGACAGGAACGTCAGTGGGAAAAGCCAGACCAGGCCCGCGGTATTGGCAGTCTCAGGATTAGGCATGTACAGCCCGATCCACGCCCCGATCCACGCGACGGTGTAGGCGAACAGCAGCAGCAGCGCGAAAGCCCCGATCGCCGAAATGACTCCATCGTTGATCCGCCACCCGACGAGGAAACCGGTGATGCTCAATACCGTCAACACCAGGATCTGACGCGCAGCATCAGCGAAGGTGCGGCCGAACAGCACCGCGCCGCTGGCCATCGGAAGTGAACGGAATCGATCGATCAACCCCCGATGCATGTCCTCGGCCAATCCCACCGTCGAGGCGGCAGCTGCAAATGCGACGGTCTGACCGAAGATTCCCGGCATCAGATACTGCCGATACACACTCGTGTCGGGTTCGGCAGTGGGATCAGCACCGGGAATCGGAATCGCGCCACCGAAGACGAATGCGAACAGCAGCACGAAGATCACCGGCTGCACGAGGGAGAAGAACAGCAGCTCCGGAACCCGCACGGTTTGGATCAGGTTGCGGCGGGCAACGACGAAACCGTCATGCAGCGCCCAGCCGAAAATCGGCCGCGAACGCATGGGCACGCTCACCAGGCTATCGGTTGCACTCATGCGGCGTCCTCCTCCGCAACATGGCCGGTCAGGGTGAGGAATACGTCATCGAGGGTTGGCCTGCGTAACACGATGTCGGCGATTCCGACACCCGCCGCATCCAAGCCCCGGACTGCCTCGACCAATGCGGTTGATCCCCCAGACACAGGCGCTGATACTCGACGTTCCTCAGCGTCGGCGATCACCTCACCATTGGCAACCGCGGTCAGCGCCTGGACCGCTGTCGAGACCTGTGCGGGATCGACCACCACCACCTCGATGCGGTTCCCTCCGACCGCATCCTTCAACGTGTCCGAAGTGCCCTGGGCAATGACGCGACCGTGGTCGATCACCACGATCTCCTCGGCCAACTGATCGGCCTCCTCGAGGTACTGCGTAGTGAGCAGCACCGTGGTTCCTTCGGCAACCAGATCGGTGATGACCTCCCACAGCCCCAGTCGCGACCGCGGATCCAAACCTGTCGTCGGCTCATCGAGAAACAGGATCGACGGTTTCGCGATCAGGCTCGCGGCCAGGTCGAGCCGACGACGCATACCCCCGGAGTAGGTGCGCAGGGAGCGGTCTGCAGCATCGGCAAGGTCGAAGCGCTCCAGCAACTCGGTGGTCCGGGTACGCACGTATTCCGGCGTGAGGTGATACAGATCGCCGAACATGCGCAGGTTCTCTCGACCGGTGAGGTATTCGTCGACGGCCGCGTACTGACCCGTCAGGCCGATCACGCTTCGAACCCGATCAGGCTGACGCAGCACATCGAATCCGGCAACTGTCGCCGTACCGGAGTCGGGCTTGAGCAGGGTCGTGAGGATGCGCACGGTCGTCGTCTTGCCTGCGCCGTTGGGTCCGAGCAATCCCACCACCGTGCCTTCGGGGACGTCGAGATCGAGTCCGTCGAGCGCGGTGACCTCGCCATAGGTCTTGACCAGATCGCGTGCTTCGATGACATTCGCCACGGTGGGAACGCTACACGCAGTGCTGTCAATCGGGGTGGGGCGCGTCGCGGCTGTCGGAACTAACCCAGGCTCGACCTCAGCTGCCGATGCCTCGGTATCGGCTAGTTGACGACGAAGTATCCACGTTCGCGCAATGTCGCGACGACATCGTCACGATGATCGGGGCCCCGGGTCTCCAACTCCACCGCGATCTCGACCTCATCGACAGCCAAACGAGGATCGGTTCGCGTGTGCCGGACATCGACCACATTGGCATCGTGCGAGGAGATATCGGTAAGAAGGCCCGCCAGCGCACCGGGACGATCGGGCATGCGCACCGTAAGAGTCGTGAAACGCCCCGCTGCTGTCAGACCGTGACGGATGACGCGCATCAGGAGCAGCGGATCGACGTTGCCACCCGACAATGTCGCGACAACCGGCGATGTGAACGATCGCGGATCGTCCAGGATCGCCGCGACCGCAGCCGCACCTCCCGGTTCGACCACGAGTTTCGAACGCTCGAGCATCAGAAGTTGGGCACGTGCCAAGGAATCCTCACTCACGGTGCGGATGCCATCGACATAGGTGTCGATGAGCGCGAACGGCACGTCACCGGGGCGCCCCACGGCAATTCCATCGGCCATCGTGCGCATGGAACCCAGGGCTACAGGTGAGCCGGCCGCTAAAGAGGGTGGATATGCAGCCGCTCCCGACGCCTGGGCGCCGATAACCTGGACATCGGGACGCGCGGATTTCACCGCGAGCGCGATTCCGGCGAGCAGCCCTCCACCACCGGTGCACACCACGATCGTGCCGACCTCGGGCAGAGCTTCGAGGATTTCCAGACCGAGAGTTCCCTGCCCGGCAACAACGTCGGCATGATCGAAGGGGTGGATGAGGATCGCGCCGGTCTCTTCGGCGAATCGTTCCGCCGCGATGATGGTCTGTTCGATCGTCGATCCGGCGAAATGAACGTCCGCCCCGTAGGCGCGGGTTGCAGTGACCTTCGGAATGCTCGCGCCCTCGGGCATGAACACCGTGGCGGGCACGCCGAGTAGTTGAGCCGCGAGAGCCACACCCTGCGCATGATTGCCCGCAGACGCAGCAACGACACCACGCACCCTTGCTTCGTCACCGAGCCGAGAGATCCGCGTGTAGGCACCGCGGATCTTGAACGAACCGGCACGCTGCAGGTTCTCCGGGGCCAGGAAAACCGGGCCTCCCACCCGTTCGGACAACCACCGTGCGCTCGTAAGCGGAATGCGCCGGATGATCGGCGCGAGCAACTCGGCCGCGTCCTGCACATCGGCGAGGCTCGGCACCACTGCGGGAGCAGGCTGGTCCATGACCGCCATCCTGGCACGCCTCGATCGATGGACTGGACTCAATGAGCTGCTCTCTGCGCCCGACTCGATCCCCACCGCCAAATGGCCGGTATTCACTCGCCCCATGGTCTCCGATCCACAGTCGAGGTGACGGGATCGCATTCGGCGGGCCACACTGGACATATGACGACGTCCCATGTCACCGTCCGCGACCAGGCTCAGATCGCAACCGAACGAGTCGCCCACAGCGACATCCCCATTCCGAAGGATCGCCGTCGGGACGTCCGCCGTCCAGGGGGTCCCTCGGGGGTCGGCTTCATCGGTCGATTCCTTCGTGGTGGAGACATTCTGGGCTTCCTCGATGATCTCGTTGTCGACCATCCCCGACTGGCACATATTCGCGTCATGGGCGAGCACCTCTATGTCCTCACGCACCCGGAAAACATCGTCGAGGTGATGCACGCCCATGGTCGCGACACGATGAAGGGTCGCGGGCTCCAAGCAGCCAAGGCGATCCTGGGCAACGGCCTGCTCACCAGCGAGGGCGAGGTTCACCTGCGCCAGCGTCGCCTTGTCCAACCGGCTTTCCATCGTGATCGCTTACACGGTTATGCGCGGCAGATGGTTGCGGCCACAGTGCGCCGATCCGATCAATGGGACGACGGCGACACTCTCGACATGTCTGATGCGATGGGTGAACTCACCTTCGACATCGTCGGCCGCACTCTGTTCGGCAGCGATCTGCGCGGTGATGCCGCTGAGGTCGGCGCAGCGCTCGATGAGGTACTCGGTGGATTGGGGCAGCGACTCATCCTGGGCCCGATGATCCTGCGGGTCCCGACACCCGGGCGACGTGCAGCGTTGGAAGCATCGGCGACCCTCGATTCCGTGGTGCAGCGGATGATCGATCAACACCGCTCCGACGGTGACGCCGAGGACATTCTCGGAATGCTGATCGCCGCGCAGGAGGACGGCACGGGGATGTCCGATGAGCAAGTGCGCGACGAGGTGATGACGCTCGTGCTTGCGGGGCACGAGACGACGGCGATGACACTGTCGTGGAGCTGGTTGCTGCTGGCCCAACACTCGACTCAGCGGGAGTGGTTGGAGGAGGAACTCGACGAGGTACTCGGCGGTCGCGAACCGACCTTCGACGATTACGCTCATTTGCCTCGTACGCGCGCAGTGATCGCTGAATCGCTGCGGCTCTATCCACCCGCGTGGGTAATGGGGCGACGACTGCTCACCGATATCGAACTCGACGGGTGGTTGATTCCCCGTGGAGCGACGACCCTTGCCAGCCCGTGGATCACTCACCGCGATCCACGCTGGTGGCCGCGTGCGCGAGCGTTCGAACCGCAGCGCTGGTTGACCGCAGCCGGCGAATTCGACGAAGCGGCGCCGGGCCAGCCGCGCGGAGCCTGGTTCTCCTTCGGATGGGGCAATCGTCGATGCATCGGTGAAGCCTTCGCCTGGATGGAGGCGACTCTCGTGCTCGCTACCCTCGCTCAGCGCTGGCGCGCTGATCTTGTACCGGGCCGATCGATCACGACAACCCCTGCCGTCACGTTGCGGCCGGAACCTGGCATCCCCATGACGCTGCACCGGCGTTGAGTAACGACCGGTGCTCGTCAGCCAGCGAGCCCGGGGCCCTTCGTACCGATTCCCCTGGGGCTGGATAGTCGTGCATTCGCCGCAGCCTTGCGGCCAGCGTTGGATGCTGCGCCGCCGTGGCGGCTCACACTGCCGGAGTAACCGCTCCAGGATCCACGAGCACTCGAAGAGGATCGATAGAACGAGCGCACCTCGGATTCCTTGGCCCGCAACACGAGGGCTCCGGTAGCCGTGCCAGCGTCATTGATGTCAGGTGAGACTTCGACCACGGTCGATTCCGCCTGCACCATGACCTCGTCGCGCGCCTGCATCAAGCGCCGCCCGATGCGCTCGATGAATCCACGGTAGAACGCCGCCCGGGCTGTCTGAGAAGTGTGGGGTTTACGCCATCCATCGCGCGAGATGTAGGTGTCCTCACGCCATTCTCCGAGCGCCAACCACGCGTTCGCCGATGCTGTCATCTGAGTTGCCAGCGATCCGAACAGAGCGCCAGCCAACTCCAGGTCGGACGGCATCCCGTAGGCGATGACATAGGTCGAGTTGTGGGCGACATCGACCTGCAGGCCATTGCAGTGGCCGACCGTCACGAACAGCGTGACGAGGTGGGTGTTCGCACGCTTGCCACGTTCACCGATCGTGATCGTGCGCTGGGTCGGTTGCTCGCGTGCCTCCCGACGAGCTGTTCGAGCGCGGGCAACAGCGAGATCGACGCTGGCCTGGGTAGCGATCGCCTGCGCCTTGGCCAGATACACCTCGGCCTCAGCCTCGTGCTCGGTTCGCTCAGCTTTGGCAAGCAGAGCTGCGATCCGATCGAGTACCCGGTCCGCACCACTCATGACGCCACCACTCCGGCCACGGGGATCCCTGCCGAATCGAAGGATGCGCGCAGCAGCAGAGCGGACTCCGGACCGATGACTCGTGCGTGCAGCGAGATCAGGTGTGCGCAGAAAGTCGGTCCGTGGGCTGCTTCACCGCGAGCGCAGTCGTCATGGTGGGTGACATGGTGGGCGATCTCGTGTAGGAGCACCGACTCACGCGCTGCCCAGCGGCGCCCATCGATCAGTTGCAGTGGCACCGCGATCGCAGCGAGTCGATCAGTTCGTGGACGCTCGTAGTGCGCCTTGCTCGCCGACACGCGTTCACGCACGGTCACCGGCGGCAGATACGGGTCGATCACCGAGAGCACGGAGTCGACGAATCGCTGCATGGACGCCACATCGGCGAAGCGCCGCTCGATGGGCAGGGTCAATGTGGAGCCGAAGAACTCGACGGTGCCGCCGCGGTCCAGCTGTCGGCCCAGAGCATCCTCGACCGAATACACCGCGCTGCGATGGGTATCTCGGGCCATGCACCTAACCGTATGCGCCCACCCCATAGAGGAGTCAATGACTCGCGCAGGCTTGGGGATATCGCCGAAGAACGGCATCGCAGGCAGCGATGTCGATCAGGAAATAGGTGGGTCGGCATCCAGAAGCGTCGCGAGGGCGGCATCGAAGTCGGTCTCCTGATCCGAATCCGCAGAGCCACCCTGTCCGACCGTAGCGTCACGCGCGACCTCTACTGAATCACTCATCGTCGAGTCGACCACGAGCAGCACCGCCGTGAACCCGTGCAGGTGATTGGCGCCACCGACCGGCCCGATCTCACCAGCGGCGAAGAATCCACCGAGCGCCTGGGCACCAAGCCCGGTGGCGATGACCTCGCTGTCATGCGCCGGCGAGGTGAACATCGACCTACCTCTCCCATTGCAGGTGATCAGCAAACCACCCGCACTCGGACCGCCTTCAGCAACGGACATCACCGCCTGGCGCAGGTCAGCGTCAGCCGAGTCCGCATCGCGCAGATGCAATCGCACCAGCGAGCCGACCGGCACCTCGTCACCGACGGTTACCGCTCCGATCGTCGGGTCGACACCGATGATGGCGCGCATGAGGTAATCCGCCGCGGAGTCGCCTCCAGCCTCGGGAGCGCGGGCGATCCCCATCTGCAGTCCGCGTACCGCGAGGGCCTGCTCCTCGGTCGGCAATTCCTCGACGGTCGCTCGGATGCGTTCCAGGGCCGGGCGGCCGGCCATCTCGATCAAGAACGCACCTCGCGATGAGGTGACGGTCATCGGGTCGCCGATCGGTCGGCATCCATGGGAGACGACTGCACGTACCGGTGCCGTCGAGTCCAAAACGAGCCCGACGGTGCCACTATCGAGAACAGCACTGCCCAGGAGCAACCGGTTCTCGCCTCGCTGTCCCGCCGAGGCGAATCCACCGACAACCGGCAGGTCGCCATCGATGCGGGTGAATGCCGCCAGAACCTCGTCGATGGGTGAGGACCACGGATCGGCGAAACAGACCGCGAGGCGATCGTCATCGGTCAGCTCGGGAAGGCCAGTCAAACCAACGCCGCCTTCGGCGGGCCGTGCCGCCACCCGGAATGGCCGCGGAGGCGCCCCTGCCCACGAGGCCAGCCACACGCTCACCGCAGGTTCCATCTCCACTGCATCGACGCCCCCGATCACGCCGTGAGCGGTGGTACCGACGACAGCGCAGTTCGGCGCTGCCTCCGCGAGCAGCGCCCCCGCGTGACCCAGGATCCGCCCACCGGTCACCGGATCGCCGGGCGCAGCCACGCAGACCACGGCCATCGTCGGGCGAACAGCGCCTAGGCCGGCCAGAGCTTCGCGGACCGCTGCCACCACCCCGGACTCGATATTCCCCTGGGCGAAGCCCACAGCGCAACGGGCCGCTTGTGCCCGCGGCCCGCGAGAGGTGACGTCCGAAGAGGCCATGTCCTCCATCCTCCCGTACCGTCGTCATATGTCCACCCCGAATGCCGTACGACCGATCCCTCCTGCAGATCTGCCAGCCACCCTGGGCGAACTCCGTGCCAGTGGCTACGCGCCGAGGTCGGTGAAGGCCGAGATACGCGCCAATCTGCTGGCGCGACTGAGTTCCGGCGAGTCGGCATTCCCAGGGATCGTGGGCTTCGAGGACACCGTGCTGCCGCAGGTCGAGCGTGCACTGCTGGCCGGCCATGACTTCGTGCTGCTCGGTGAGCGCGGGCAGGGTAAAACTCGCTTGATCCGCACCCTGATCGGCCTGCTCGACGAATGGATGCCCGTTGTCGCAGGGTCGGAAGTCCACGACGACCCGATGGCACCGGTCAGTGCGTATGGCATCCGCTGCGCAGACGAATGCGGCGATGACCTGCCGATTGCCTGGGTCCATCGCAGCGAGAGATACGGCGAGAAGCTGGCCACCCCCGATACATCGGTCGGCGACCTGATCGGCGACGTCGATCCTGTCAAAGTCGCTGAGGGCCGCACTCTCGGTGACCCCGAAACGGTGCACTTCGGGCTCGTCCCGCGCACCAATCGCGGCATCTTCGCCATCAATGAGTTGCCTGACCTCGCCGAACGCATCCAGGTCGCACTACTGAATGTGCTCGAAGAGCGCGATATCCAAGTGCGCGGCTACACCCTGCGGCTCCCGCTCGATCTGCTTGTCGTGGCTAGCGCCAACCCCGAGGACTACACCAACCGCGGACGCATCATCACTCCGCTGAAGGATCGCTTCGGGGCCGAGATCACCACCCACTATCCGCTCGATCTCGACCATGAGGTCGATCTGATCGCCCAGGAGGCCGATCTCGTTGCCGAAGTGCCGCGACACCTGCTCGAAGTCGTGGCGCGATTCACCCGCCAGGTGAGGGAGTCGAATGCGATCGATCCGCGCAGTGGAGTTTCGGCGCGCTTCTCGATCGCGTGCGCCGAATCCCTCGCCGGTGGCGCGCTGCGCCGAGCAGCCGTGTCCGGGGAGGATGCCGTGGCACGGGTGGGCGATCTGCCAGCGGTGGTGTCCACTCTGCGCGGCAAGGTCGAGTTCGAGGTCAGCGAGGAAGGTCGCGAAGCAGAGATCCTCGAGCACCTCGCCCGACGCGCGGTCGCCGAATCGTTTCGCGCGCACCTCGGTGGCATCGACCTCAGCGCCCTGATCGAACGCATCGACGAGGGCACCGTGGTCGAGTCCGGCGATCTTGTGTCTGCTCGATCCCTGCTCGATGCCATCGGTCCGATCGAAGGAATGTCGCGCATCGTCACCGCACTCGAAGGACCGGATACCGATGTCACCCCCGGATTGTCTGCAGCCTGTTTGGAATTGACATTGGAAGGACTGTGGCTGACCCGGCGGATCGCCAAGGATGACACCGGCGACGGGGTGGCGTACGGCACCGCGCGTCGCACGGAGGATGACGACGAGTGACGCGTTATCGCTATGGCGCCTATCGGGGAGGGCCTGATCCACTCGCCCCGCCCTTCGACGTGGGCGGTGCGGTCGATGATCTCGCCGACCGGATTCTCGATGGGCGGAGCGTGCGTGAATCCTTGCGCGACCTGATGCAGTCCGGCACCGAGTCACTGCGCGGGCTTGCCGAATTGCGCCGGCGCATCCAGCAGCGCCGTCGCGAACTGCAATCACAGGGCCGCCTGGGGGGAACCCTCGATCGGGTCCGCGAGTTGCTGGATGATGCTGTGACCGCCGAACAGGATGCCCTGTTTCCGGATCCCGGTGACGATGCACGGTTTCGCGAAGCGATGCTGGACAACCTGTCCGACGACACTGCACGAGCCGTCCGCGAGCTCTCCGACTATGACTGGCGATCCCCCGAGGCCAGGGAGTCCTATGAACAGATTCGCCAGATGCTGCAGCAGGAGGTACTCGACGCGCAGTTCCAGGGGTTGTCGCAGGCGATGTCCAGCCCTCAGTCACCTGAGGAGGCCCAGCGGATCAAGGACATGCTTGCCGATTTGAACGACATGATGGCCGCGCATCGGCAGGGCGAGGACGTGTCGTCCAAGTTCGAGGAATTCATGGACAGGCACGGGGAATTCTTTCCTGATAATCCCGAATCATTCGAGGAGTTGCTCGACGATCTCGCCCGACGTGCTGCCGCGATGCAGCGCATGCTGGATTCACTCTCGCCCGAACAACGCGAGCAACTCGCCGATCTGATGGAACAGGCGATGGATGATCTGGACATGCAGGCCCAGATGAGCCAATTGCGTGATCATCTGCAGGCGCTGCGCCCCGACCTGCCCTGGCAGGGACGACAGCGGATGACGGGTGAACAAGGCATGGGCATGCCCGACGCGACCTCTGCACTCGCTGAACTGGCGGATCTGGAATCGCTGGACGCCCAACTCGGACAGACCTATCCCGGAGCGACGTTGGATGACGTCGATGTCGAGGCGGTCGAGCGAGCCCTCGGTCGATCCGCTGCCGATGACATCGAGCGACTACGCGAGATCGAACGTCGGCTTCGCGAACAGGGCTATCTGACCGATCGCATGGAGTTGAGTCCGAAGGCGATCCGCCGCATCGGTCAGACCGCACTACGGAGGGTGTTCGGTGATCTGGATCCTGGTAGCCGTGGCGACCACGATGTGCACGCGACCGGTGCATCAGGTGAACTGACCGGCTCCACACGCGAATGGCGGTTCGGCGACGAGCAGCCCATCGATGTCGTGCGGTCGGTGTCCAATGCGGTTCGCCGGCACGTCGCCGAGCGAGCGACCGGGTCGATCCGGTTGTCGGCTGAGGATTTCGAGGTGCGCGAGACCGAAACTCGCACCCAGGCGGCAGTGGCCCTCCTCGTCGATCAATCGTTTTCCATGGTGATGAACGACACCTGGCGACCCGCTAAAACCACCGCCCTGGCCTTGCATGCGCTGGCGTCGACGAGTTTCCCCCTCGACGCAATGCAGATCATCTCGTTCGCGAACCTGGCCCGAACCGTCGCGCCGCACGAACTCCCTGACCTGGATGCCGCCGACATCCAGGGCACGAATCTTCATCACGCGTTGATGCTGGCGGGGCGCTTCTTCGATCGCCATCGCGGTGCGCAACCGGTGTGCCTCGTGGTCACCGATGGTGAGCCGACCGCGCACCTGATGCCCGACGGAGACTGGTGGTTTATGTGGCCGCCGGATCGCGAAACAATCAACGCAACCGTGGCCGAGGTCGATCGACTCACGCGCCGAGGTGTTCCCATTTCGTGGTTCCGGCTCGGCGATGACCCTCGACTCGAGCGCTTTCTCGACGCGATGGCCCGTCGCAACGGCGGGCGCGTTCTCGGTGTCGACGCTGACCGACTCGGAGACTTCGTCGTGACCGACTACGTTCGTGCCCGCCAGGCCCGCTAGCCCTTCTTCGGGTAGATCAGGCCCGCATTGAGCACTATCTACCCGAAGTACCACCCGAAGAACGGATCTACGGCGACCACCTAGAGTGGGGCGGTGCGATTCCGCAGCCGTACCTCTCTGGATTCGCTCCCCCGGGAAGTCTGGGTTCTGGCCACGATCGCCTTCTTCGTCGCACTGGGATTCGGAATCGTCATCCCCGCGATCCCGATCTTCGCGTCCAGCTTCGAAGTCAGTGCTCTCGCCGCATCGTCAGTCGTCTCGGCTTTCGCGCTGATGCGCTTCATCTCATCCCCCTTTGCCGGCTGGTTGACCGATCGCCTCGGCGAACGTCTTGTCCTTGCATCCGGGTTGGTGATCGTGGCGGTGTCCAGCGCGCTGGCCGGACTTTCCCAATCCTTCGTGCAACTGTTGGTGCTGCGTGGAATCGGCGGAATTGGCTCGTCGATGTTCACCGTGTCCGCGCTGGCGCTCCTCTTGCGTGTCGTCGACGCGCCCCGCCGTGGGCGAGCTTCCGCGGTGTTCCAGGCCGGGTTCCTCTTCGGTGGTGTGGCCGGACCTGCCGCGGGCGGCATTGTGCTGGCCTGGTCGGTGCGTGCTCCCTTCTTCTTCTATGCCGCAACTCTTGCCGCTGCAACGGTGGTCGCACTGGTCTTCCTCACTCGGGCTCATCTCATCGAACGCGAAGAGATCGTCGAGGACACCGAATCCGTAGGTGAATCACGTGCCGCGACTCTCGGACGGTTCCTACGCAAGCCCGCCTATCGAGCCGCGCTCGGCGTGAACTTCCTCAACGGCTTCGTAACCTTCGGTATCCGCGCCGCGCTGATTCCCCTGTTCGTGATCGAGGGGCTGCGACAGGGTGCCGGCCTTTCCGGCGCTGCGTTCCTCGTTGCTGCCGGAGCACAGGCACTCGCGCTACTTCCCGCCGGACGAATGGCGGATCTGCGGGGTCGTCGTCCCGCGATGCTCATCGGCACGATCGCGACGATCATCGGAATGAGCGTGCTGGTCCTTGCTGACGTTCTCTCCGACAACACCGGCTGGGCCACGTTCATCATGTTCGTCGGAATGGCCGTCCTCGGGGTGGCGGTGGCCTACCGTTCCTCGGCACCTGCCGCGGCTGTGGGGGACCTGATGGGTGGTCGCCGCGGTGGTATCCCGATCGCGGTGTTCCAGATGATGTCCGATCTCGGCAGTGTCTTCGGCCCGCTGATCGCTGGCGCTCTGCTCGATGCTGCGGGGTTCTCCTGGGCCTTCGCCGTCGGCGCCATGGCCTCCGCCGTGGTTCTGGTCCTCGTCCTGCGTAGCCCGGAGACCCTGCAGCGGACGGCGAACCCCTCCGCGCCCTGAGCGAATCGCTGACAGCCGTTGTCCTGCTGCAGGCCCTATCAGCCACCCGCAAGACGACCCTAAGTTGCGCCCGGCCTCCAGCCTGGGCGCAACTTAGGGTCGTCTTGCGGGTGGCGTCAGGAGGGGGCGGGTCGGGGCGGTGCGGGGCCAGGGCATCTGCGCCTCGAGTTGGGTGGCAAGTCCCAGCAGTAGCGACTCGCCACCCGGGCGCGCCACCAATTGCACCGCGATCGGTGTGCCCGATACCGGATGGATACCCGCCGGCAGGCTCATCGCCGGGAACCCTGCGATGTTCCACGGTGCGGCGAACGGCGCGTAACGAACATTGGCGGCCATCGTCGTCGCCCAACCGCCCGCTCCCCAGCGGCGCGCCTCGATCGGTGAACGCGCCAACGCCGGAGTCACCAATACGTCGTATTCGGTGAGGAACTCCCCCGCTTTCTCAATCCAGGCCTCGCGCAATCGCTCACTCATCAATGGTGTGCGTCGCACGAAACGACCGATCGCCGCATGACGACGTACTCGCCGCTCAAGCGATGAGTCATCCAATGCATCAGCATCATCAGCCGTGCCGGCGAACCAGCGCACCAGACCGGCGATCGCCGCTGACGTCGGATACACCGGGCTCGCTCGACGAACATCATGACCGATGAGTTGCAGTGACGATGCTGCCCGCTCGACCCCGGCAGCCCACCCGGTGTCGACAGTCACGCCCGCTACCGGCGATCGCCACGACACTGCGATTCGCAACCGTCCTGGCGTCCGGACATCAGCTAGCGCCGGCTCATCAGCCAGCACGGACAACAGCAGCGCCGCATCGGAAACCGTCGTGGCCAGTGGCCCGTTCTCCGACATGCCATACCAATCGGTCGCGCCCAACTGTGCTGGCACGACACCGAGGCCGGGTTTCAACCCGACCAGTCCGGTGCACGCCGCGGGAATGCGGATACTGCCCATCCCATCGTTCCCTAAAGCGATGGGCACCATGCCCGCAGCGACGGCAGCCGCCGAACCACCACTCGATCCGCCCGGCGTCACCGACCAGTTCCACGGGTTGCGCGTGACCGAATACACCGAATCGGTTGCACCGAACACACACAGTTCCGGCACGTTCGTCAACCCGATGACCACCCCGCCGGCTGCGCGGATGCGTGCTACGACCGGGTGGTCAACCGCTTGCGGCGCATCGGATGTCGCTGTGGAACCGACCCGCATCGATTCCCCGGCCACCGCGACGTTGTCCTTAATTGCGACCGGCACCCCGGCCAGTGGCAGGTTCGCTCGATCGCTTTGCGCATCGATCGCTGCTGCCTCGGCGAGTGCGGCATCGGCACGCACGACTCGGAATGCCTCGATCGGATCATCGAGCGACCGGATGCGATCGAGCGCGTCGGCCACAGCCGCTACCGCCGTCTCGTCACCTGCGGCCACTGCTGCCGCGATGCTTCGCGCAGTCGGCGAAACACTGGACGAATCAGGGCTCGACGACGTCACGCCAACGCCTTGTCCAAATCCGCCAGCAGATCCTCGACCGATTCGATACCGACCGATAGGCGCACAAGATCATCGGGCACCTCCAGTGGTGAACCAGCTGCTGAAGCGTGGGTCATGCGACCGGGATGTTCGATGAGTGATTCCACTCCACCCAGGGATTCTCCGAGGGTGAACACTCGCGTCCGACCGCACACCGCTACGGCTTCATCAGCCCCACCGGCGACGCGGAAGGACACCATGCCGCCGAAGTCACGCATCTGCCGCACCGCCACATCGTGGCCGCGATGCCCGGGCAGTCCCGGATACAGCACCTGCGTGATCCGTCCATGATTCGACAGCAGATCCACCACGGCGTGGGCATTCGCGCAGTGGCGATCCATCCGCACGCCCAGTGTCTTGATGCCGCGAAGCACCAGCCAGGAATCCCACGGCCCGGGAACTGATCCCATCGCGTTGGCGTGATAGGCCAGCCGATCACCGAGGTCGCGATCACGCGCCACCAGAGCACCACCGACGACATCGGAATGACCACCGAGATATTTCGTCGTCGAATGCACTACGACATCGGCACCCAGCGCTAACGGCTGCTGCAGATAGGGGGAAGCGAAGGTGTTGTCGACGACCAGAATGGCACCGGCTTCGTGGGCGATATCGGCTAATGATGTGATGTCGACGACGGTGAGTAACGGATTCGTCGGCGTCTCGGCCCAGATCAACCGCGTGCGGCCCGGTTCGATGGCAGCACGAACCGAATCGTGATCGGTAAGGTCGACCGGAGTGTGCGCCAGACCCCAGGGTTCGGCGACGCGGGAGAAGAGCCGATACGTCCCGCCATAGGCATCATTTCCGATGACCGCATGTGCACCGGGTGCGCCTACGACCCGCAACAGTGTGTCCTCAGCCGCAAGGCCCGACGCGAAGGCCAACCCGCGCGCACCGTCGATGCCGGGTGCCTCCAACGCAGCGAGGCATTCCTCCAGCGCGGTGCGCGTGGGGTTGCCGCTGCGCGAGTATTCGTAGCCTCCACGCAGGCCACCGACTCCGTCTTGGGCGTAGGTCGACACCTGATACACCGGTGGCACGACGGCACCGGTCATGGGATCGGGCTCCTGGCCAGCATGGATCGCGCGTGTCTCGAATCCAGTGTCATCCCACTGCGTCATCACACAACTCCCGTCGCTGCCTTGCAGCTATCTTCGATCTCGGCGAACTTCTCCGCGTAGGCGGCGCTCTGCTGATCTGCGTCGGCGAATTCCAGCAGGAACAGACCTTCGATCGACCGCATCTCCAACCGCACCTGGATCGAATGCTGATCCGGACCGGGCCGCAGGTCGACATGAGCGTGTACCGGAACGCGGTGTTCCTCCCCTGGCACGATGATGCCGAGCAGCCGGAAAGTGGTCGAGGCGCCGTAATCGGCATCAAGGCCATCGACATGGCCGCCGTGTTCGGCGAGCGCCGAGGCCACCGCGTGCTCCACGCGATCGCGATCACCGGGGGCGAACCACACGACGGTGGCCTGCTTCATCGGTCGGTCAGAGGCATCCACCGGGCCAGCATCTCAGACGGGGGCCATACTGGTCATATGGCGATGTCGGACTTTCTCGCAGGGCTGCTCGGAAGCGGCAAGGGCAGCATGGTGACCGCCGAGGAGGCGCTGCCCGGGCGGGCGGACTATCCCTTCGAGGTACCGGTGGATCACGCAGTGCTCGGCACCCCGATCCGCTCGACCGATGCCCAGCCGTGGCCGGCCGGCCTGAGCGCGATCTATCTCGGGATGGGTTGCTTCTGGGGAGCGGAGGAGATCTACTGGCGATTGCCGGGAGTCTTCACGACCGCGGTCGGATATCAAGGTGGCTTCACCGCTCATCCGACGTATGAGGAGGTGTGTACGGGGCGCACCGGCCACACCGAGGCGGTG
Source organism: uncultured Actinomycetales bacterium (assembly GCA_913063435.1). Taxonomy (GTDB): domain Bacteria; phylum Actinomycetota; class Actinomycetes; order S36-B12; family S36-B12; genus M55B157. The sequence goes on along the minus strand of CAJXYI010000037.1, from coordinate 3,467 downwards.
CTGGTCGCCTACCGCGAATCCGACATCTCCACCTATGACGTGCTGAAGTATTTCTGGGAGAGCCACGATCCAACCCAGGGATTCCGGCAGGGCAATGACATGGGCACGCAATACCGCAGCGCGGTGTACTACACGAACGATGCGCAGCGCGATCTCATCGAGCGCACGGCAGCGGCCTATGCGCCAGCGTTGGCCGGGCGCGGATACGGTGAGATCACCACCGAGATCGCGCCCGCAGAGGGCAATCCGTTCTACTACGCCGAGGGTTACCACCAGCAGTACCTGTACAAGGTGCCCAACGGTTACCGCTGCCACTCCGCATCGGGCATCGCGCTTCCGTCGCTGGATTAATCAGGTTGCACTCGCGCCATCCCCACAAGAACGACCGCTATCAGCGTTAACGACGTCACCTTAGGCCGGACGAGCGTCGTTCTCTCTCAGACTGACCTTCCCGACGTCAGTCGGCGAGGTGGCCGAGCAGGTCCGTACGAGACAGCACACCCACCGGCTTGCCATCATCGAGAACGAGCAGGGCATCAGCATGTTCCAGTGCATGCACCGCGGTCGATACCGGCTCACCCGAGCCGACCTGCGGCAGCTTGTCCGACATGTGACCCTCGACCGCATCGGACAGGTTCGCGCGACCCGTGAACAGCGCATCGAGCAGGTCACGTTCGGCGACTGAACCGACGACCTCGGCGGCCATCACCGGGGGTTCAGCGCGCACCACCGGCATCTGCGAGACACCGAATTCACGCAGGATGTCGATCGCATCGCGCACTGTCTCGGTCGGGTGCGTGTGCACGAAGGGTGGCAAGTCGCCAGACTTCACACGCAGCACATCACCCACGGTGCGCTCGTGCGCCGCGGTGTCCGAGCCACCCGTGGCGAAGCCATAGGAGGCCAGCCATTCATCGTTGAACACCTTGGACAGGTAGCCGCGCCCGGAGTCGGGTAGTAGTACGACGACGTAGTCATCGGCGCTCGCACGACGTGCGACCTCGAGTGCCGCAACGACCGCCATGCCGCATGAGCCACCGATGAGTAGTCCTTCCTCGCGGGCCATGCGCCGGGTCATCTCGAAGGAATCAGCGTCACTGACCGCGATGATCTCGTCGGGAACATCAGGGTCATAACTCGTCGGCCAGAAGTCCTCGCCGACTCCCTCGACCAAGTAGGGCCGACCGGTTCCACCGGAATACACCGAGCCCTCGGGATCGGCACCGACGATCCGCACCCGACCGTTGCTTACCTCCTTGAGGTAGCGACCTGTTCCGGTGATCGTACCGCCCGTCCCGACGCCTGCCACGAAATGTGTGATGCGACTCTGCGTCTGCTCCCACAATTCCGGTCCGGTCTCCTCGTAATGCGATCGCGGATTGTCCGGATTCGAATACTGATCCGGCTTCCAGGCGCCGGGCACTTCGCGAGCGAGACGATCGCTGACGCTGTAGTACGACCGCGGGTCGTCGGGTTCGACCGCTGTCGGGCACTCGACCACCTCAGCGCCGTAGGCACGCAGCACGTTCTGCTTGTCCTGGCTGACCTTGTCCGGGCAGACGAAGATGCATCGGTATCCGCGCTGCTGGGCCACCATGGCCAGTCCCACACCGGTATTGCCGCTCGTGGGTTCGACGATCACGCCGCCGGGCTGGAGTAGACCCTTCTCCTCGGCTGAATCGATCATCCGGGTGGCGATCCGATCCTTCACTGAACCACCGGGATTGAGGTATTCGACCTTCGCATACACCGGACATGCGATGCCCTCGGTCACCCGACGTAGTCGGACGAGAGGCGTATCACCGATGAGGTCGAGGACCGATTCCACCACGCGCATGCCTGGTGAGCCTACGCTGTGGGCATGGGTAGGGCACCGATCATCCCCCTCGCGCCCGGGGTGTACCGCATCCCGACGCTGGGCGACTTCATCAACTCGTTCGCGTTCGTCGATGACGACGAGTCAGTGACGCTTGTCGATTGCGGGGTGAAACGAGCACCCGCCAAGATCGTCAGCGCGCTCGAGGCAATCGGCAAGACTCCGGCCGATGTGACACGCATCGTGTTGACCCACGCCCATAACGACCACGCCGGTGGCGCGGCACAGATGGTCCAGCGGTCAAGCGTCGATGGCGTGATGGTGCACGCCGAAGATGCCGATTTCATCAGTTCCGGTATCGGCGCACCACGCGATGAGTCGGTGCGGTTCGGTGCGATGTTCTCGCGGATGCCCGGTGGCGGATTCGCACCTGTTGACGTCAACGAGCACCTCCACGATGACTTCATCATCGATGTCGCCGGTGGCATCCGCGTGGTGCATACCCCCGGTCATACCCCCGGCCATATCTCGCTGCTCCACGAGCCGACGAGTGTGCTCATCACCGGTGATGCGATCTGGAACATGAGGTCTCGCATGAGTTGGCCTATCGCGGCGTTCTGCACGTCAGCCGTGCTCAATCAGCAGACCGCGTATGTCCTCGGCGAACTCGACTACTCCATCGCCGCTTTCACCCACGGTCCGCAGATCTCCAACGATGCCCGCGAAGCCGTGCGTGGATTCCTCAACCGGCCTTCTCGTGACTAACCGATTGCCCTGACTGAACCATGATCAAGCCCCCGCAACGCCACGTCGTCGCCGCAGCATCATCGGTTGCGGCAGCATCCGTAGCCGCCGCTGCGGTTCTCGCAGGCCAGGCACTGCAGACCAAACGCCGTATCGGTCCGCGTCGATCGGTGCCGCCCTATGCCGATGGCCGCTACGGATCAGGCGGGGGCACCAGCATCCGATTGGCCGTTCTCGGGGATTCAGGGGCGGCGGGCCTCGGAGCAGACGATCCGGAGCAGACCATGGGCGTGATCCTCGCCCGTGGGCTCGCTGAACTCGCTGGGCGATCGGTGGTGTTGAGCAACCACGCGGTGGTCGGTGCGCAAACGCGCGACCTAGATGCCCAGATCGATCGGGCGCTGTGGACCCGCCCTCATGTTGCGGTGCTCATGGTGGGCGCCAATGACCTCACGCACTTCGTGCCCGAGGCGGTATCGGTGCGTCGACTGGGCCGGGCGGTACGCAGGTTACGTGAGATGGGGATCCAGGTCGTCATGGCGACCTGTCCCGACCTGGGCTCGGTACAGCCGATCCCCCAACCGTTGAAGACCGTCGCACGGCGTCGTTCGCGCAGCCTCGCCGATGCCCAGCGTGAGGCGACGTTGGCTGCCGGGGGTCGACCGGTTGCACTCGGGGCGCGGCTGGGCCCGGAGTTCGCCGCACGACCCGAGGTGATGTTCGCCTCCGACCGTTTCCATCCCTCGCCCGCGGGGTATTCCGCCGCCGCACAGGCCTTGCTACCCGAGGTTCTCGCCGCCTGGCGCCTCGGCGAAACCGGCGAATACCTCCCCGAACCCACCCACCACTAGCCCCCCCCTACGTCTGAGTTACCTGAATGGTCGTTAACTCGGCGAGTTAACGACCA
>CAJXYI010000036.1 GCA_913063435.1 uncultured Actinomycetales bacterium | reverse complement strand
TTCCACCACCACATGATCCATCACGGGCACTGGACCCTCACCGGTGACGCCAACCACGAACTGACGCTGACCAACACCACCACCGGCCAACACTGGACCAACCGACCACCCCGAAAACAGACCGCGCGACTTAAACGCGAGTGACGGCCTCATTCACCAGCGACACCATCATCGAGCCGATGTCCTCACCCGCGGCCGTCAACGCCTGCGGCACAAGCGATGTCTCGGTCATGCCCGGCGCCACATTCGCCTCCAGGAACCACGGAGTCCCGGCTGCGTCGATGATGAAATCGATACGCGACCAGTCACGCAACTTCAACAGCGAATGCACCGCGACCGCAGCATCAGCGGCGCGGGCGGCCACATCGTCGGCTAGGCGCGCCGGCACATAGAACTCCGTCGTCCCCGCCGTATAGCGCGCGGCATAGTCGTAGAACCCGCCATCGGGCACGATCTCCACCGCCGGAAGCGCACGCGGACCGGCACCGGTGTCGATCACTCCGATCGCCACCTCCATCCCGATCACGAACGCTTCGATCAACGCCACCTCGCCGTAGGCGAACGCACCCACCATCGCAGCGGGAAGATCACCGGGCTCACGCACCACCGAAGCCCCGAGCGCGGACCCACCCCGTGCGGGCTTGACCACCACCGGCAGACCCAATCGTGCATCTAGGGCACGTAGCACACCCGCGGCACCGAGTTCACGAAATGTGCTGTGCGGCAATGAGACCGATGCCGGGGTATCGACCTCCACCACGGCCTTGGCGATCGTTTTGTCGAAGGCCATCCGGGACGGATTAGGCCGCGAACCGACATAGGCCAAGCCGAGGCATTCGAGCACATCGCGCAGCGCACCATCCTCACCCGCTGCACCATGCACCAGCGGCACCACGCAGTCAGGTTGCATCGAGGACAGGTCACCGAGCAGGTCTGCGTCGATATCCCGCTCGAGCACCTCCCAGTCCGGTGCTGCCGCCCGCAGTGCCTCGGCGACGCGACGACCCGACCGGATCGACACATCGCGTTCCGGTGACAGTCCACCGGCGAGAACGACGACCTGCATCGCAACTACGCCTGATCCGGAGTGGGGGTGCTCGGACCGGCCGGGTCGTGCAGAGTGTGGCCGGTGCCGAACGTCGCGGCGAGTTCCACCTCGGTCTCGATGACACCGGCGAGTCGACGCACCCCCTCGCGGATGCGCTCAGGTTCGGGATAGCAGTACGACAGGCGCATGTGCTGACGACCGGACCCATCGACATAGAAGCCCGTGCCGGGGACATAGGCGACCAGCGCGGCAACCGCGCGCGGCAGCATCGCCGTGGCATCCAGGCCCTCGGGCAGGGTCAACCACGAATAGAAACCACCGGCCGGGTGGGTCCACGTCGTGCCCTCGGGCATCTGCCGCGTGAGCTCATCGAGCAGCGCATCGCGGCGCTCGCGATAGGTCTCGCGGAACACCTTCACTTGCTCGCGCCACGGCTGTGTCGCCAGATAGGACGAGATCGTCATCTGCGCATAGTTCGACGGGCACAGCACCGCGGCTTCGGCGGCGAGCACGAGCTTCTCGCGCACCCCGTGCGGGGCCAGCGCCCAGCCGACGCGCAGGCCGGAGGCGATCGTCTTGGAGAACGAGCCCAGATAGACCACACCATCGGCATCATCGGCGCGGATCGCACGCGGGGGTGCATCCCCGAACCCGACATCGTCGAAGCCGAGCAGACCATAGGGGTCGTCCTCGAGCAGGAGCAGGCCTTCGCGCTGTGCGATGTCGAGGATGTCGCGACGACGCTGCGGTCCCTGGGTGATGCCGCCGGGATTGTGGAACGACGGGATCGTGTAGATCATCTTCGGCCGCAGTCCCTGCGCGCGGGCACGACCGATCGCCTCGGCCAGTGCGACCGGTTGCAGCCCCTCATCGTCCATCGGCACATGGATGACCGTGCACTCATACGCCCGGAACACCCCGAGCGCACCGACATAGGAAGGTGCCTCGACGAACACGACATCACCGGGGTCGCAGAACACCCGGGTGACCAGGTCGAGCGCCATCTGGGATCCGGTGGTGACCACGATGTCGTCGGGGTGCCCGGTGATTCCGACCTCGGCCATCACCTCGCCGATCTGCTCGCGCAGCACCGCATCGCCCTGACCGGAGCCGTACTGCAGCGCCTGGGTGCCGCGGGTGCGAACCAGATCGGAGATCGTGTCGGCCATCGCATCGAGATTGAGCGCCGACACATAGGGCATGCCACCGGCCAGCGACACCACCTCGGGTCGTGAAGCCACGGCGAACAGCGCGCGGATCTCCGACGCGGTCATCCCGCGGGCGCGGGTGGCGTAGGCATCGACCCAGGGGTCGAGGCGATTGCCGTGCGCATCGGTCATGACCCCTATGCTCCCCCATAGAGTGGGGTTGACGCAGAAGCGGGGTGATGGCCGGTGTGGCGCACGATCGGGCGACTGGCTCTGCTCGTGGGTGTCGCAGCGGGCGCGGGATTCGTCATTCGGGCGCTGTGGCCGCATCCGTATCGGGAGAGAAGTACGCGATAACCCCTGCGGCCAATCCGTCGGCCACGGCATCGCGGAACCGCGGATCGGCGAGCCGGGCAGCATCGCGTGGATGGGACAGATAGCCCAGTTCCATCCAGACAGCGGGCATGCGCGTCATGCGCAGCAGATCCCAGGTGCGCGGGTGGGCACGGCAATCGGTGAGGTCGGTGCGTTGACACACCGCGTCGTGCATGAGTTCGGCGGCGAGGCGTCCGGAGAAGGAATGGGCACCGCCGCGGGCATCACCGAAATAGAACGTGGCGATGCCGTTCGCGTTGGGAAGGCTCACCCGCTCCACGTGCAGGCTGATGACCAGATCGGCACCCATCTCATTGGCGAAGCCCGCCCGGGTGCCCTCGGCGACCAGGGTGGGGGCGGGGGTCCGCGTCAACAGCACCTGGGTGCCCACGGCGGCGAGGCGACCTTCGAGACGGGCGCACACATCGGCGATGATCGCGGCTTCGGTTTCGGCGAATGCCTCGTCGGCATCGGCACCGCCGGGATCGAGCACGATGACCTTGCCGGCGACCCCGCTGCGCACCGAATCCCAGGTGATGCGCTCGCGCAGTGGCAGCGCCAGTTCACCCTCGCCGACGGTGCGGGTCAGCCGGTGCAGGGCGCGGAAGGTGTCGGGGCCGCACATGCCATCGGCGGTGACGCCGACATTGCGCTGGAACTCCCGAAGTGCGGAATCCGTGCCCACCCCGAACACTCCATCGGGGCGGCCACAGTCGAAGCCGAGGTTGACCAGTCGCTGCTGCAGGGACAGCACATCGTCACCGGACATGAGGTGTCCGGGATTGAACAGCAGCACCCGATCGCCCAACGCCCAGCGCGCCTCGTCGAGGTGTCGGAACGTCTGCGGGCCGACGACACCGTCGACGGGGATGCCGCGATGCTGCTGGAACGCCCGCACCGCATCAGCGAGGCCCTCGTCGAAGGTGTCGCGCGCGGTGTGTCGGCCGGCAGGTTCACAGAACCCCAACTGCTGCAGGCGTTCGCGAATGTCAGCGACCCCGGGTCCGCTGTCGCCCTGACGCAGCAGGGACGGGGTCATGCGTCAGCCTAGGAAGGGCTGCAGGTCCGCGAGCAGCGCAGCCTTGGGCTTGGCTCCGATGATCGTCTTGACGACCTCGCCGCCGGAGTAGACGTTCATCGTCGGGATCGAGGTGATGCCGTAGCTCGCGGCGGTCTTGGGGTTCTCGTCGACGTTCAACTTCGCCACGGTGATCTTGTCGGCGTGCTCGGCGGCGATCTCTTCGAGGATCGGCGACACCATGCGGCACGGCCCGCACCACTCGGCCCAGAAGTCCACGATCACCGGCTTATCGGCTCCCAGCACATCGGTGGCGAAGCTGGCATCGGTCACTGTGGTGGTCGACATGGGATCTCCCTTATTCCGTAGGCCTCGATGGTGTTGGGCGGTGCATCCAGGTTACTCGCTTGCAGCGAGGAACCGCTCGGCATCCAGTGCCGCGGCGCAGCCTGAGCCGGCAGCGGTGATCGCCTGGCGGTAGGTGTGGTCCACCAGGTCGCCGCAGGCGAAGACACCGGGGATGTCGGTGCGTGTGGAGGGGGCATCGGCGATCACATAACCCTCGTCATCCAAGGCCACCTGACCCTTGATGAGTTCCGAGCGCGGATCGTGGCCGATCGCGACGAACAGCCCGGTGATCGGCAGCTCGCGGGTCTCCCCGGTCACGGTGTCGCGCAGCAGCACCCCGGACACCTTGGCGTCACCGAGCACATCGACGACCTCAGAGTTCCAGGCGAAGGTGATCTTCGGATCGTTCATCGCCCGCTCGGCCATGATCTTGCTGGCACGCAGCGAATCACGGCGGTGGATGACGGTCACCGACTTGGCGAATCGGGTGAGGAAGGTGGCTTCTTCCATCGCGGAGTCGCCGCCGCCGACGACGGCGATATCGGCGTCGCGGAAGAAGAACCCGTCGCAGGTCGCGCACCAGGAGACCCCGTGACCGGACAGGCGCTTCTCATTGGGCACGTCGAGTTCGCGATAGCCCGAACCCATCGCGAGGATGATCGACTTCGCGTGATACTCCCGACCCGTTCCGTCGCGGACATATTTCACATCCCCGTCGAGGCGGATCTCCACTGCGTCGTCGGTGACGATCTCGGTACCGAACCGGGCGGCCTGGGCGCGCATGGCCTCCATGAGTGCCGGGCCCATGATCCCCTCGGCGAAGCCGGGATAGTTCTCCACCTCGGTGGTGTTCATCAACGCGCCACCGGCGGTGACCGCACCTTCGAGCAGCAGCGGGTTGAGTTGCGCCCGGGCGGTATAGACCGCGGCGGTGTAGCCGGCCGGTCCCGATCCGATGATGATCACGTCGCGAACGTCGCTCATAGCGCCTACTCCCTTGCTCATTGCACTGATAGTCCACTGAATCGATGATTCACTGCATCGATGGTGATCGATGAATCCTGCTAACGATCCTAGGAGGGTCGACTATTCCCGAAAACGCCAGGGCAGGTCGGTCGGGGCAGGTCGATCAGGGAAGGTCATAGGTGAACCACACCGCGGCGGCCACATCGGCGTCGGTGCACTCGGGCTTGACGATCGCGACGTCGAGATAGGGCTTGTCTCCGGGTTGCGTGTGCAGCATCACCACGACCCCGGCGTCGGCGCCCTCGTACTGCGCCCGGTCGACGAGCAGGGCGGGCATGGCCAGGCCGACAGCGTCGCCACCTTTCGAGGCGTGCAGTCGGCCGACGCAGTCACGCAGCTCGGCGACATCGGCGGTGAATCCGCCACGACCGATGAGCGGGGGCAGGCCCTGGGGTCGAGATGAGTGCACGGCGACGACGTCGGTCGCCATGTCATCGCCATCAGCCAATCCAGCGGTGGTGAGCAAGGACGTGACCTGGGGGGTCATCGCGTCGGCGGAGTAGTCGGTGCCGCTGGCCAGGAGGAACCGGGCAGGCACGGTCATCACCCCATCGGTTGGTGTCACGGGTGTCTGGTCACCGGAGCCATCGCTGGTGGGCTCGGGCTGCGGAGCGGTGGTGGCATCGGGTCCGTCAGGTTCGGAGGTGGCGATCGGATCCGCGCTGCCTGGATCTGCGCTGTCTGGATCTGCGGGAGCGTTCGGTTCCGCGGTGTCGCGCGCGGCGGGTTCGGTGGCGGCCGGGCCATCGGCGACCGGGGGGTTCGCGGCATTGCCACCGAGGACGACGGGAATGCCCACCGCGCCGACGAGAACGAGGCCGGCGGCTGCACCCAGGATCGGGGCGAGTCGCCGTGGTCGACGAGTGCCTCTCGCGCTCGCGATCGAGGTGACGTCGGCAGCGGTCAGGGGTTCCTGCTCGGCGAGCGTGGCCTCGAGCCGATCCCACACGTCGGCGGGCATCGGGGGTGCCGGCTGCGCCGCGACCCAGGCGGCGAGATCGGGATACGCCGTCGCCAGATCCGCCAATTCCCCAGCGAACTCCTGAGCCGATTCCTCTGTCGATTCCTCGGCAGCGAAGTCGCTGGGATCGGGCCGACCGGCGTCGGTCACGTCATCGCTCACAGTTTCGGGTCACCTCCTGGTGACGGTGTGACGGTGGGTGGGGTGTCGGGGTTCCGCAGATGTGCGAGTCGGGCGGCCAATTTCGCTCGGCCTCGTGAACACCGGCTCTTGACCGTGCCGGTGGGGCACTCCATGATCGCCGCGGCCTCCTCCACCGACCACCCCTCGAGGTCGACCAGCACGATGGCCAGCCGCTGATCGGGGGGCAGTTCATCGAGAGCGGCGCCGATCTCCAGCGAGGTTTCGCGCGCGTCGAGGGCATCGCGGGGGTCGATGAGGGCGGCGGTGTCGGCCAACTGCGAGCGGTCTCCGGCCTCACCGGTCTCCTCCGGCAGGGGTACCCAGGGGCGGACGGCTCGACGACGCAACCGGTCGAGGGAGGCATTGACGACGATGCGATGCAGCCAGGTTGTGACAGCCGAATCCCCGCGGAAGGAATCGGCTCGCCGATAGGCCGAGATCAAGGCATCCTGCAGGGCATCGGAGGCTTCCTCGGGGTCCCCGGTGGTGCGCAGTGCCACCGCCCACAGTCGATCTCGGTGGCGACGGACGATCTCGGTGAACGCCTGCGGATCCCCCGCGCAATGCGCCGCGAGCAGCTGCGCATCGGTGCGCTCGTCGACGGGCGCAGCGGAGGGATCGGACACGCCGGGAAGCCTAACGACGCTCCCGGTTCATGAACGCACCGAGACCTCGCGAAGCCCCCCGACGAATCCCGTGTCAGCCGGAGGCAACCGGGTGAACCAGATGAGGACATAGCGACCGACCACCGGGCGGGGTGAGCGCAGTTCGATCGACTCGGTGACGCCTTCGGCCTCGGCCAGGCTCGCCCAGGTGGAGGGAGCTGCCAGTGGATCGGACCCCACCCGGATCGACACGCTCGACCCGGTCCCGGCCAGTTCCAACTGCACGGCGCTGACCGCACGGGGGGTACCCAGATCGAGCACCAGACCGACCGGCGCGGCGATCGTGGACAGATCAGGCGAGAAATAGGTGTCGGTCGACCAGGCCGTCAGCGGGTTGCCATCGATGGCGAAGGCCGCGGTGTCGGGGTTGTGCGCGGTCGGATCATCGCCGAAGACGACTGCCTCACTGACGGGGAACTCCCCCGGCCGCAGGCCCGGATTCGCTCCGGGCACGGTGGCATCGGCGCTGGCCTGCGGCGTGCGGGTGAGCAGATCGTCGGTGCCGGGGGCGGCGACCGGGCTGGCATCGGGTCCCCAGGGGTCGGGCGCCCCGGCGATGATGCGCACCCCGACGAGTCCGACACCCGCGACCACAGCAGCGGCGAGCACGCTCGCCCCGATTCGACGCAACACCCGGCGTTTGCCCCTCGCCGATCGTGGACCGGGATCGGCTGGCATTCCCGGTTGCCGAGCCAGGCCAGTTTGGCGAGCCAGGGGAGACAGGTTCGACAGGCGGGCGGTCGCCGATGATGTCGACTCCGGCGGTCCACCGAGGGCGAGCAGCAGTGCGTCGAGATCCTCATAGGGCGAGATCTCGGTGACCTTGCCGCGGGAACGCACGGTGGGGGTGAATCCCCAGATGCGAGCGTCGATGGAACGCCAGCAGATGTCGTCGATGTAGCCGGGGACGTCGGCGACCACGGACGTGGGCGTGAGGAGTTGACCGGCGTGCCGCGGGGCACCGGACACGCCGTCGGCCAGTCCCTCGGGCCAGCGCGCGGTGATCGCGGCATAGAGCAGCGAGCCGATGCCGTGGGCATCGGGATGGGCCACCGGTGGCCGAGGTGATTCCCCCCACAGCGCGCGATCGACCCCGAGCCCGCGAACGCGGACCTCACCTTCGCCGTCGGGATCGGTAGGGCCGCTGATGAGCAGGCAACCGGGCCGGATGCGCCCATGCACGATGCCTGCACGGTGGGCCTCGAGGATCGCGAGGGTGATCTGGCGGGCGAGGTGCACCGCGTCGGCGACCGGCAGCGGTTCACCCTCGCGTTCTTCGAACAGGTCGACCAGGGTCCGACCCGGTACCCACTCGTGCACGATGACCGTGCAGTCCTCGCCGGCGATGCCCACATCGTCGAGCACGTCGAGAACGGCGACGAGATTGCGGTGCTCGACGGTTGCTGCCTCTCGCGCGGCCTGTGCGGCAGCAGCGGCGCGCGGATGTGTGCGCGGAATGATGCGCAACGCGACGATGCGATCGAGCACGGGGTCGTAGGCCTGCCACAGTTCGATGCCCTGGCCGCCGGCGGAGGAGATCAAGGCGCGCAGGGTGTACCTCTCCACCGGGGTCCCCGACGCCAATTGCCGCACTCAGCCAGGTTACGCATCCGGATCGGCGGATGCGCGACGGACGCGACGGCGCAGCAGCCCCACGACCTGGCCGATCTCGTCGATGCGCAGCAGTCGAGCGCAGCCCAGATACGCGAGTGCACCCACACCGGACACGACGACGACGTTGATGAGAACCCCGATTCGGTTGTCCAACCCACCGCCGGTGACGAACGAGACCAGCACCCACTGGGTGCCCAGTGCCGCGAGCAGTGTCACGACCCCGGCGATGATCATGCGCACGAATCCGGCGAGTGTCCGTCGCACATCGAGGAAACCCAGCCGTCGCCGCAGCACGATCCACGACGCGATGAACGCCGCCCAGAAACCGCAGACATACCCGAAGGCCAGCGCAGCGACCTGCGCACCACCGGTGACGGCATAGAACAGCGGAACTGCGATGGCCAACGCGACGACGTTCATCAGCACACTCGCCCAGAATGGCGTCTTGGTGTCCTCGGTCGCATAGAAGCCGCGGAAGAGCACATAGAACAAACTGAACGGAAGAAGTCCGAGCATGAACACGCTCGTGATGAGACCGGCCGTGCTTGCCTGCGCCGGGGTGGCTGCGCCATAACCGAACAGCAGCACCAGCAACCCGGGACTGACCACCAGCAGCAGCGCGACGATCGGCACGAGCAGCGCGGCCACCAACCGCATGGCCGATGCCACGTCGGAGCCGACCCCGCGCAGGTTGCCGGTGTGTGCCAGTCGACTGAGCCCCGGCAGCAGTGCGGTGACGATCGACACGGTGATCACACTGTGCGGCAGCATGAACACCAGGTTCGCCTTCTGATACGTCGTCAGTCCGGCGGCGACCAAGCCGGCATCGGCGGCATTGACATTGGCGAGCGTGGCCAGTCGCGTGATGACGACGTAGCCGGCCTGGTTGACCACGACGAGGCCCAGTGTCCAGGCGGCGAGCTTGCCGGCCTTGCCGAGCCCGGCTCCCTTGAAGTCGAATCGCGGCCGGTATCGGTAGCCGGCGCGGAAGAGAACCGGGATGAGGATGAGCGCCTGCACGGCGACGCCGAGGGTGGTGCCGATGCCCAGGAGTGCGACCTGATCGGTGGTGAGAACACCGTCTGCTGCCGCGGATGTCCCTGCGATGACGATGAACAGCACGAAGGTGGCGATGGCGACGACGTTGTTGGCGATGGGGGCGAACATCGGCGGCCCGAATACCCCGCGCGAGTTCAGCACCTGCTGGGCGAGGGCGTAGATGCCGTAGAAGAAGATCTGCGGCAGCAGCAGGCGCGCGAATGCGGTGGCCAACTCACGCTGCGACTCGTCATAGGCACCGGTGGCATAGAGATCGACCAGCAGCGGTGCAGCAGCGACGGCGATCACCGCGAACGCCAGCAGCACGAGCCCGACGAGCGTGATCAATCGATCGGCATACGCCGCGCCGCCATCGGCATCGTCCTTCATGCGCCGGACCAACTGCGGGATGAACACCGCGCTCAACGCACCGCCGATAAGCAGGATGTAGAGCACGTTGGGCATCGTGTTGCCCAAGGAATATGCGTCGGAGACGATGTAGAAACCCAGCGCGGTCGTCATCGCGATATCGCGCAGCACCCCGGTGATGCGCGAGGCCATCGTGCCCGCGGCCATCACCGCACTGGAATTGATCAGGTTCGGACTGCTCATGCGGTGACGTCATCCGCTGTGCGTTCGTCATCCGCTGTGCGCTTGGAGCGTGCTCGCCGAACGGCGTCGGCGATCACCAGCAGCACGAGCAGCACCGCGGCACCGATCGACACCCACAGTGCAGCGCGGGAATACGCCGTGGTCTGCAGGGTCATTTGCGCATCGGCACCGAATTCCGCACCCTCCGCGGTGATCAATCGCACGGTCACCGGAAGCGGCTCACCGCCGATGATGCGCACCGGAACCTCGAGGCTGGCCCGTCGTCCGGCTTCGATTTGAAGCGGATTCAGTGGCTGCGCCTGCAGTCGGGCGGTCGGGCTGCCTTCGACGACGAGGCCCACGGTGACCGGTCGGTCGAAGTCGTTGGCGACGGTGATCGGGATCCGGCCGGTGCTACCACTGAATGTCACCGTCCCACGGGACACCACGTTGACCTTCGCTGCGTCGTCGTCGAGCTCGTTCTGGATGATGGTGAGCAACTGTGATCCGGTCTGCTCCTGGCTGCGCCACGCTGCCGAGGAACTGCGCAACAGCGCCGCAGCGATCGGTTCGGTGATGTCGATGGCGTTGTCCACGACCTGACGCAGCAGCGCCAGGCTCTCTTGAGCACGCACGATCCGATCGATGTAGTCACCGGGGAGTTCTCGGGAACGTTCGATCTCCCCATACGGGGCGCGCAGGCGGGTCACCGAGCTGGGTTCGGCTCGGATGAGATTGCGCATCGTGAGGGTGTCCACCCATGGCGCCAACCGCACGGCCGACAGCAGATCGGCCAGGAATTGCGGGTCGCCGCTCCAGCGGGGTCCGGTCGGTCCGGCGATGATGGTGCGGGGGATATCAGGATCCTCGAGGGTGATGAACGCAGTTTCGGCCATGAAGCGCTGGCGCGCGTTCAACTGATCGGCCTGCGTGCGCTGTGGCATGGCCAACGCGTTGCGGAGACCCGAATCGATGAGAACCGCACGCAACCGACCGACCTGGGTGTCCAGATCCACGATGCCACTCGGGGTGATCCCCGGATCGGACAGTGCCGGCAGGGCGTCATCGCGCAACACCACCGCACTCACCCCGGTGGATGCCAATAACGTCGCGGTCGTCGGATCGATGCGACCACTGGGAGCCCAGTACACCGTTCCGGCACCGTTGGTATCGATGGCTTCACGCGTGACCGGTCCGGCAATCGACAGTGCACGCACGACGTCCCGCTCGAGTCCTCCGCGTTCCAGCGCTGCCGCGTCGACATCGGCGTAGGGCAGCAACCACACATCGGTGCGCTCGCCGATGAGGCGCATCTCATCGAGCCAGCGGCTCGCTGCCTGCTCGCCGCTACCGGGAATAAGTTCGTCACCCTCGGCGATGAGGTAGCCCGACGTCATCGCATCGACGGTCTGCACCAGCGCCGGATCGACGATCCACGAGACATCTCGGCGCGCTGACGATCCCGCCTCGAGCAGATCGGCCAACCGGCCCCCACCGGTGATCGCTCGCGTCGTGGAGTCGCCGAGGAGCACGCCATCGGGGGTACGTCCCGGCCAACTCGAGAGCGGCCACAGCCAGGCCAGTCGGGTGGGATCCTCGGGAGGTTCGGGCACCCAGGGCAGCAGGGTGCGCCCGGTGCCCAGCACGGTGTAGCCCAATCGGGGATCGACGCCGACGAGTTCCACGCCGAGCACGTACACCCCCGGTCCGGTGAGGGGGATCTCCCGCATGGGGACGCGGATCACGAAGTCCCGCTGGGCCCCGGGGCGAAGACGGGGGGCGACCTTCGTCTGGGTTTGGGAGATCGCGAAGCCGTCATAGGAGTTCGAGCCAGCGGCCACCTCGTCGATGGCATCACGTGAAGGCAGCGGGGCCGAGATCGTCACCCGCACGGACAATTCGGTCAGGTCGAATTCGGTATTGGTGTTCGCCACCCGTCCGTTGATGATCAACCGACTCGATGTGGTGGGTGCGATCGGGGCGAGCGAGGTGATCACCACCTGTCCGGGGGTGGTATTCGCCTGTGCTGCAGGCACATGAGGGGATGCGGTCAACGCCAGGGTGAAACCGATGACCGCGATCAACATCACCAGGAGCGGGTGTCGCACAGCGTTCATGCGCCCGCCGCTGATCTGCCTGCCGCGAATCAACCGGCGTCCGCGAGCAGATCGGGCAGCCGA
Organism: uncultured Actinomycetales bacterium; assembly: GCA_913063435.1. Classification (GTDB taxonomy): domain Bacteria; phylum Actinomycetota; class Actinomycetes; order S36-B12; family S36-B12; genus M55B157. The sequence goes on along the minus strand of CAJXYI010000036.1, from coordinate 11,736 downwards.
TCGAGCAGGCGTCGTTCATCGGCATAGGCCAGTCGCGATCGCAGGTCGTCGAGATCCACCCACGCCACCTGCTCGACCTCGGCATCCTCGTCGGACAGCTCGCCGCCGGATGCCTCCATGAGGAAGTGATGGACGGTCTTGTGGATGCGGCGGTTCTCGGCCATGAACCAGAAATCGATCACGCCCAGCGGGGCGACCACCCGACCGACGATCCCGGTCTCCTCCTCGACCTCGCGCAGGGCGGCATCCTCGGGGGTCTCGCCGGCCTCGAGATGGCCCTTGGGCAGCGACCACACCAGGCGTCCTCGACGGTCGTGGCGCGCGATGAGCACCGCTCGGGGTGCCCCGGCGCTGCGGTCGATGACCAGCCCGCCCGCCGAGGTCTCCTCGACCGTCGGTGGCGGCGTCGGTCGGGGTGTGCGACGTCGCAGCGAGCCGGGGGTCGGTGTGGGCTTGCCTGCATCCGACCGACGGGGCAGTTCGGCGGAGGACATATCGGGAAGGATAACCGCCAGGGGGTGGTGCGCAGCCTGTGCCGACACAGCGTTGAGGGGACGCGCAGGGGATGGGTCCTAGGGTGTGGTGTCGTGTCGCCCCCTCCTGGCCCCGATCGCACCCCCGGCCCCGATCGCACCGCCGCTGCCGCGGCCCTCGTGGGGATCGCCGCCGACCTCGCGGGTCTGACCGAGCGCTTCACCGCCGCAGGCCACGACCTCGCCCTCGTGGGTGGCACGGTCCGCGACACCCTCATGGGGCGACTGGGCCCGGAATCCGATCTGGATCTGACCACCGATGCCCGACCCGACACGATCGTGGACCTGCTCACCGGTTGGGCCGATGCGATCTGGGAGGTGGGGATCCGGTTCGGCACCGTGGGGGCCCGTCGGGGTTCGCGGACCCTGGAGATCACGACCTATCGCGCGGAGTCCTATGCCCCGGATTCGCGCAAGCCGGAGGTGACGTTCGGCGACAGCCTCGAGGGCGACCTGGCCCGTCGCGACTTCACCGTCAACGCGATGGCGGTGCGGCTACCGAGCCTGGAGTTCGTCGATCTCAACAACGGTATGGCCGATCTGCACGACAGCATGCTGCGCACCCCCGGGACTCCGGAGGAATCGTTTTCCGACGACCCGTTGCGCATGATGCGTGCCGCTCGCTTCGTCTCCCAGTTGGGATTCACCATCGCACCCGAGGTCCTCGAGGCGATGACCGCGATGGCCGATCGCCTGGAGATCGTGTCCGCCGAACGCATCCGCGATGAGTTGACGCGCTTGATCATGGGCGCCCACCCCAAACTCGGTCTGCGGGTTCTGGTGAGCACGGGATTGGCCGATCGGATCCTGCCTGAACTGCCTGCCCTGCAACTAGAAGTCGATGAGCACCATCGCCACAAGGATGTCTATGAGCATTCACTCACGGTGCTCGAGCAGGCGATCGATCTGGAAACCGCGCATGCACCGACGATCGAGCCGGACCTGGTGCTGCGGATGGCCGCGCTGCTGCACGACATAGGCAAGCCGCGGACCCGCAGGTTCGAACCCGATGGCGGGGTGTCGTTCCACCACCATGAGGTGGTCGGTGCGCGGATGGTGAAGAAGCGGTTGTCTGCGCTGCGTTTCCCCAACGACGTCATCGACGATGTAGCGAAGTTGACCGAATTGCATCTGCGGTTCCACGGGTACGGGACGGGTGAATGGACTGATTCCGCGGTGCGTCGATACGTCCGCGATGCCGGTGACATGTTGCTGCGCCTACACAAACTCACCCGCGCGGATTCCACGACACGCAATGCTCGTCGGGCCCGGGCCCTGCAGCGCGCCTATGACGATCTCGAGCGGCGCATCGGCGAACTCGCCGAGGCAGAGGAACTCGCTGCGATCCGCCCCGACCTCGATGGCAACCAGATCATGGAGATCCTCGGCATCGGTCCCGGTCGTGCGGTGGGTGAGGCCTATCGGTACCTGCTGGAACTGCGGTTGGATCGCGGGCCGATGACCCCCGAGGAAGCCGAGGCGCAGCTGCGGGCCTGGTGGTCGGCTCGGGAAGCTACTCCGTAGGTTCGAGCACCGCAGGTTCGGCTCCGGGGGTGCTGGTGCGGGTGAGGACCTGCACGATGGCGAGCAGCACCAGCGCGATGATCGCGGCGATGACCGTGCGCCACACGCTCAGGTCGTTACCGATCACCACGATGATCGTGAACACCACCGCGATGCCCACCCGCACCCACCGAGCGTTGCGGGCCAGCCACGGACCGGCATCGGTGAGCGGACCGGCGGGAATGGCACGGGCGATGGCACCGGCGCCCTTGTCGACCACGGCGCGAACCTCGGCCGCCGCGCGCGAACCGCTGAGATACCAACCCACCACCAGCACGATCACACCGATCAGGATCGTCACGGCCGCGGCGTTGACGAGGAACGTGAACAGTTGGCTGTAGAACGCATCGGAGGCCGGCCCGAACGGCGTATTCGCCAATGTATTGGTGAAGGTCGTGCGCCCGATCGCCAGTGCCGACGCCAACACGGTGCCCACGAGTGCGAGGGTGACACCGACCCAGGCGACCATGCGTGGTCTGCGTTGAGCCAGCACGATCGCGAGCACGAAGAGACCGAGCCCGACGAACAGCAGCAGGGCCAGCACCGGTGAGGCGATCGCATACACCGTGCGCAATTGCGCAAGCTGTGGAGCCTCGAGCAGTTCGATCTGTCGATCGGCCTCGGGAACGTTGATGCGCTCGGCGGCGGTGAATCCGCGGTCGATCAAACCCTGCTTCACCGCTTCGATCGCCGCGGAGATATCCAACACGACGACGTCACCCTCGAGGCGGATCGTCTCGTCATCGCCGCCCTGCAGGATCACCATGATCGATCTCTGCGCGGCCAGGTTGGCCGCTCGCCAGAAATCACTGAACGCTTGAGATCGCACAATGCGATACGTCACCTCGCGGATGAGGGAATCGATCGCGCCGGTGATGATCGGCTCGATCACCCGCAGCCGCGGATATTCCACGACCAACTCGCCGAAGATCTCATCGACGAGTTCCTCGGGATCGATCTGCTCCTGGATCTTCTCGGTGAGGAACTCCGCGATCGCATCTTGGATCTGCGGGTTCTGCGACAGCGGCCCGATCGTCTCGATGTAGCGCTCGGAGTCGGTGATCGTGCGCTGCGCCCAATAGGACACGATGCCGATAGGGGTGATGAGCGTCGCCAAGGCGAAGGCGAGAATGGTGGCGATCAGGCGCACGCGGGTCACGCGGTCACTCTAGACCTCCAGTAGGCGACAGCGGTGCCAGCGAGTAAAACCCCCGTCGCCAGATAGACCACCGGCGAGACCCCCGATTCGGGCGAGGTGAACGCCACGAGGGTCACCCCGAGCACGAGTGAGCCGTTCACCGCCACATCGAACAGCGCGAACACCCGCCCGAGATAATCATCGGGTACCTCACGCTGCACGAGGGTGTCCGAACAGACCTTGACCGACTGCCCGGTGAAGCCCAGCGAAGCGCCGCCGATCAGCAGCGGCCAGAGGGTGAGTGTCGTCGACGTCGCGAACAGGCTGAGGGTCACGAGCACCGCGGCTTGTGCCACCGCGACCACACTCCACCGCACATAGCCCATCCGGCGGGCCATGCCGGGGGTGATGATCGCCCCGATGAGCGCGCCGCCGGCTGCCGCTGCGGTGATGAACGCGAATTGGGCCAGTGCGGCATCGGGATCCCCTGCCGAGCCCAGGGTGTTGCGGGTCAGCAGCAGTCCGATCACGGTGAGCCCACCGAAAGCGATCCGATGCATCATCACCACGAGCACGGCACGTCCAGCGATCGGATGCTCCCGCAGTTGGTGGAACCCATCGGCGAAGCCTTTGAGCACCCCCCACACCGTGTCGCGCACGGTCTGGGAATCCGGACCCAGTCGATCACGCCCCATCGTCGCCGCCATCGCACCGGCGGCGAGGTAGCCGACGGTGGCGCAGATGATGACCACGATGCTGCCGGTGTCCCCACCACCGGCGAGGCCGCGGATCGCGATCCCGGCGAGTCCACCGACCGCCGCGGCGATCGTGCCCGAGGTTGGCGTGAGCGCGTTCGCCGTCACCAGCACCGGGCCGGCGACCACATGCGGCAGTGAAGCGGACAGGCCCGCGAGCACGAACCTGCCGACACCGAGCACGACGAGAACCGTGACCGCGAGCGACAGCCCGTCATGACGCTGGGCCACGAGGACAGCGACGGCGACGACGATCAGCGCACGGATGAGATTGGCGAAGACGAGCACCTGCCGCCGACGCCACCGGTCGAGGAACACCCCGGCAAAGGGCCCGACGAGGGAATACGGCAGGAACAGCACCGCGAACGCCCCGGCGACGCTCGCGGCCGTCGGTTGGCGCTCGGGGGAGAACAGCACGAACGTGGCCAACGCCGCCTGCAGCAGCCCATCGGCGGCCTGACCGAGAATTCGAGTGGCATACAGGCGCCGGAAGTCGCGCACCGCGAGGACGTCCCGCAGGTGGGTCAGCGCCATGGTCATGCACAGTAGTAGCAGCAGCCACCCCGTGGTGCCCGTGTCATGCTGGGACCGTGAGGGCCGCAACGGATTCGACGGGGACCCCCATCGTGGTCGTCGATAACGATGCCTTCACCCGCTCGACCCTGGCCACTGCGCTGGAGGGGCGGGGTCTGCAGGTGCTCGCCTCCTTCGCCGATGCCCGCAGCTGCCTGATCGACCTGCCGAGCCTGCCGACGTCACCGGAGGTCGCGGTGCTCGACCTCGATCTGGGTGTCGGGCCCAATGGGCTGGATGTGGCAACCGCCCTGCGGTCTCGACTGTCGCGCATCGGATTGGTGATGCTCACCCACTATCGCGATCCACGCCTGCTGACCACCGATATCCCGCGTTGGCCGGCTGGAATGCGCTACATCGCGAAATCCGATGTCGATGACGTCGACATTCTCGTCACCGCGATCCTGTCCGCGCGGGAGAGCCCACTGCGCGCACCCCGTGGAGCCGGTGCCCCGGATGCTGACCTTGCCGTGCTGACACTGACCCAGATCGAAGTCCTGCGGGCCGTTGCTCAGGGCTATTCCACACCCGAGATCGCACGGATGCGCTCGGTGTCGGTCAAAGCGGTGGAGAAGGTGATCACACGCATCTGCGAGCAGTTGGATCTGCCGCGTGCGGCCACCCACAACCAGCGGGTGCAATTGGTGCGGGCGTTCGTGCGGATGACCGGCCAGGGTGACGCGATTCCGTCCGCGAGTGATGCGGTCGCCGATTTCTCGTGAGTATCGAGTCACGATGACTACTGATAAGCCCGAACACCGCGGCCTGTATCGATCATGGTGGGCGCGAGCGACCGGCCCGAATCTCCTCGGTCTGCCCGTGGTCGCGATCTATGGCGTCATCGGCATCATTCCCATCGTCGCCACTCATCCTGCAGGTGACATCGAGGCTCGGGAACGGCTGCTGTGGCTGGCGGTAGCCGTTATCGCCCAGATGGGCCTATGCGCAGTGGCACTCATCGGGGGCCGTCTCATCGGTCACCGTGAATCTCGCCGTGCCAGCATCGCGCGTATCGGCATCGTGCTGATCGGGGGTGCGGTGCGTGGCCTGATCGTGCAACTGTCGACTGATTCCCTGGGTCTGGATGATCCGGCGAGTCTCATCCCGCGCATGCTGAATTCCGCCACCACTGTGCTGCTGTGGATGGCGGTCATCGCGATTTTGGTGGATGGGCAGCGGGAGTTCCGGCGCATGTATCGCGAGGCGTTTGATCGGGACATCGCGATCGCCGCACGTTCGGTTGATCCCGATGATCCTGATGACGTGGTGGGAAGCATCGACGAGCACATGCGTCGGATGAGCAGGTCGGTGCGACAACGCATCGACGACATCCGTGTGGATTCACCGCACGTGGATTCCTCAGCCGTTGTGGTGCAGCAGGCAGCGGATGCGATCCGTGATCTGGTCAACACCCAACTGCGACCGTTGAGCCACCGCCTGTGGTTCGGCGATGCCGGGCAACCACCGCGCGTGCGGTTCGGTCCGGTCGCATCAGAGGCGATCTCGCGTGCTCCGATCCTGACACCGATCGTCCTCGCCATTTTGACGATCGGCATGATCATCGGCTCGACCGTGCGCTACGGACCAACGGTGGCTGCGGTGTCCGGTGCGGTGCTGATCGCGGTCACGGTGGCCTACGTAGCACTCAGTCGGTCGAAGGTCGCCTGCGCCCACGCGCGCCTGTGGAACCTCATTACGGTTCCGGTTTTCTCAGTGGTAGCAGCGCTGATGGCGACGCAGGCGAGTGCGGTGCTGTTCGACTCCGGATCGGATGCACCGACGATCATCACGATCATCCTTGGCATCCCGACCTTCGGGATGATCGTCGCGATGGCACATGTCACCACCGATGACCGACAGTCCCTGCTCGAGGCGATGGCTGATCCGCAAGCGGTCCGTGAAGCGGTGCGTCGAGTGCGCGAACGTGAAGTCGCGACCTATGTGCACAACCATGTGAAGTCCCAACTCACCGCGAGTGCATTGCGGATGCGCGAAGCGGCCCGCACCGATGACTCCGAGGGTGTCCTCGCCGCAGCCGATGCCGCCCTCGATGTGCTTACCCGGCCGATTCCTGACGCGATCATGCTGGGCCGCCAGTCACCGGAGGAGCGACTCGTGGAGGTGACCCAGGCATGGCAGGGCATCGCCGACGTCGACGTCGAACTGCCCGATGGCCTGCCCGATCAGGTGACACTGCTGGTGGCTGACATCCTGGCCGAGGCGATCGCCAATGCGGTTCGTGCCGGAGGCGCAACACACCTGTCCGTGACCGGGGAGCACCTATCCGATGCTCAAGCTGACCATCTCCTTGTGACCATTACTGATGACGGAAACGCTGGGTCCGCGTCCAGTCAGGGCGAGCGTGGCGCGGGGATGGGGACCGCGTGGCTGGACTCCCTCGTCCCCGGTCAGTGGCAGCGTGAGCGCACCGGGCAGGGCTCGGTGTTGACGGTGCGGTTGCCGCTGACCGTGGGCGTCGAAGCCTGATCACCCGGCCGGCGTTGATGCGTCGCTGCGTTCGCGGAACACTTCCTCGCCGCTCGTCGGGGTCCTAGCACCCCGATTCGCCGTCGACATCGCTATCACGCGGGTTTCTCCTCTTATCTTCAGCCTCACTGTCACCTGTGAGGAGTCACGTGCGCACCCAGTCCATCCTTCGGGGGATCATCGCCGTCTTCGCTTCCGCGACCGTCGTCCTCGCCGCGGTGCCGGCCGCTCAGGCGAGTCGCTCGGATTCCCCGGGTTCTCCTACTCAAGCGCTCGCCGTAGCGCCGGCATCCAGCCTTGCTCCCGGACTCGGATGCGGCGCTGCCAATCCGGTCGATGTCGTCAATGAGGCACAACTGCGCACCGCTATCGAGACTGCCGCGGATGGAGCGGATATTTGCTTCACCAGCGACATCACGCTCACTGCACCACTTCCGCTCATCGATGACACCGACCTTGCCATCGACGGCGATGCCAAGCACCGACTCTCCCTCGGTGGATTCGGGGCGCTGGAGGCGAACTATTCCGGGGGAGACATCGAATACCTCCGGATCATCGGACTGACGATCTCCGGCGGAGACGATTCCGGAGCGGTAGTCGTGACCGGCTCGGCGAAAGAGATCATCTCTCTACAGCAGGTCATCATCGAGAACAACTCCTCCGCTTATGCGAATGCTGGCGGTGGCGTGACGATGGACTCGGTGGGGTCGGCGCTGGTGTACGACTCGACTTTCCGCGGAAACTCCGCCGCTCAGGGTGGTGGCCTGTTCGTTCGCAATAGTGGTGTCTCCAACATCTTCAGATCGACATTCGAGGGCAACACTTCCACGGGAAGCGGTGGGGGTGCTCGCGTCGACAACACCAATTCGATAATCCGGAACTCCACCTTCGTGGGAAACACCGCGGCGAGTGACGGCGGGGGCCTCGATCTGGAGGGCAAGGGCCACACGATCAGGTACGTCACGGTCACCGGGAACACGGCCGCCGCCGGTGGCGGAATCAGTGTGAGGGCAGGTGCCTCCTACGACCTCGATAACGTCATCGTCAATGAGAACACGGCTCCTGTCGGCGCCGATATCGACGCTTCGGGTGCCGGTGCGGGAACGATCGACAACGCAAGTTTCACTTCTGCAGCTGCGGTGAATGGCATAGCTATTACGCCGGGTACGAACGGTGTCATCGTCGGTGACCCACAGTTGTGTCCGCTCGCTGACAACGGTGGTCCGACGCGCACGCGGGCCCCTGAGATCGGCAGCCCGGTCCTGGATGCGGGTCCCGGCATCCCCGGCATCACCAAGGATCAACGTGGCGAGGCACGGTCGTCGCTTGCTGTGGACAAAGTCGACATCGGCGCGGTCGAGGGCACCGGTTCCTGTGGCTCGTTCCAGGTCCCGGCCGATCCGGCACCGGTCGCATCGCCTCCCTCGGCTCCATTGAACGTCACCGCGCGGCTGAAGGTCGGTCGCATCGCGCGCATCGTGTGGGATCCCCCGGCCAGCAGCGGCACGTTCCCGGTGACGAACTACCTCGTACAGGCATCGACCGGCGGGGGAACATGCCTGGCTGTCGAACCGGTGCGCACCTGCGACATCCCCGGTGTCGTTCCAGGTGTGACGTACACCTATCGGGTCCAGGCACTCAACGGTGCGGGCTGGGGCCCGTTCAGCGCACCGAGCAACGCGGTGACCTGGGGTGCGCTGTTTGCACCGATTAGCGAGCCGAACGAGCCCGGTGGCATCGACGATGTCGATAAGCCGATCGATCCGCTGAACCCGAATGACCCGCAAGACCCGGATAACCCCGGTGACCCGGCGAACCCCGGTGATCCCGGTGACCCGGCCAACCCGAATGATCCGGACAACCCGGGGGATCCGAGTGATCCGGACAACCCGGGTAACCCGAGTGATCCGGCGAACCCCGGTGACCCCGAAGGCCCGGGCCAGCCCGGCCTGGGCCCGACACCGACGATCATGATCATCGGCGCCCGCGAGGATCCTCGGCGCGTCACCGCGACCGGATACACCTCCGACATCCCCGTCGGGGTGCGGGTCGTTCCCTGGCGCAAGGTCACCGGGATGCGCGATTTCGAGCGCGGCACGGGAATCCGCAGGCTCCTGCCGGATGAGTCCTTCGAATGGCAGCGGCGCATCCGCGCCACCCGCACGATCACGTTCTATTTCACCGCCCTCGATGGCGTCTCCAATCGGCTGACGATCACCCCGAACGGAAGGGTTTCCCCATGAAGCGGATCATCGCCGCGACCGCATCGGCCGTGATGGCCGCGTCCGCACTGATGTTCACCGGCTCCGCGCAGGCGGTCCCGGCTGATTTCGAATGGCAGGGCCCGACGAGTGGAACGGTGACGGTCGAGGACGTGAGCTCGGCCAGCCGGGTCACGATGCTCGCCACGGGATCGACTGTCCTGCTGGCCTACCGAGAACTCAATGCTCTAGTGATCTTGTCGAGTGCGGATTCGCCGTCGTCGCAGTTCGAGGAATGGGGCCGAATCGACACCACGGGAGAGGTCATTGTCTCGCCACCGCGACTCGATGCGGGCCCGGACGGGTTGGTCGTGGTGACTTATCTCGTGCGCGAGAGTGACACCGAATCGAGCCTTCGAGTCTCATACTTCTATGGCCCCGGTAACGGGCCCTATACCTTTCGGGTGTCGGGGATCCTCACAGCCGCAGGCTATGACCTCGGAATCTCCGATTCCGGGGTGATCACCATGGTCTACGCGGACAAAGTCCTTGACGAGACCCGGATCTGGACGAGGGTTTTCGATGGCTTGAATCTGGGGGGGCAATTCTTGGCCGCCGGCGCCACTAGCGGGTCGCCGCGCATCGTGGTGGGTTCGGATGGACGCGCACTTGTCGTGTGGGAGCAGCGCAATGTGAATGACGGCACGCTCACTTTGCGTGGTGCCTACAGGGGATTTGGAGCCGAGGATTTCGACAACTCCGTGGATCTCTACGACGGCCAGCCGGTCACGCAGTGGGATATCGACGGTGATGCGTCAGGGTATGTCTCGCTGTTCGTCCAGGATGCCGCGTCCGGTGCACTCAAGGCGAGGAACAGTGCAGTACCCACGAACAATTGGGAGCCAGCTGACTTCATTCAAGGGCCGACCGAGGATCTGCGGTGGCTCTCCGTCGAGGTGACCAGTCCCTCCGAGAAGACGTACTTCTACAACAAACTCGAAGAGGGTGTCTATGAGAGGACCTACTCGCGGGCACGTTCTGTTCAGAATCCTGCCGGCGGAGTGCTCCAGTCCATGTTCACGGGGCTGCAGCAAGGTCCCAATGCCGCCAGGGTGACGGGCGTCGACAGCGAAGGGCTGCCCTGGGCGGTACAGTCCCTTGTGAACGGGCCGGGTGAGGCTCCCCAGCTCATGAGTGCCACCTACTCCGAGAGCCCGGACGGGACGAGCATCACGAAGCTCGGCAGCATCGTGGGAACTGCTGCCCCCTTCGGCATCACCACCGCTGATGCGGTGGCCCTCGACAACGGTTCGCTGCTCGCCGCGTGGGTCGCCCTAGCGGACAACAAGATGTCCCTCTTCACCCGGTGGATGGCTCCGACTGCCCCGCCGGTGGCGGCGACGAACGTCTCGGGTGAAGTGCTCGACGAAAACTCGTTGCGCGTGACGTGGACGAATTCTGCTCAGGCGGTGGGAACGACGATCACGGCGAACGAGGTGCTCGCCTGGCGCACCGACCGGCCGGGGATCTGGGCCCGATGCCAGGCGAGTGCCATCGCGACCGAGTGCACCTTCCCGATCGGCACCGATCCACAAAACCTCACGGAGGGGCTGTCGTACGAATTCTCGGTGAACACCACGAGCGCCAGCGGTGAGGTTGCCCGGAGTGTGCGGTCGGCTCCGGTGACCATCCCCGTCGATCCCGGTCCCGATCCTGATCCGGGCCCTGATCCCGGCCCTGATCCCGGCCCTGACCCGGGCCCTGATCCGGGGGCCGAGTCCATCCTCATCTCGGGAACGCGCGGTGAGGTGCGTGGCAAGCGCGGCATCATCGTGAACGGAACGACCACCGGGCTCGTGGGCGCAACGGTCATGCCGCGCTACAAGTTCCGTGGCCAGCCGGAGTACTCCGACGGCGTGGCCCGACGGACGGTTGCCGCGGATGGCACCTTCGATTGGCAGCGGCGTACGGGCAAGAAGATCTACATCATCTTCAAGACCGTCGACGGCAGCGTTCAGTCGCCCCGGATCATCATCCGGTAGGCGATCAGCTATCCGGGTCGATGCCGTTATTGGACAGGATGTTGCGCAGCTGCTCGTTGCTGGCCAGCTGATCCGGGCAGGTGCTCGACGTCCAGTCCTTGGCGGCTGCCGCCCAGTCACCCTGGGTCGGGTAGGCGTCACGCATCGACTGCCAGATGTCGAACGGCGCGGTCCCGGCGGCGAGTTCGTCGCACACCATCTGAGCGTCGCCGCTGCTGCTCCCACCCCCGCCGCAGGCGGCCAGGGTCAGGGCGATACCGGCCAGACCGGCGATGATCGTGGTGCGCAAACCATTCCTATGTAAGGCCTTGCGGGTGTACCCCATGGCATTCTCCTCGACGTTGCTCCGGGGGAAGCACCCCCAACTATGCCCCCTCCGCCACGTCTGAGTTACCTGAATGGTCGCTAACGCACCGAGTTAGCGACCATTCAGGTAACTCAGAC
>CAJXYI010000035.1 GCA_913063435.1 uncultured Actinomycetales bacterium | reverse complement strand
AGGAGCGGGAACAGCAGATAGGCCAGCCACTCCATCGACAGCGACCACGCCACGACGTTCCAGCCTCGATCGGGGTGGGGGCCCCATTCCTGGATGAGCAGTAGGTTGCGGATGTAGTCCCAGACGTTCAGCCAGGGCCTTTCGCGTTCATCCCCGGTGATCAGCGTCTGCGCGACGATGGCCAATCCGGCGATGTTGAGCATCACGAAGTGCACCGGATAGATGCGGGCAAGTCGCAGCCACCAGAACTCCAAGGATGCCCGCGTCTGCAGGCCGCCACCGAGTCGGGTCAGATAGGTGTGGGTGAGGATGAATCCCGACAGTGCGAAGAACAGGTCGACGCCGAGTCGACCCACGCGGATGACATCCGACACCACCGGGATGCTCATCACGCCGAGCGTGTCGAGGGGTCCTTGCAGGTGGTAGAAGAGCACCCAGATCGCGGCGACGGCGCGAATGCCGGTCAACTGGCGAATGAACACACCCACGGGCGTCATCGTGTCATGGACACCGCGGGGAGTTCGGGCGACGCGCACTAGGGTGAGCACGTGAGTGCGAGCGGGAGCATCGAATCCCTGCTGGGCAATCTGACTCTGGCCCGAGCCACGACCGATCGTGCCGAGCATCGACGCGGTGATGACGCCTGGCTGCTAGGTGCGTGGTCGAATCCGACTACCCGCGTCCTGCGGGTCAATCGCGCGCGCTTTCCGCTGACCGCGGATGCAGACCTGCTGTGGGTGGGACCGGATGAGGTGGATGTTTCCGCGGAAAGACTCTTCCTCGGAGTCGATGGTGCCGGTGTGGCGTACTTCGCTGCCCGAGTCGGCCCCGATGACGACGAGGGTGTGCCCTCAGCGATCACCTGGGGTGATCTGCGCCAGTACGGGGTCGGACTGTCCGATCGTGATGCCGGCCTCGCGGTCGCGTCGGTGGCCTTGGACAACTGGCATGGCAATCATCCGCGCTGTGCACGCTGCGGGGATTCGACCGTCATCGGCAATGCCGGCTGGATCCGTCGCTGCACATCGTGTGCGGCCGAGCACTATCCACGCACCGATCCCGCGGTGATCATGCTCGCTATCGATGATGATGATCGAGCGCTGCTGGGCCGACGGGCAGAATGGCAGCCGGGCTGGTTCTCCACCCTCGCCGGTTTCGTCGAAGCGGGGGAATCCGCCGAGGCGGCGGTGCGCCGCGAACTCGCCGAAGAGTCCGGTGTCGTCGTCGATGAGGTCACCTATCTGGGGAGCCAGCCGTGGCCGTTCCCGTGCTCACTGATGCTGGGCTATCACGCGCACGCCACGAGCACCGACATCACCGTGGACGAGACCGAGATCGTCGAGGCCCGGTGGTTCACCCGCGATGAGTTGCGTGCCGAATGCGAAGCCGGCGCGACGGCCGTGCCGCCAGCGGTGTCGATCGCGCGCAAACTGATCGAGCGCTGGTTCGGCGGCGAGATCCCCGGTGAATGGGGTCGGCCCTAGCCGGTCAGCCGATTTCGGCGAGATGCTTCTCGACCGCTCCGATCGAGGGATTGGTCAGCGTGGAACCGTCGGTGAACAACAGCGTCGGCACGGTGTGGTTGCCGTCGTTGACGCTGCCCACGAAGGCCGCGGCCTCATCATCGGCCTCGATGTCGACCTCGCGCACCGCGATGCCTGCGCGGTCCATCTGGGCTTTCAGGCGGAAGCAGAACCCACACCACGAGGTGGTGAACATGGTCACGGCGGGATGCTCAGGCGGGTGAGGGGTCGCATCGGTCACGGGCTCGATTGTGGAGGAGTAGCAGTAGGCGCGCCACCTCGGCCCGGATGCCGGTCGGGGATGTCGGGCTGACCTGACACGATGCGGGGCGTGACCGATCCGATCCTCGACCCCCTCGACGACGAGCAGCGTGCCGTCGCGCTCGCGGTCGAGGGGCCGGTCGTGGTGTGGGCCGGGGCAGGGACGGGCAAGACCACGGCGATCACCCACCGCATCGCCTATGCCGCGCACACCGGCGCGCACGACCCCCGGCACACCCTCGCCGTCACCTTCACCAATCGAGCTGCAGGCGAGATGCGCGACCGGTTGGCCACCCTGGGCGTGGAGGGCGTGCAGGCCCGGACCTTCCATGCCGCGGCACTGCGACAACTGCGCTACTTCTGGCCGCGCGCGATCGGTGGGAGCATCCCTGAGGTCGCTGGGCGCATCGCGCCACTGGTGGGTGAGGCCGCAGCGCGCGCGCAGGTGGCGAGCAATGCGGCGGTGGTGCGCGAACTGATCGGCGAGATCACCTGGGCCAAGCAGTCCAACACCCTCGCCGATGGATATGTCGCGCTCGCGTCGACTCACCGCCGCGACACCGCACTCGATGCCGCTGATATCGCGCGGGTCTTCACGAGTTATGAGGACATCAAATCTGAGAAGGGTGTCATCGACTTCGATGACGTGCTGCTGCTCACTGTCGCGATCCTCGATGATCGGCCCGATATCGCTGACGAGGTGCGTGGCACCTATCGACATTTCACCGTCGATGAATTCCAGGACGTCAGTGCGATCCAGGATCGACTGCTGCGACTGTGGCTCGGTGAGCGTGATGATGTGTGCGTCGTGGGCGACAGCGCGCAGACGATCTATACCTTCGCCGGAGCCGATGACGCGTTCCTGCGCGGATTCGCGGCTCGATTCACCGGCACCACACAGGTGCGACTGGTGCGCAACTATCGCAGCCGGGCGCCGATCGTCGAGGTGGCCAACTCCGTTCTGGCGCAACTGGATTCACCTACCGGCGCCCTGGTACCGACACGCGGGGACGGGCTGAAACCCGAAGTCATCGCCTATCCGGATGAACCGGCCGAGGCTGCCGGCATCGCCGATCTGGCCCGAGATCTGATCGCATCGGGCACACCCGCCGGCGACATCGCGGTGCTCGTGCGCATCAACGCCACTCTTCCCGCACTGGAAGAGGCTTTCGCTGAGCGGGGATTGCCTGTCGTGGTGCGCGGTGGGGAGCGGTTCTTCGATCGCGGTGAGGTGCGCGAGGGGATCACCCGGTTGCGGGGTGCCGCACGATCAGGGGAATCCCACGATGGCACGCTGCCCGAGCAGGTCGCCGCTGTTCTCGCCGTCATGGGCTTCACCCCGGAGCCGCCGCGGGGCACCGGTCCGGTGCGTCAACGCTGGGAATCCCTGGCCAGCCTGCACGCACTCGCTGCGGGTATGCCCGACGGCACCGACCTGGCCGGATTGATCGACGAGCTCGATCGACGCCAATCCGCACAGCACGCACCGACGGCCGATGCGGTCACCCTGACCACGGTGCACGCGGCCAAAGGCCTGCAGTGGCAGGTGGTGTTCGTCGCCGGCATGAACGAGGGCGGCTTCCCGCACGGGCAGGCCGATTCGCCCGCTGCCCTGGCCGAGGAACGGCGGTTGTTCTATGTCGCGCTGACCCGTGCGCAGGAGCGGCTCGTGGTGACCTGGGCGCGGGCGCGCCAACCCGGTGGGCGGGAGCGTCGAGCGAGTCGGTTCCTCGACGATGCGTTCCCTGGCTCGGTGGCCAGCCCAGCACGAGCCAAGTCGGGCACCGATCGGGCTCGCCGCCGAGGCCCGGCGACGTGCCGGGTGTGCGCGAAAGCCCTGGTCACCCCCGCTGAGCGGGCACGCGGACGATGCCGGACCTGTCCGGGCACAGCCGACGAAGCCCTCGTCGAAGCGCTCAAAGCCTGGCGCCTCGCGCAATCGCGTGAACGAGCAGTGCCGGCCTACGTCGTACTCACCGATGCCACCGTGGAGGCCCTGGCCGAGCAGCGGCCCGCCGATATCGAATCACTGGCGGCCATCAGCGGGATCGGACCGGACAAGCTCACCCGTTACGGCGAGGCCCTGCTGGCCCTGATCGCCGACCCCGGGGATTCGGGGTTTCCCAGGGAATCCTGAGACGGCAAAGCGTGTCATCTGCGACATAGTTGAGATATAGTCGTGACATGGCCATCATGGACCGTGTGAAAGATGTCACAGCCGCCGTCGACTCGAGTGACCTCGATATCGCGGCGATCACCGTCTGCTGCAGCGATTGCGGGCAGATCGGGGGGCTGGGCATCGCACCGGCGACCTGGGGCTATTCCCACGAGCGGGGCCGCATCAGCCGGACCTGCCCCGAGTGCATCCGGGCCAGCCTCGACGAGATCGAGACGTTCGTCAGTTTCTGAGCGCGAGCGATGGCGGTTTACGCCGCTTGCTCATCCCGCCATCCGCAGCCGCACAGGGGATGTGCGGGGAACTTCTCGTAGGTGACAGTCCCGCGCGGCATCATCAGTCGCAGGCGATGCGATCCACCAGAGGCCGACTGTTCCTCCCCGAGTGATTCCACCCAGGCGCATACGGCGATCGCCGTGTGCGCGGCGACTGCCAGAGCCAGCGCGGTATCGATCGCCATGATGTCGGGCTTGGCATGGCTGCGCTGCAGGTGCAGCGTGGCGAATGCCGAATCGCCATCCTGTGCGCGCAACAGTCCGCATCGTAGGCAGGGTGTGCGTCCGGGAACTACCAGCGGACCGACGATGCCGCGGGTGCCCCAGGCGGCTGCCGGAAGGTGGGGTACATCCAGAGCGAGGCATCCGGCGTCGTCGAATGAATCCGGATGCCAGGTGTGCGCAAGCACGAACAGGTCGATCTCGGCAGCCTGTAAGCGGCCGATGCGCGCTGCAGACGAGGGCGGGGTCATGTCGATCACATGGCCGATTCCGCTCTGCCGCAACGAGATCCGTATCGCCTGGGCGAGTGGTCCCTGACCGAAGATACCGATGCGTGCCAACGCCCTCGCATCCACCGCGAGATGCGCACGCTCATCGTCATAGGCCAGTCGTGCTGCGGCCGCGTGTCGATGATCGCGGTCTCGCAGCGCGCGTGGCAGAAGGGCGGTGGTGTGCGATGTGCGTGCTGCGTCGTCGAGTGCTCCGGCCATGCGCAACGCCTGCAGCATCGTGCGACCGGAATCGACATCAGGGCATGCAGCCAGGCATTCATCGAGGGTGCGATCTCCGCGCAGGCTGCGAGCCCACAGCAGGACATCACGGGGCAGATCGCTGATGAGTACCGTGCGATCGGCGTCGCCGACTTGGATTGTGCGAGCCGTACGCCACAGGATCGGGGTATCCCGGCGCAGCCAGGGCCGGTGGGGAAGCGGGGGCCGGTGAGGAGGTGCGTGATCGTGCATGGCTCACCCTTGCACTGCCAGCGCCCACCCCGCCGAATTCATCCACAGTCGGTGCATCTCCCCGTCAGGTGAGCCAGCCCGCGATGGTGCGGGTGCAGGTGAGCACATCGTCGATGCTCACCCACTCGTTCGGGGCATGGGCGACTGCGGAATCCCCGGGCCCGTACTGCAGCGTCGGGATCCCCGCGCCGACCAGTAGTCGCAGATCCGAGCCATAGGGCCCGCCATAGATCGCCGGTGCCCGACCCGTGACCCGCTCGTGGGTGGCCGCGATCGACGTCACCAGGGGATGGGTCGGATCGGTGCGTCCGGGGGCGAACTGCCCGCCCCACCACTGCACCTCGATCGGGTGCTCGGCCAACCAGGGATCAGTGTCGGCGAGCGCTGCGACGGCGTGCTCGAGGGCTGCGCGCGCCTGCTCGGGTGTTTCATCCAAGGCGACGCCCAAGCGCCCCTCGGCCACGCACAGATCCGGCACGGTCGAGGCCCAGTCCCCGGCCTGCACGGTGCCGATGGACAGGGGATAGGCGATATCCCAGCGCTGCATCAGCGGGTCGACATCGATATTGCGCACCGCTTCGAGTTCGGTGAGGGCCGCGAGTGCGACCGCGAACTTCTCGATCGCGCTGACTCCTTCGCTGCGTCGTGAGGCGTGGGTGGCCGCGCCGTGCACGATCAGTCGGAACGTCAGCGCGCCGCCATTGGCGGGCACGATGTCCAAATCGGTGGGTTCGGGGATGATGCAGCGGGCGATATCGATGCCGCGGATGGCCAGGCGATCGAGCAGCGCGTATGCGCCCAATCCGCCGTCCTCCTCACCGCTGACGGCAGCGAGGTAGATGTCCCCGGCAAGCGCGACCCCTGCGGTGTGCACGGCGCGAGCGGCGAACCACGCGGCGACCAAGCCCGCCTTCATGTCGGTGGTGCCGCGACCGATGATGCGGCCGTCGGTCACGACGGGGGTGAACGGATCGGTGTGCCAGGCCGCGAGATCACCGGGTGGGACGACATCGGTATGGCCGAGGAGCAACGTCGCCGGACCCGGGCCGGCACCGGGGATTCGGGCGAGGACTCCCAGTCCCGCGGAGCGGTCGACCTCCATCCCGGGGAAGTCGGCGCGTCCGGTGAGCTCGGGTAGATCGAGGGGCCAGGTGTCGACGTCGAATCCGTCATCGGTCCAGGCCTGGGCGAAGAACTCCTGGACGGTGATCTCAGCGGGGGTGCCGCCGATGGAGGGGATGGCCATAACGCGCTCGACGGCGTCGACCACCTGTCGGGGATCGACGCCGTCGAGGACGTCTGGACTATTCGACTGTCGGGAATCCACGAGCCGTGAGGCTACGCCGATCCCGCGCGCTGTGCTGGGTGTACCGCGTGTGCTCAGGCCTTGCCCAGGATGCGGGTCACCTTGGTGCCGCAAACCGGGCAGATGCCCTTGGCGAAGCGTCGACCGTTGGTCTCTTCGACATTTCCGGTGAACTCGCGCTTCTCCTTGCACTTCACGCAGTACGCCTCGCCTGTGTATGACTCGGCCATGGCCAACCTTTCCGTTCGCTGGTCCGACACCCTGGGTGGGTGCCTTCGCCGGGGCAGCCGGGTGTGCCACCCGGGGGTCCGCCCGCGGCGGCCCGCTGACACCCTAGGACAGCCGGTGCACCGATCGGCGCACCCGGAGCCCCCGAGGAGGCGTGTCATGTCCCAATTGCCCACATATGTCGATTTTGGTGTGACCGGTCTGGTCCGGGTGTCCGATCACGGAGGGGGTGTAGTCGTGCTCACGCTGCGCGATCCGCAGCGGCGCAATGCGATGAGCACCGACATGACCGAGGCCTTCTCCCATGCCGTGGCGCACCTGCGCGAGCGGGACCGGGCGGGGGAGTTGAGCTGCGTGGTGTTCACCGGGGAGGGTTCGGCGTTCTGTGCCGGCGGAGATCTCGGCTGGATCGGTGCCGAGCCCGGGGCGAGTGTCGCCGATCTGCGTGATCGGATGCTGCCGTTCTATGCCACCTGGCTGGGTCTTCGGGAATTGAGCGTGCCGAGCATCGCGGCGGTCAACGGGGTCGCGGTCGGTGCCGGTGCGGCCATCGTGCTGGCCTGCGACCTGGCCATCGGTGCGCAGCGGGCGGCGTTCTCGGTGCCGTTCACCCGGCTGGGGCTGCATCCGGGGATGGGCATCTCGTATCTGCTGCCGTCGGTGGTGGGGCTGCGCGCCGCACGGGATCTGCTGCTGACCGGCCGGCGGATCGACGCCGAGGAGATGGCCCGGCTGGGCATCGTGTCGCGGGTGGTCGCCGATGACGACCTGGTCACCGAAGCGCTCGCGATGGCCCACGGGATCGCCGCGAGCGCACCGATCGCCACCCGATTGACCCGCGCGACCCTGGCCCATCCACCGACCGATCTCGATGACGCCCTGCGCACCGAGGGTGTCGTCCAGGCGGTCACGCTGGCCACCTACGACCTGGCCGAGGGTCTGGCCGCAGCGCAGGAACGACGCGAACCACGCTTCACCGGACGCTGATGCACCCCTCGTGTGATGCGCGGGTGAAAATCGCTGCGGGGCAAGGGAAAGCCCCCGGGGGCTCGCGATATGTGCACGACTTCCCCTTGCGTGCACGCATCCGTTATCCCGGGGGCCAGCGCACGACGGTAGGGGGTGGATCCCGGCGCGGTCAATCACGTTCGTTCACGGATTTCGCCAGCCATGTGGACAAGGTGTTCACAGCCTGGTGACAACGAGCCGCACAGCGGTGGATAGTCGGTGGATCCAGGTGGGGACAACTGCTGAGGATCGGGCTCGACGGTGTGCTGACGTGGAGGATCGCTGTCCACCGACTGTGGGAAAGAATTTCCCTGCCCCGATGGGGGCTCACGTCGGGGCAGGACTCAGTTGTCGAGCCGCCGGCGCGCTGCAGCCACCAGGGCTCGCACGGATGCATCCGCACCGGTGGGCCCATCGGGCAGCCCATCCCAGGGCCACCACCGCAGATCGAGTGACTCGTCACTGCGAACGGGGGCCGTGCGGGCATCGGCCAGTGCCAACCACTGCACATCGAGGTGATCGAGCAGGGTGCGCTGTCCATCGTCACCTCGGCAGGACACCCGGTGGCGGTCGAGTCGCAGCGGGTCGGAGTGCACCGACACCTGCTCGACGCCGCTTTCCTCGCGTGCTTCGCGTTCGGCCGCTGAGATGAGGTCGGTGTCGTCAGGCTCGCAATGGCCCCCGGTCTGCAACCACCGACCGACCCCCGGGTGCAGGGTCAACAGCACCTGTCCGGCCGTGGGATCGACGATGAGGGCACTCGAGGTCAGGTGCCCGGCCCGGCACGTTCGCCACATGGCATCGACATGGCGATCCAGGTGCTCCAGATAGGCCAGCCGCAGCGCGTTCTGTTCGAGATCCTGGGCGCGCCACCGCGTCAACACCGCGTGGGCATCGGCGTGCAGATCAGGCGCGGTTGCCGTCATCGTCGCTGTCAGCACCGTTTCCGTCATCGCCGGTGTCATCGCTCATCGCCTCGAGTTCGGCGTTCAGATCAGCGTCGAGTTCAGCGCCTGCCGACGCCCGCTGAACGAATGCCTCGGGGTCGGCGAGGTCGTCATGGGTGGGCAGCAGGTCGGGGTGGTTCCACAGGGCGTCGCGCGCACTCACACCGTTGGTCTCGCGTAGCAGCCGCCACACCGTCGCGGCTTCCCTCAGCGCACGGGGGCGTAGCTCCAATCCGATCAGGGAGGCGAAGGTCTTCTCCGCCGGCCCCCCCGCAGCGCGACGGCGGCGCATCGTTTCGGCGAGAGCCACCGATGCGGGCAGCCGGGCGTCCCCGGCGAGGCTCACGACATCGTCGACCCACCCTTCGACGAGGGCCAGCAGGGTCTCCAGCCGAGACAGCGCCGCGGCCTGCTCGGGGGTGTCCTCGGGCGTGAACGCGTCCTCGCCTAGGAGCTCACTCAGGCGATTCGGATCGCTCAGTGCTGTGGGGTCGAGCGATCCCATCGCCTCGGTGAGTCGTTCGGTGTCCAGGCGGATCCCGCGGGCATAGTCGTCGATGGCGCCCTGCAATCGTGCGCGCAGCCACGGCACGTGGGCGAACAGGCGCTGATGTGCTGCTTCGCGCAGCGCCAGATAGAGCCGGACCTGATCGGCATCGATGCTCAGGTCCTCGGTGAACGCAGCGATATTCGCCGGCACCAGCGTGGGCACATGGTCGCTGGTCAGCGGAATGCCGATATCGGAGGAGCACAGCACGTCACCGGCTAAGGCACCCAGGCCCTGGCCGACCTGCATGCCGAACATGCTGGCCCCCATCTGCTGGGCCATTCCCATGATCGGACCCAGCATCGACATCGCCTCGGGAGGGATGCCGCCGGGGAAGGCATCACGCAACTGTTCGGGGAGTTCGACATTCGACAGATCACCGGAGGGCAGTCCGCTGGAGGTCACCGCCTGCACATGCTCGGCGATCGGACCGACGATGCCCTGCCACGCCGGCAGTGTCTCCTCGAGCCAGCCCGAGCGGCTCCAACTCGCCGACGACGTCGCCGCGCGTGGGAAGTCGGTGGTGTCATCCAGCCAGGTTTCTGCGAGGTCGACCGCAGCGCTGGTAGCAGCCTCATCCGCGGGGCTCACCCCCGGGTCGCCCACGGCGGCTACCCCCTGGCGAGCGGTGCTGATGGCCAACTCCCAGTTGACCGGGCCGCTGGCTGCACCCCCCGACTGCATCATGGCGCCGAGTTGCTGGAGCATCGCACCGAGGGCCTGGAAGTCGAAGGGGTTGGTCATACCCCCCACGGTAACGCCTGGACGATGAGTGGGCACCGGCTCGGCACCGGCACTAAGCCGGGGGTTCGATGGCCGGGAGGACTGGTCAGGGGATCGGGCGTATCCTGTGCGCAGGTGAAGGCCGTGGTGACCCTGGCACCGTAACCGGCCTCATCCCGCGAACGGAAGGTGTGCACATCGTGTCGGCTCTGCTGTGGTGGTTGATCCCGCTTGGGGCGACCCTGCTCGCCCTAGCCTGGGCGGCGTGGCGTAGTCGACCCGAGCGCGCCGTGGATGTACACACCTCGATCAGCAACCAGGCTCGATTCAATGCCGCGATGGGTCGACCCGTTCCGCGTGAATCGGCTCAGCCCACAGCCCGCACTCGAGGCCGACGCGTGAATGATGGATTCGCGCAGCGTCGCTATCGCGGAAATGCCACACCGCCTTCGCGGGGCAATCAGCCCGCGTGACGGAACTGCGTCCCCAGCCCCAGTCGGCGTCGAGCCCGCGTGGCTGGCGGCGGTTGTCGACCCGCGCTCGCACCGCACTGGTATCCCTCGGCGTGGTGATCGTGCTTGCCGCTGTTGCCGCGCTACTGCCGGTGCCGTTCATCGTGGTGTCACCGGGGCCGACCTTCAACACCATCGGTGAGGTCAATGACGTTCCGCTGGTTGAGATCTCCGATACGGAGGTCTTCCCCACCGACGGTCACCTCGATATGACGACGGTGCGCGAATCGGGTGCGCCGCGCAGCCCGTTGACGATCTATCAGGCATTAGCCGCCTGGGTGAATTCCGATCAGGCAGTGCTGCCCCGGGAGCTCCTCTATCCCGACGATGTCACCGGTGACGAGGTTCGACAGCGCAACGCGGTGTTGTTCTCCACATCGCAGTCCTATGCCATCGCGGCTGCCATGCAGGCGTTGGAGAGGCCTGTCATCGCGGATCCGGTGATCACATCGGTGGTGGTGGGGGCACCCGCCGATGGACTGCTGCGCGCAGGAGAGCAACTCCTCGCCGTCGACGGTCAACCGGTCACGACTCCCGCTCAGGTCGGTGACGCGGTGCGTGCCAAATCCATCGGCGCCTCCCTCACCTTCACCGTGCTCCGTGACGGCGAGGAGGTCGACGTCGAGGTGGTGAGTGCGCCGAATCCGGATGATCCGCAGTTGCCCTATGTCGGCATCACCATCGGATTGCTGTACTCAGCCGAGTTTCCGATCGAGTTCACCCTGACCGATGTCGGCGGTCCGAGCGCGGGGATGATGTTCGCCCTCGCCATCGTGGACAAGCTCACGCCGCAGTCGTTGACCGGTGGCGGCTTCGTCGCCGGGACCGGGACCATCGATCCGAATGGGGTGGTGGGGCCGATCGGCGGTATCCGGCAGAAGCTCGCCGGCGCTCGTGGTGCTGGAGCGACGCTGTTCCTCATGCCCCGTGAACACTGCGACGAGGCGCAGGGGCACATCCCCGAGGGCCTCACCGTCGTTCCCGTGTCCAGCCTCGACGAGGCACTCGTCGCACTGGAGCGCTGGCAGGCTGGCGAGGGGCTGGTGTCCTGCCCCGCCGGGTAACCGCGGCTTTCGTGACGTAAGTTGGAATGGTGACCACTGCCACGCCTGCCCCGAGTTCTGCGACCCCACGACGAGGTCGGGTGCTGCTGCCCACGATCATCGTCCTCGTCGCAATCGTCATCGGCTTCGTGATCTTCACCGGTTTCTACACCGACTGGCTGTGGTACGACTCGGTCGAGGCGACCAGTGTGTACACCGTCACCTTGACCACGCGCATCATCATGTTCTTCGCGTTCGGCCTCACCATGGCTTTCCTCGTGGGCGGGACGATGTGGCTGGCGTACCGGATGCGACCGAAGGTCGCCACTTTGACGCCCGAGCAGGCCAGCCTGGAGCGCTACCGCATGACGCTGGAGCCGTTCAAGATCCCGGCTCTGATCATCATTCCCCTGCTGATCGGCCTGCTGACTGGTATCACCGCGTCTGCGGAATGGGGAACGTTCCAGCGATGGATGAACGGTGCCGAATTCGGGATCACCGATCCTCAGTTCGGCCTCGACGTGGCGTTCTACACCTTCACCTATCCGTTCCTGCGTTTCGTGCTCGGTTTCGCGTTCGCAGCGATCATCCTGTCCATCCTGCTCGCCATCGCCGTGTACTACCTGTACGGCGGACTCCGCCTGCAGCCGAAAGGTGACCGCGCCAGTGCGGCCGCACAGGTCCACCTGTCAGCACTCGTCGCGATCTTCCTGGTGCTGAAGGCAGCCGCCTACTGGTTGGACCGATTCGGGTTGGCGATCAAGAGCGAAGCGTTGGTTCAAGGATTCACCGGGTTGACCTATGTCGATGCCAACGCGGTTCTTCCGGCTCTGACGATCCTCACCTTCGTCGCCCTCCTGGTTGCTGCGTTGTTCGTGGTCAACATGTTCGTCCGCAATTGGATTCTGCCGGCGATCGGACTCGGCCTGCTGATCCTCACCTCGATCATCATCGGCGGGATCTATCCGGCGATCGTGCAGCAGTTCCAGGTCCGCCCGAGCGAACTCGTTCGCGAGCAGCCCTTCATCGCCAACAACATCGCCGCAACCCGCGACGCCTACGGCATCGCCGATGCGCAGGTGCAGGACTACCCCGGCTCGGTCAGCCCACCCACCGAGGAGGTCCTCGATGCTAGCGCGGGAACACTGGACAACATCCGGCTGCTGGATCCAGCGCTCGTGTCCACCACGTTCAACCAGTTGCAGCAGATCCGTTCGTACTACTCCTTCACCGACAAACTCGATGTGGATCGCTATGACCTCGACGATGACCTGCGCGGCGCTGTGGTCGCGCTGCGGGAGATCGACGTCAATTCGATCCCGGTCAATCAGCAGAACTGGGCGAACAACCACGCGGTGTACACCCACGGTTTCGGATTCGTCGCCGCCTATGACAACACGGCACTGTCCAATGGCAATCCGGACTTCTTCGAGTTGGACATCCCGCCCGAGGGGATCTTGGGAATCACTCAGCCGCGCATCTATTTCGGCGAGTTGTCCCCGGAGTTCTCCATCGTCGGTGCTCCCGAAGGTGCGCCGCCGATCGAACTGGACTACCCCGATGATGCCAGCCCCACGGGTCAGATCAACAACACCTACACGGGAAGTGGTGGTTCGCCCATCGGCTCGCTGTTCCAGCGGATCGTGTTCGCGACGAAGTTCCAGGACACCAACATCCTGCTCACGGACCTGATCAACCCGGAGTCGCGCATCCTGTGGGATCGCGATCCACTGACCCGCGTGCAGAAGGTCGCCCCCTGGCTGACGCTCGACCAGGATCCCTACCCTGCCGTGGTCGACGGACGCATCGTGTGGCTGGTCGACGGTTTCACGACGTCGAACGACTATCCGTTCTCGTCACGAGTCTCGCTGTCGGAGGCGACCAGCGACTCGATCACCGTCCGTACGGGGTCGGCAGCGCTCGGCCCGCGCGATGATCTGAACTACATGCGCAACTCGGTCAAGGCGACCGTCGATGCCTACGAGGGCACCGTGACGCTGTATGCCTGGGACGAGTCCGATCCGATCCTGCAAACCTGGCGCAACGTGTATCCGGGCATCGTGCAGGATCGCTCCGAAATGCCGACGGAGATCGAAGCGCACGTCCGCTATCCCCAGGATCTGTTCAAGGTGCAGCGCACGATCATGACGCGTTACCACGTCACGGATCCGGCGACGTTCTACAACGGCACCGACTTCTGGATCGTGCCCTTCGATCCGACGCAGGCGATCCAGCAGTTCCAGCCGCCGTACTACCTGACCCTGCAGATGCCCGGCACCGATGCGCCGGCATTCTCGCTGACGACGACGTTCGCGCCGCAGCGACGCCCCACTCTTGCGGCGTTCATGGCGGTGGACTCAGCGCCGGGACCTGATTACGGCACCATCCGGGTGCTGCAACTGCCGTCGAACACCACGATCCCCGGCCCGACCCAGGTCCAGAACAACTTCGAGGCGGACCCTGAGATCGCCTCGCAGCTGTCCCTGCTGCGCCGCGGCGGCTCCGAGGTCGATCTGGGCAATCTGCTGTCGCTGCCGTTCAATGACGGCCTGCTCTATGTCGAGCCGGTGTATCTGCGCGCAGCCCAAGACGGCTATCCGCTGCTGCGAAAGGTGCTGGCCGGCTACGGCTCGAATGTCGCACTCGCCGACACGCTCGACGAGGCATTGGCGGCTGTGTTCGATACCGATCCATCGCCGCGGCCTGATCCCACGCCGACCCCCGATCCTGAACCGGGACCGACGCCGACACCGGATCCAGGGCCCGAGCCCGATGTGGATCCGCTCGTGGAGTTGCAGATCGCACTGGGTCAGGCCCAGGAGGCCTATGACCGTGGTCGTTCTGCGCTGGCACGTGGTGACTTCGCGGCCTACGGCGAGGCGCAGGCCGACCTCGAGGCGGCGCTGCGTCGAGCTGCGGCTGCAGAGGCACGGCTGACCGGCGGCGGACAGGTGGCCTAGCGGGCGCTAGCAGGCGCTCCACTGCCCGACGCCCTGGGCTCGTGCTGCCGATTCAGCAGCAACGAACTCCGGTTGCCAGGCATAGGGTGCGGCGTACTGCGCCTCGCGGGCATAGCCACCGGTGATCGCGGCGAGGTTGAACAAGGTGGTCTCGCCGGCAGGGGATACCACCCAGACGTAGGCCAGGGTGCGGTCGAACCGGTCGGACTCACCCTGTGTCGGATCGAATTCGAGGAGCACGCGGGAGCCGTCGAGGATCTGCTCGGCGAACGCGCTGGCTTCGGGACCGAAGCATTCCACCGGGCGTCCGGGGGCGACGGTCTCTGGTGTATCGATGCCGATGAGGCGAACGCTAATGTCCTCACGCTGGCCGTCGACGACCACCCGTACGGTGTCTCCGTCCACGACCCGCTCGACGGTTCCACTGACGGTGGGCCCCCGTGGGGTGAGGCCGGCATCGATGTTGGGGGATGGATTCGATGAGCCGGAGGTCGGGGGCGGTGGGGGAGTGGACGCATCGGGCGCGCATCCAGCGAGCCCGCCCGCTAGGGCGAGACCTGCGACGATCGTGATGATCCCGGTGCTGTTGCGCAATCCCCCGCGTTTCATACGTCCACGGTAGGTGATGCGCGGGTCGGGATCGCTACGGTGGGGGCGATGAGCACCGACCTGCACCGGCTGTATCACCAGCGATTCTTCTTCGGCGTGAGCCTGGTGCTCCTGCTCGCGGCGGCAAGTGGTGGGATCGACGTCGTCGCCTATCTGCGATACGACGTGTTCGTCGCCAACCAGACCGGCAACCTCATCATCATCTCCCTGGGAATCACGCAGGGTGAACAACGGGATCCAGTGCTGCCGAGCATCGTGAGCCTGGCGGCCTTCATGCTCGCGGTGCTCATCACGGCGCGCATCCGGCGTGTGCTTGTCGATCGGAATACCGGTGAGCAGCGAGTGCGCCAGCAGGCGCTGATCACCGAGGCTGCGCTGCTCGTCTTCGCGGCCTTGATCATCGTGGTCGGATTCGATAGCAGGGGGGACGTCCGCTACGGGGTGATCGCACTGCTGGCGGCCAGCCAGGGAATCCAAGCGGTCGTGCTCGTCCGGGTGCTGGGAGTCGCGGTGCAGACGGTGGCGATCAATGGGCCTCTCGTGTCGACGTTGAACCTTGCTGCCGAAGGTCGCAGGTGGCGCGCGATCGTGGCCGGTGCGGCACCCATCGGATACGCGATCGGGGCGGGTAGCGGTGCGCTGCTGCAGATCGTGTCGTCTGGTCTCACCCTGGTCGTCTCCGCCGTCCTGGGAATCTCCGCGGTGCTCGTGGGCGAGCGATATCGCAAACTCGACGCGCAGGTGAGGGCGTTGGAACCGCCTCCCGCGGAGCAGGCGCCGGGCGGCTGAGCATCCCGCGGGGCGGATAGGGTCAGCGCATGTCCAAGGTGCTGTCCTCCCTTCCCATCGGCGAACGGATCGGTTTGGCTTTCTCCGGGGGTTTGGATACCTCCGTCGCTGTCGCCTGGATGCGGGACAAGGGCGCCATTCCCTTCACCTACACCGCCGATATCGGCCAATACGACGAGCCGGATATCGCATCCGTACCGGGCCGAGCGATGGCGTACGGAGCCGAAGCGTCGCGCCTGATCGACTGTCGATCGGCACTGGTGGAAGAGGGACTCGCGGCAATCGCCTGCGGTGCTTTCCATATTCGTGCCGGTGGTCGTCAGTACTTCAACACGACGCCGCTGGGACGCGCGGTTACGGGCACGCTACTGGTGCGAGCGATGCTCGAGGACGGTGTGAGCATCTGGGGGGATGGCTCGACCTATAAGGGCAATGACATCGAGCGGTTCTATCGGTACGGGTTGCTGGCTAATCCTGATCTGCGGATCTACAAGCCGTGGTTGGATGCGCAGTTCGTCGATGAACTCGGCGGTCGTACGGAGATGTCGCAGTGGTTGGCCGAGCATGACCTGCCCTATCGAGACAGCACGGAGAAGGCGTATTCCACCGATGCGAACATCTGGGGTGCAACCCACGAGGCGAAGACCCTCGAGCACCTGGATGTGTCGATCGAGATCGTCGAACCGATCATGGGCGTGCGCTTCTGGGACCCGACGGTCGAGATCGCTGCGGAGGACGTGTCGATCCGCTTCGAGAAGGGTCGACCCGTTGCGTTGAATGGCGTCGAATTCGACGATGCTGTCGCGCTGGTCAATGAAGCGAATGCGATCGGCGGCCGGCACGGGCTGGGTATGGCCGATCAGATCGAGAACCGCATCATCGAGGCCAAGAGTCGCGGGATCTATGAGGCGCCGGGGATGGCGCTGCTGTTCATCGCCTATGAGCGGTTGGTCAGTGCTATTCATAACGAGGACACGATCGCCAACTATCACGCGGAGGGTCGTCGGCTTGGTCGACTGCTGTACGAGGGACGTTGGCTGGATCCGCAGGCGCTGATGCTGCGTGAATCGCTACAGCGCTGGGTTGCCTCGGCGGTGACCGGTGAGGTGGTGCTGCGACTGCGCCGTGGCGACGATTATTCGATCATCGACACACGTGGTCCGGCCTTGAGCTATCACCCGGACAAACTGTCGATGGAACGAGTGGAGGATGCGGCCTTCGGCCCGGCGGATCGCATCGGACAGTTGACGATGCGCAATCTGGATATCGCCGACACCAGGGCCAAACTAGAGATGTATGCCGGCCAGGGTGTACTGCTCGGCGGTCATGTCGAACTCGTGGGGCATCTGGAGCCGGGGGGAGCAGCGGCGATCGCGAGCACTCCGGAGCCCGCATCGGAGTCGACCCTCGGGGGCGAGGGGCTGTTGGACCGAGCGGCGATGGAGTTCGGCACCGACTGACCCGATTTTCCCCTGATTCCTCGGCAGGCGTATAGTAGGGGAGTTACTCCGACGCGGGGTGGAGCAGTTCGGTAGCTCGCTGGGCTCATAACCCAGAGGTCGCAGGTTCAAATCCTGCCCCCGCTACCAGCGAAAAAGGCCCAGGGTTGATCCCCTGGGTCTTTTTTGTTGGTTGTGGTGTTGCGTCAGGATTTGGGAGGAGCCTCGTGGTGGCGAGGCGACGGTTCCTGCCCCCGCTACCAGCGAAAAAGGCCCAGGGTTGATCCCCTGGGTCCTTTTCGTTTCCGGACTCGGTGGGTTGTTACTCTCGCCGAGGAGGTGGCTGTGGAACCCATCGAGGTCGAGCATCTGCGCAAGGTGTACGCCGATGTCGTCGCCGTGGCCGATGTGTCGTTCACTGTCGCTACGGGGGAGTGCCTGGCGCTCCTGGGCCCGAACGGTGCGGGCAAGACCACGACAACGGAGATCCTCGAGGGATATCGCCGTGCGGATTCGGGGACGGCCCGGGTCCTGGGTGTCGATCCGGCCACCGGTGGAATGGACTGGCGGGCTCGATTGGGCATCGTGTTGCAGGCCGACCGAGATCTCGGTGACCTGACGGTGCGTGAGGCGGTCCAGCACTTCGCGGGATACTTCCCTCACCCGCGTGATCCCGATGATGTCATCGCGGCCGTGGGGCTTCAGGCCAAGGCGAAGTCGCGCAACGGCAAGCTCTCCGGCGGGCAGCGTCGGCGTCTCGATGTGGCGCTGGGCATTGTCGGATGTCCCGAGGTGCTGTTCCTCGATGAACCGACCACCGGTTTCGATCCGGCAGCCCGCCGAGAGTTCTGGGATCTGATCGCCGGGCTCAAAGACGAGGGTACGACGATCTTGTTGACCACCCACTACCTCGAGGAGGCCGAGCACCTCGCCGACCGGGTGGCGGTGATCGCGAACGGTCGGGTCGTGGCCTATGACACGCCTGCGAACCTGGGAAACCGGTCCCAGGCGAGCGCTCTCGTGACATGGGAGGAGTCGGGGTCAGAACGATCCGAAGCGACCGATGAGCCGACCCGGTTCATATCCGAACTCGCCACTCGCTTCAACGGTGAGGTTCCTGGTCTACAGGTGCACCGGCCCAGCCTCGAGGAGACCTACCTGTCCTTGATCGCAAGCGATAGTGCGGCTCGCCAGGACACCGAAGACGGTGCGATGTGAACCGCACCCTCGCGATCGGCCGTCGACGTATCGGGATCGAACTCCTGCAGTTCTTCCGCGATCGTGAGAGCGCGATCTTCAACTTCATGCTGCCGATGATCTTGTTGATCATCTTCGGTTCGGTGTTCGCCAATCAGGAGATCGGATTCGAGGACGTCACGTTCTCGCAGTATTTCCTCGCGGGAATGATCGCGTCAGGAATCCTCTATACGTCATTCCAGAATTTGGCCATCGCCATCCCGATGGAACGCGACGACTCGACCCTGAAGCGGTTGGCGGGTCTGCCGATGCCGAAAGCGTCGTACTTCATCGGCAAGGCCGGCATGGTGTTCGTCGCCTATGTGGCACAGGTCATCATCCTGCTGATCGTCGGCATCCTGTTCTTCGGGATCGACCTCCCATCGGGTGGCAACAAGTGGTTCACCTTCGCCTGGGTGAGCATCCTCGGACTGGCCTCATGCACTCTGCTGGGGATCGCATTCTCCGTCGTACCCAAGCAGGGCAAGGGTGCATCGGCCATCGTGGCGCCCATCGTGCTGGTCTTGCAATTCACCTCGGGGGTGTTCTTCGTCTTCACTGAACTGCCGTCGTGGATGCAGACCTTCGCTTCGTTCTTCCCGCTGCGCTGGCTCACCCAGGCGATGCGTTTCGTGTTCCTGCCCGATGGCGCCCAGGTCATCGAAGCCGGCGGGGAATGGCAGTTGGGACTCGCAGCACTGGTGCTCATCGCTTGGACGGTCATTGGATTCGTGCTGGCGCTGACGGTGTTCCGATGGTCACCACGCGGTGAGAAGTAGCGGACGGGAAAGGGCGGGCACGAGGAGGCGCTGATGCTCGGCACGCTCATCGTGCTCGGGGTCGTGATCGGGGCGAATAACCTGTCTGCGTCGCTCGCGCTCGGTGCTTTAGGACACGGTCATCATCGCTGGCGCATCGTCGGGGTGTTCGCCGCGTTCGAATTCACCGTGCCACTTCTGGGTGCGCTCCTCGGGCAGGCGGTAGCGACGGCGATCGCCGATCGAGTGCCGTGGCTGGGTGCCGTGCTGCTCATCGGACTGGGGGTACTCGTGCTGGCTTCGGTGCTGCGGCGGGGGCACCCGGATGGGCGGCTGGCGCACCTGGCGACCAGTTGGCGCGGGCTGATCGTGCTCGCAGCAGGATTGAGTGCGGACAACCTGGTGGTGGGGTTCAGTCTGGGCCTGGAGTCGATCCCGCCCCTGGCTCTTGCTGGCACGATTGTCGTGTTCTCCTCGGTGTTCACCTTCGTCGGCGTGACCGTGGGAGACGATCTGCGGCGGCACTGGGAGCGGCGGACGGAGGTCATCGCAGGGCTGCTTCTCATCGGGCTCGGCATCGCGGTCGCCGCGGGTTGGCCTTAGGCGCCGTTCGAGTTGCGGGAGTGGTCGGGATCAGCGAGGCTGTGGGATTGCAGGGGGAGTATCCCGGCAACAGATGTTCGTCATCACGGTGTCGCCACCGGCACCCGGGCATCTGACTCGATCAGCCAGATCTGGTGAGTATCGAGTGGGCAGAGACCTTGTGCCGCAGACGCGTGTGCGTCTCGACACAGTGGAGGCCTGTGATGGATGCCCGTACTCGAATCCCGACCGTGTTGACCGATGAAGGTCGCCGGTTGCTGACCGAGCGACTCCACGACATCAAGGATCGGCGGATGGTCGATCTCCAACCGCACCTGATCGGACCCGAACGCGATGAGCGCGATGTCGCCCTGTTCGAAACGCTGCTCGTCGAGGCAGCGGATCTCGAGGGCCTGCTCGCCGAAGCTGACACCCTGGAATTGACCGAAGACCCCGACGAAGTCTGCCTGGGAGCCCGCGTGCGCATCTCGATGCCTGATGGATCGAGTGAATGGGTTCGCCCTGTTCACCCGGCCGAGGCGAGCGTTGATTCCGAACGGATCAGCATCGACTCTCCCTTGGCTCGAGCGCTCAGTGGGGCATCGGCGGGCGATGTCGTGCTGGTGTCGGCTCCGACCGGTGATTGGAAGTGCCGCATCGAAGCTATCGAGCGGTGACCCCGGGTCGGGCCTGTTCTCCTGCGCCTGAGAGAGTCTGGCCTCAATGAGTTGGGATCTCGTAGCGACGAACATCGCCTCCGTTCCCGTCCTGGCGTTCCTCCTCGGAGTGCTCGCTGCGGGCCTGAAGGCCGATCTGCGCCTGCCTGACGCGGTGTATCAGGCAACGTCGATGTATCTGCTGTTGGCGATCGGACTCAAGGGTGGTGTCGCCCTCCGAGAGTCATCGCTGACCGAAGTCGCCGGACCCGTCGCTGCAACCTTGGTGCTTGGCGTGATCGTTCCGGTGCTGGCATTCGTGATCCTGCGGGTGCTCACCCGGTTGGGACCCGTGGATCGGGGTGCACTCGCCGCGCATTACGGTTCGACGTCGCTGGTGACATTCACTGCGGCCCTGGTGTTCCTCGACTCTAGCGACATCTCCTACGAAGGCTATGTCGCGACGCTGCTGACGATCCTGGAGATTCCCGGCATCCTCGTCGGTCTGCTTCTGGCGGGTCGAGCGATGAGCGGCGGCGATAAACGAGGTTGGTCCGAGGCGCTGCGTGAAGTTCTGCTGGGTCGATCGGTCCTGCTCCTCGCCGGTGGTTTGGTGATCGGATATCTCTCCGGCCCCAACGGTTATGCCAGCGTCGAGCCGTTCTTCGGCGGACTCTTCACCGGGGTGCTGGCACTGTTCCTGCTGGAAATGGGGGTGCTCGCCGGTCGGCGTCTGGGTGCGTTGCGCGAGGCTGGGTGGGGGCTGCCGGTGTTCGCCATCGCATTTCCCATTCTGGCCGGGACGCTGGGCATCGTCGGTGGCTTGGTTGCCGGCATGTCCACCGGCGGCGCGATGGTGCTTGGTGTGCTGACGGCGAGTGCGTCCTACATCGCTGCACCCGCAGCGGTGCGTCTGGCTCTGCCCGAAGCCAACCCGGGCATCAGCCTGACGGCCAGTCTGGGCATCACGTTCCCATTCAACCTCGTCATCGGAATTCCGCTCTATCTGCTCATTGCTGAATGGTTGGCAGGCATTCTGTGACTATGACTGGAGGTCACTGCTGATGGATACCAGAGGTTTCGTCACCTGCATCACCATCGTTGCCGAGTCGATCGTGGAATCCCGTCTGCTGGAGGGGCTCACGGCAAGTGGTGCCCGTGGTTGGACGATCACACCTGCGCGGGGGAGCGGTCCGAAGCATCAGGGGATGAGCGAGATCGAAGGCGGCAGCATCCGGGTGGAGGTTCTGGCTTCCGCAACGGTCGCCGACCGCATCTGGCAACTGCTCCGCGAGGACTACTTCACCAACTACTCCATCGCCGCGTGGGAGTATCCGGTGCAGGTCGATCGGGCGGAACGCTATTGCGATCCCGCTCCACCGCGCTGATTGTTCCTGCGCACCCCCCACCACGCACCGAGCCCGCCGCCGATCAACGTGAGGCCGGGGACGAGGTTGAAGGCGAAGCCCTGCATCTCGCGGAGCGGACTGCTGCTCGATTCCAGCCAGGGATCGAGCAGCAGATAGGCGCCAGCACCGATCGCGAATCCGAGTATCGCGCCGATGGTCACACCGATCACGATGGGTAGGGACCGTGCGCGCTGCGGCTCAGGGGCCGGCGTGTTCATTCGGTCAGATCCACGTCTCTCACCAGACCTTCGGCAGGTTTGGACTGACGCCCTCGGTTACCCAGGAGCGGCACCGAAACGACCGCGGCAGCCAAAACCCCCCAGCCGGCGATGCGCAGCGCATCGGTGACCCCGACCAGATAGGCCTCGCCGGCGATCTTCGCGGCCTGGTCGCCGGCTTTCTGGCGGATCTCGGGGATCGCGCCGGAGATGACCTCATCGGAGAGGTCAGCCGCGTTGGAGATCGACGACGAGGTCGCCTGCCATGCAGCCGCCACCTGGGTGGCTGAGATCGCGCCGACGACCGCGATGCCGAGCACGGCCGAGATGGAACCGATCAGGTTGAGGAAGCCCGATACGGCGCCGGTGGATTCGCGTGGGACAGCCTCCATGGCCCCGGCGCTCACGGAGGGCATGCCGAAGCCTAGACCGGCGCCCATGATGGCGAGGAACAGCGCGACCGACCAGGGACCGGTCGATTCGCTCATCGTGGACAACCCGAACAGTCCGGCGGCGGTGAGGGCGAGGCCGAGGCCGCTGGTCAGCCCCAGACCGATACGCCGCATCACCAACGGTGAGACGGGCGAGAGCACGACGAGCATGAAGGAGGCGCCGAAGGCGACGAGCCCGGCGACGAGCGGGGTGAAACCGAGGACGTTCTGGACCAGCATCGTCTGCTGGAGCATCGCACCGGCGAGCACCATGCCGAGGATGACGAGCAGGATCAGCGTGGCGGGGATCGGGGCGACCTTGATCGCTGCCCAGTCGGTCAGCGGCATCGGGCTGCGGCGTTGCTGCGCGACGAGAGCCGCGACGACGACGAGGCCGACCACCACCGGTCCCCAGACGACCGGACTGCTGAACGGATTGTGTTCGAGCAGGCTCAAGCCACCGGCGATGAAGATCATCGACATGGTGAGGAGCGCTGCGCCGAGTACATCGACCTTGGACGTCGATCTCGTCTCGGGTGTGTCATTGGGAACCTCGCGCATCACGAGTGGAATGACCAACGCCATGAGGATCACGTTGATGCCGAACACCGAACGCCAGCCGAGTGCGGAGACGAGGACACCGCCGATGAGCGGACCGAGCGCGGAGGCACCGGAGGTGACGGCGGTCCACAGTCCGATGAGTTTGCCGATCTGATCGCGGGGGACGGCGGCGACGAGCATGGCCAGGGCCAGGGTCCCCATCGCACCGGAACCCACACCCTGCAGGGCGCGACCGATGATGAGCGGGATCATTCCCGGAGCCAGCGCGCTGACCAGTGATCCGACAGCGAAGACGCCGGCACCGAACAGATACAGCCGGCGTCGGCCGAGTCGATCGCCGAGCGCACCGAAGGGCACGGCGAGCGCGGCACCGGCGACCATGTAGGCCATCACGGCCCACTGCAGTTGGAGCATGCCCTCGTTGAACTCCCGCTGGATCGACGGGAGAGCGACCGACATCACGCTCAGGTCGAGGCCGACGAGGAATTGGCCGATGGCGAGGGCGAGCAGGGCGAGCGAGGTCTTGGAGGACGGGGGCTTCGCGTCTTCGGTCTTGTCTGTCATGGCAGCGCTGAGCCTATTCGCACTTCCCGTCCTATGGATCCTTCTTTTCGCGACCCGGTAGGGGATTAGGGTCTTCGTTGTGGCGGTCACGATGGAAATTCCGGTGCGGTGGGTGGATCTCGATGCACTCGGACATGTCAACAACGCGGTGTACCTGAACTATCTGGAAGAGGCTCGCGATCGGCTACTGGAGTCCGGCCTCGGTCCGGAGCACGCCCACATCGTCATCGCCCATGTCGATATCGACTACCGGCACGAGATCGCCCGGGGCGTTCCCCATGTTCTGGTCACCGCCGCGGTGGAATCGGTGGGAACGTCGAGTATCACGACCGTGGAGGAGATCCGGCTGCCTGGTGGCACGCTCAGTGCGACCTCGCGAACGGTGAACGTGATGCGCGCAGCGGGCGGGCGGTCGTCGCGGCCGCTCGCCGATGTCGAGCGGTCCGCGCTCCGCGCGATGATGAACTCCGGGTGATACTTCGGGTAGATGTGGCCCGAATCGAGCACTAATTACCCGAAGAATCGCTACGGGTGAGTTCGACCTCGAAGGTGGTGTTGGCCTCGCCGAGGCGGATGTAACGCACCGCCATGCGATCGTCGTTCACCACCCCGGAGAAGAAGCCCTCCTCTTCGGTGAGGACGAACGTCGTGAAGCCCAGCCCGATCTGGCCGACGAGCTCGTCGCGATCGGTTTGCCCGTTGCTCGTCCACTCCTCATAACCCCACACGCTGGCGCCATCCTGGCGCTCGATGACGATCGTCTCGGTCGCCGTCGCCACGGTTCCGTCGGGCAGGGGATAGGTGTACTCCCCGGTCCATGTGCCGATCATGTTGACCGGTTCGCTAGGGCCACTCGGTGCGCAGGCGGTCACGCCGAGCGCCAGGGCTGCAGCGGAGACGGCGAGAACGCCACGGGAAACGCGACTGCGGGGCATGAGAGTCATGCCCCGCAGTCTGCCAGGTCGGCTCTGTGTTGGGTGTCAGGACTGCGGCATCTGCCCGTCGACGTAGTACGCCTTCACCTGCGGCATCACCGGGCGCATCATGAACAGTGGCCGGCGCAGACCCGTGGCACTCGGCCCCGGCTTCGTCCACGACATCCACTCGCGATACACCGCACGAGACTTCTCGGTGTCGACGACGACATCGCCGTACTTGTCCTCGTCGTGAGCCCGTTCGATGGACACCTTCTGATGCCAGCAGTGCATTCCCGACCAGGTGTCCGGGTGCACCGGGAATGCCAGGTTCTGGTGCACACCCGGGTCCTCCCAGGTGATGCGGGTGGAATCAGCATCGTCGCTGACGAAGGGGCGCACGCCCTCCTTGTAGCGCAAGCGCCAGCGACCGTCGGGAAGCTTGCCGATGTCGACCTTGCCGGTCACCCAGCGGCTACCGGCATCGTCGGTGGTGCGCCAGCGGCCCATGTGGTGGCTGAGCGCGGTGATACCCGGGCGCACACCCTCGGTCACCCACACGCGGGCGACGAAGTAGCC
>CAJXYI010000034.1 GCA_913063435.1 uncultured Actinomycetales bacterium | reverse complement strand
AGATGAGGCCCATAGCGGGCACGATCTCCCCGAGGAAAGGCGAGGGCGGAGGGAGTGGGATTTGAACCCACGGAGACGGGGATACCGCCTCAACGGTTTTCAAGACCGTCTCCTTCGGCCGCTCGGCCATCCCTCCAGGGCTGGATTGCCGTGCAGGTGTCGCACATCGTGAACATGCAGGTACCTGCGGACAATCAGACCGGAATGCAGGCTATCGGACGCATCACCCACTCCTGCGTGGAGTCGGAGCGGGTGACACACCAAGCATGTGGCGCCACAGCCCGGTCGAGGTCGACCGGGCCTAGTTCTCGCCCTGGGCGCGGGTGAATCCCAGTTCCCCGTCGATGATCTCCAGTTTCTCCACATGCATCCAGCGGTAGTGCTCGCTCACCCGCTTGAGGAGGTCTAAGAGTGATTCCTGGTTCCATGCGGACTGGTCGTCGATGAGGAATCGGCACCGGAAGTGATCAATGCATTCGGTGCTTCCGCCGGTGCTCGGCCACACCACCGTCCCCCGGTTGGAGATCATCTTGAGCCGGTATGGCGTGCCCTGAGCGAGGGCATTGAGCTTTTCGGCGATGCGGCCGGGGATGTCGGTGGACTCGATGAAGACATCCGCGCCCTCCTTGATCCTCGAGCCCGGGGCGGTGCGGGCCCCCTCTCGGGTGATGACCGGCACCTGCAGCGCTCGATGCGGGCGGGACGGAGTCGAGGAGGTCTGTCCCATGCGTTCGATCACCGCATCGGTGAATGCCGTGGTCCCGACCGGCGCCCCGATCTTGACGTCTTGGGGGTGGATTCCGTCCTCCAGGGCTTTGAATATGGCCTGTTCCATCCGATCCGCGGCGTCGAATTGGCTGAGATGCCGAAGCATCATCACGGCAGAGAGCGCGACTGCGCTCGGGTTGGCGACATCCTTTCCTGCGTATTTCGGTGCCGATCCGTGAACGGCCTCGAAGATCGCGACGCCATTGCCGATATTCGCTGACGGCGCGAATCCGAGTCCACCGACGAGTGCACTTGTTAGATCGCTCAGGATGTCCCCGTTCATATTCGTGGTCACGATGACCTCGAACTGCTCGGGCGCCTTGACCAGCTGGTGGGCACAGTTGTCGATGATGACGTGCCATGTCTCCAAATCCGGGTACTCCTCGGCGGCTGATAGGAATTCGCGTTGCAGCATGCCCTCGGTGAATTTCATAATGTTCGACTTCGTGGCAGCAGCGACGCTCGTGCGTCCCTCAGCGCGCGCGAATTCAAGAGCGGTCCGGGAAATCCGCTGACACCCGAGTCGGGAGATGAGCTTCAAGCACTGGGCTACGTCTGGCGTCTGCATGTGCTCGATGCCGGCGTAGAGGTCTTCTACGTTCTCCCGGATCACCACGAGGTCGATTCCTCGACCGGAGTAGGGGGTGGGCACGCCCGGGAGTTCGCGAACGGGACGGATGTTCGCGAAGGTCTCGAAGAGTTTGCGCAGGGTGACGTTGGCGCTCTTCTCTCCGAATCCGACGGGCGTCTCGAGTGGACCCTTCAGCACGATGCGCGTGCGATCGACGGATTCGATGGTCTCCTCGGGAACTCCGCTGGGGATGCCCTTCATGAAAACTTGTGCGCCGGCGTGCGCCTCCTCCCAGATGATCGAGGCTCCGGAGGCATCGACCATGCGCATCGTTGCGGCTACGACTTCTGGTCCGATGCCATCTCCGGGGATGACGGTCACGGCGGGTGTGGACGATGTCTGTGTCATGCGTAATAAAATACCCGTAAAAAATTACCTGTCAAATAGAACCTATGACACCGTTCTGTCGGGCAGTTCCGGGCAGCGAAGCCAGTCCAATCCGGCGAATCCGGATTCCAGCGGTGGGATGCGCATAAGGGCCGCGATCATGAGAGTTGTCCTGGAGGCATTCTGGATTCCTCGGCCCGGTCGATGACGGCTCGGCCGGGGGATCAGGTGCGCGGTCGCGAGCGGCGTCGCGGTGGTGCGACGAAGAGGTCAATCAACTCGCCGACGGTGTGATCAGCCTCGGCGGGGTGGCGGAAAGGCAGATCCCGGTTGAGCGAATAGGTATTGCGGCGCCCTACCTTCACACGCTCGATGTAGCCGACCTCTTCGAGGTCGGTGACGATCGCCTGAGCCGAACGCTCGGTGATGCCCGCGAGGACGGCAAGGTCCCTGATACGCAGGTCAGGGTTCGCCGCGATAAGCACCAGGATGCGTCCATGGCTCGTGAGCAGCGTCCACGGCTTCGCCGATGAGTGAGAGTCATCGCGCGACATGAATCCCCCTTGCGCCACGGAACGGGGCATGCCGCACGCATTCACCGCTCTGAGTCTGGGAATGCGGCATGCATTCCTCCTAGTTCTCACCCTGGGCTCGGGTGAATCCCGGATCGTCATCGATCGTCTCGAGCTTCTCGACATGCATCCAGCGGTAGACACCACCAATACGTTGCAGCAGGTCCAGCAGGTCCTCCTGGCTCACCGGAACCTGATCGAAGAGTACGAACCGGCACCGGAAATGATCAATGCATTCGGTGTTTCCACCAGCTCGCGGCCATACTGCAGTCCCGCGGTTGGAGATCATCTTCAAGGTGTAGGGGGTTCCCTCCGCCAACCGGATCAACTGCTGGGCCACCTTGTCAGGATCGTCGGCTGACTCGATGAAGACATCGACGCCCACGGCAACTCGAGAATCAGGTGCCGTGCGCGCATCATCGCGAGTGATCACCGGGATTCGCATAGCCCGGTGAGGACGTGACGGAGTCGAGGACTTCGTGCCCATGCGCTCGATGACGGCGTCGGTGAACTCCGTGGTGCCGACCGGTTCCCCGACCCGAACATCGGCGGTGTGGATGCCAGCCTCGAGGGTGGCGAAGATCGCCTGCTCCATCCTCTCTGCCGGCTCGAACTGCTCGAGATGACGGAGCATCATCACGGCAGCCAAGGCGATAGCCGTCGGGTTCGCTACGTCGAGGCCTTCGAGCTGTGGCGCGGAACCGTGGACTGCTTCGAACATCGCCACCGACGTTCCGATATTGGCTGATGGCGCGAAGCCGAGGCCACCGACGAGCCCGCTGGTGAGGTCGCTGAGGATGTCGCCGTTCATGTTCGTTGTCACGATGACGTCGAACTGCTCGGGGGCGATCACCAGCTGATGAGCGCAGTTATCGACGATAATGTGGCCCGTTTCCAGATCGGGATAGTCCTCTG
Organism: uncultured Actinomycetales bacterium; assembly: GCA_913063435.1. Taxonomy (GTDB): domain Bacteria; phylum Actinomycetota; class Actinomycetes; order S36-B12; family S36-B12; genus M55B157. Next base: position 22,790 of record CAJXYI010000034.1, on the reverse strand, counting down.
CTGCAGCGAGGAACTCACGCTGCAGCATTCCCTCGGTGAACTTCATGATGTTGGCCTTGGTCGCGGCGACTACCTTGTGGCGACCTTCGGCGCGTGCGAGTTCCAACGCTGTCCGGGACACACGCTGACATCCGAAGCGGGAGATGAGCTTCAAGCACTGAGCGACGTCGGGGGTTTGCATGTGCTCGATGCCGGCATAGAGATCCTCGACGTTCTCTCGAACCACGACGAGGTCGATCCCTCGGCCGGTGAACGGGGTCGGCACCCCGGGGATCTCACGGATGGGGCGAATGTTCGCGAAGGTTTCGAACAGCTTGCGCAGGGTGACGTTGGCGCTCTTCTCGCCGTATCCGATGGGTGTCGCCAACGGTCCCTTGAGGACCGTTCTGGTGCGTTCGATCGACTCGATGGTCTCAGCGGGTACTCCGCTGGGGATGCCCTGGAGGAAGACTCGCGATCCAGCCTGTGCCTCCTCCCACACGATGTCCGCACCGGCCGCATCGACCATGCGCAACGTCGCGGCTACGACTTCCGGTCCGATGCCATCTCCGGGAATGACGGTGACAGTGGGGGCGTCGGATACAGTGGTCATAGGTGGAAAAATACCGGCAAACATTTTCTCTTCGACCCGACCCCCTGATTGGATCCGAGGTGACCGAGGCCAGGAGTGCAGATCGAGTTCCCACGATCTCGACGGAGGACGTCCTCGACGCACTCGAGGCTGAAGCGCTGTGGATCATGCGCGAAACGGCGGGTGCATTCCGCAAGCCGGTGCTGATGTATTCGATCGGCAAGGATTCCTCGGTGCTGTTGCACCTGGCGCGCAAGGCGTTCTGGCCGGCACCGATCCCCTTCCCCCTGCTCCATGTCGACAGCACCTGGGAGTTCGGCGAGATGATCAGCCACCGCGACCGCATCGTCGCCGAATACGGGGCGGAACTGATCGTCGGCAAGAATGACGAGGGCATCGCGCAGGGCGTGTCACCGATGTCGCACGGCGTGCAGGAATACACGCGTTTGATGCGCACCGTTCCGCTCCTGGAATCCCTGGAGAAGGGTGGATTCGATGCGGCGATCGGTGGCGGACGTCGGGACGAGGAACGCAGCCGCGCCAAGGAACGCATGTTCTCACTGCGCGAGCCGGGGCAACGCTGGGAGCCGCGCAAGCAGCGCCCGGAGTTCTGGCGCACTGCGAACACGCGATTGACCGAGGGACAGACGATGCGGGTGTTCCCTATCTCGAACTGGACTGAGCTCGATGTCTGGCGCTATATCCGACGCGAGAGCATCCCGGTTGTCGATCTGTATTTCGCCCGCGAGCGCACCATGATCGAACGCAATGGCGCTCTGCTGATGGTCGATGACGATCGAATGCCGCTGGCACCCGATGAGGTACCCCACACCCGCAAGGTGCGCTTCCGCACCCTGGGCTGCTATCCACTCACCGCAGGGATCGAATCCGATGCCGAGAATCTCGATGACCTGATCCACGAGATGGAGACGACTAAGCTCAGCGAACGCGCCGGCCGCCTCATCGATGGTGAGAAAGAAGACTCGATGGAAGCCAAGAAGCGCCTGGGATATTTCTGATTTGCAGGACGCACATCAGCGTTGCGAGGTGAATGTCACGGCTATTCCGGCAACGGCGATCACCACCCATTCCCCACGATCATCAGCGGACGTGAGTTGATATCCGGGAAGCAGCCAGAATTCCCCGCTCGGACTCCAATACTGGGTCACCGTCGGTACGGCACCGGTCACGATGACCGGATCCCACTCGATAGTGAGTTCCGTCGTTGGTGAGTCAGGGGACGTCGACGTTGATGTGTCGGCATCGATGTCCGGCAGTGGTTTCTCGCCCGGTTCGATCATCGGCATCACCATCGGATCAATCGGCGTCGGTCCGAAGGCATTCCAGCGCGGCTCGGCCGATCGCAACACGGCTGTGCGAGCACCGACGACCGGCAACTCCCCGGCAGACACGAGCCCGGCGGCGAAACCGTTGGCCCAGATCGGGCCCTGCCCATCGAAACTGATCGACCAGGACAACTGCGTCCGCGCATTCTCGAGGGTTTGCCAGGCGGTCACAGTCGTGATGGCGCCATCGGTGAAGGTTTCCCAGTCCAAGCCGACCGCGAGGCCCGGAGCGTCGTCGACACCGAGCGTCGCCAGAATCGCCTCCGCCTCATCACGTGCTGCACCCTCGCTCAACGGTGGAGCCAGGGGGGTGCAAGGTCCGGGCTCGCTGCTGCCCGATGCGGTTTCTCGTTCCGCGCACACCCACGGATCACGTGTCGGATCCGAATACGACCAGGACACCATCGCATCGTCATAGACCCAGATCCTCGGCTCATCGTCGGCACCCACTGTGACGACACCGTCGCGTGACTCCGGTGACCCGGCGACGTCGAATGCTGCGGACAGTCGCGTGGCGAGCGCGTTGCTATCGATACTCGTGCTATCGAGTCGATAGGCCGGTGCGGCTCCCGCGGTATCGACCAGATCGGGAACCGGCTCGAATCCCTCGGCGAAGCCCGGCCAGATCATGCTGGATCCCTGAGCATCCTCTGCCGCCACCAGTGGGCCGGCGGGTGCTCCAGTTCCCGATGACATCCCAGGTCCAACCCCCACGCTGGGAAGCTCAGGTGCGGTGTTCACCGCCGGCACATCCGTGGAGTCCTCGATGATCGCCAGGATCGGATCGTCAGCGGTGGCCCGCCCCAGAGCGACGCCGGCCAACGTGCCCGCGGCCAGCAACGCGACGGCAGCGGCTATCCCGCCGGCGATGAGTCGCCCGGACCGACGGGGAACCCGCACATCTGCCTCGGTTGACCCGGCCCCGCTGAGGACGCGAGCGCGCAGGGCGTGCAGATCCGGGTCCGGGCCGGCGGGATCGGCCTTGGTGAGTCGTGTGAGATCGGAGGTATCGTCCATACCCGCCCTATGCGGGGAGAAGCTCTATCCCTGCACCATGTGATCGAAAATTCAGGATTCGAGAAAACCGGCAGGGAACGACGAGGCAGGGACCTACAGCGCCCAATCCTCGTTGAGCACGTCCTGCTGCATCGACACCCGCAGCGGATCCATCCGCAGCACACCCGGTGGGCTGGCCAGCAGATCGGGCATCTCGGTCATCAAGGTGGCGAAACCTTCGGCTGCCCGGTGCTCAGCCTGGGCGTTTTCGTCGCGGAAGATCTCATACAGCCACACGATGTCGGCATCGTCGGGATCGAGGTGCACGATGAACACCTCGGTTCCCGGTTCCTCGGCCAAACCATCGGTGTACCGATTGAGCACATCGAGCAGGGCTGCACGCTGACCGGGCTGGGCCTGCAGTCGAACGAGCAAACCCATGCGGCCGGGAAGCAGGGCCTGAGTGGGATCGACGGACATGGGCACCAGCCTACGCCCGCAGCAGGCCGATGCCCGCCAACCATTCGGCGGTGACTTCGCGTCCCTGGTCGAGCCCGATGATCGGCTGCCAACCCAGGGACTGCACGCGGGTGATGTCGAACACTCCGCGGCGGCGCAGGTAGCGGATCGATTGGCGATCCAGATCCAGTTTGCGGGTCACCTGCGAGGGCAGGATGGCCGACAGCAACCCCACGGCAGGTTCAGCGAGCCAGCCGGGCAGCGCGGGTTGGCGGGACACTCCGGCTCGTACAGCGAACCATCCCCAGAAGTCACGCATCAGGGTGCGCTGCCCATCGGTGACGATGTAGGGCCGGTCGCTCGTGGCGTCTTCGCCGGCGACGATCATGTCGATGGCATCGATCAGGTTGTCGATATAGACGTGGTTGATCACCGAGTGCCGCGGATCGACGTAGAGGAAGGTGCGATCGCGCATGTGCTGAATCGGACGCTGCACCCACGGCACACTGCCCGGGCCGTACACATCACCGGGGCGCACGATATGAACGCTGAATTCGCCGGGTCGTGACACCCCGCGCAAGTGCTGCTCTCCGATGATCTTCGACCAGCAGTAGGGGTTATCGGCAGGATCGAGGGCGTCGTCTTCGTTCGCCCCGTCGCGGTAGTCGAAGCCGTGCACCATGACGCTCGACAGGTGGACGAATGAGCGCGCACCCGCATCGCGCGCAGCCACTGCTACATCCCGTGGTGCTCGCGCGTTGAGGCGATAGAACGTCGACCACTCACCGGATTCGGCGACGCACGCCGCGGTGTGCACGACCACATCGCAGCCGGCGACGGTTTTGGCGATCGCGTCCGGATCGGTGAGGTCTCCATAGATCGGTTCGACACCGTCGGGCATCTGGATCCCGGGCAGGTCGAGTCCGCGAACGGTGTTTCCGGCGTTCAGGTGGTGGCGTGCCAGATGCGAGCCGATGAATCCCCCGGCTCCGGTGATCGCGACGCGTCGACTCACGTGAAGGGTGGTCGGTCGTCGATGCGTACCGACAGTCGTCCCGCGGTGCGCCAGATCCGGGCGATCGCATCGGAATCCTCCGGGGTCACCAGGTTGCCCATCACTCGCAGGGCGATCGTCATCAGGAGGTGCGAACGCATCCCGATCGGGCCGAGAGCGGGCAGCAGCCCGGGAACGGTGATCAGCCCGGCAAGCCGACGTGCGACGGAGAACGCCAGGCCGTATCGCTCGCGTAACAGCCCGGGCCACAGGGTCGACAGGTCGTAGGTGTGGCTTCGCGATGCCAGCACCTGCGCGGCAAGGTGACCGGTCTCCAACCCGTAGTCGATGCCTTCACCGTTAAGCGGATTGACGCATCCGGCCGCATCACCGATCAGCATCCAGTTCGCACCCGCGACGCCACTGACGGCACCACCCATCGGCAGCAGCGCCGACCACACCGCGCGCACGTCGTCACCCAACTGCCAGTCCTCACGCTGCGAATCCGCATAGTGATGCAACACCGCGCGCAAGTTGATATCCGCAGGGTGCTTATTCGTCGCGAGCGTGCCTACGCCGATGTTCACTTCACCGTCTCCGAGCGGGAAGATCCAGCCGTATCCGCTGAGCAACCGATCGTCGGCGCCGCGCAGTTCGAGGTGCGATGAGATCCACTCATCGTCGCTGCGTCCGGACTTGACATAGGCGCGCGCCGCAACGCCGTAGGCGGTGTCACGATGCCATTCACGCCCTAATCGGCGACCCACCTGGGAACGGGCACCATCGGCGACGATGAGCCGCCGGCAGGTGATCGTGCGAGTGCCCTCGGAGTCCTTGACGACAACGCCATGTACTCGGTCGCCGGACATATCGACGTCGACGACGCGCGCACCTTCTATCGGAGCCGCCCCGGATTTCAAGGCGACATCGCGAATTGCTGCATCGAGTTCGAGTCGGGGTGCTGCACCGCCGTGCGCGGGAAGGTTCCCACCGGGCCACGGCAGATACAGCAACTGGCCGAACCCGGCGGCCCGCAACCCGCGGTTGCGGGCTCTGCCGTCCAGCCAGTCGGTCAAGCCGAGGTTGTCGAGTTCGGCGATCGCACGGGGTGTGAGCCCATCGCCGCAGGGCTTGTCGCGGGGGAAGGTCTCGGCATCGAGGAGGGTGGTGTCCAGACCGGCGCGCGCGCTCCATGCGGCAGCCGCTGATCCAGCCGGGCCGGCACCGACGACGAGGACGTCGGTGTCGGTGTCAGGCATGTGCCTATCGTGCCGTCAGGCCCACATCCGCGCGAGTTCAGGGTGGTCGCGAATAGCCTGGGCTGTGCCGCGGGCGAGCGCATCGGGCACATCGCGAGGATTCATCAAATCCTCGGGGATCGCTCCTTCGGGTACGCGAAGGGCCACCCGTGTGCCCGATGCGGCCAGCGCCTCGAATTGTCGCGAGATACCACCGGGTTCGACCGTTCCCCACGTGTCCTCGGTGCTCGTCCCATCGGTGAGGGAGATCACAATCGCGCGGTTCGCGCCGGCGACGAGATCGGTGTGGGTGCCGGACCCGCTGACGCCGCCATCCATGCAGCGGCGATCACCGATCGGCTGGGGCGGGAAGATCCCGGGCACCGCGCTGCTGGCCGCCACCGCTCGAGCGAGAGGCACTTCGTCATCGGAACCGACGACGCAGCGTTCCCCGGTGTAGGTGTCCACGCAGGTGATCTGCAGGGTTGGTGAGGGCCAGCGGCGCATGGCGAGCAGCACGGTGATGTTGCGGGTGAGAGCGGTCGCGCTCGGGGTATTCGCGGCAAGTGCGGCGTAGCCGATCTCCCTGATCGTGTCCGGGTGGGCATTCGTCGCGGCGCGGAACATTTCCAGGGCGCGGTCTTGCGATGGCGTCAGCGAACTCGCGGGTGCGAGTGCAGACACGATCTGCGGTGCTCTGGCCAAACCGGAGATCGCCGTGTGGAAGGCCGACAGTCGCCGACCGGTGACCACGCTGGCCATCACCGATCCGGCGGAGGTACCGACCACGCGTTGCGCACCGCCGAGGTCGAGACCGAGCTTCATGAGAGTACGCAGATATCCGGTCTGCCATGCGACGAACCACACTCCACCGCCACCGAGTACCAGCGTGCGGTCGAGTCCCGCGCCATAGTGCGCATCGAACGACATCGGAACGGCGAGTCGATCAGCCATTACGCCCCCGGGTGTCCCGTCACTGCGATCCAGATCTGCTCGGCGTGCGCCATCAACGTGCCGTCAACGGAGAACAGAGCCGTCGAGGTGAACATCTTGCGTCCTTCTCGGGTATGCCGTCGACCCACAGCAATCACGTCATCGGTCAGGTTCGGTGGGGTGAGTACCCGTGCGGTCATCCTGCCCAGAAGCATCGGATCGTTGGGTGCATCGATCGTCCAGACACCTGGGCAGTCCAGGGCTGCCCAGGTCGCGGGGATTACATCGGCCGGATCGAGAAGGGGTGTCAGGGACCCTGGTCGCCACACGCACGCGACGGTGTCGTCGTATCCGGTGACAGCGCCGGGTCGCAGGCCATAGCCATCGGGCCGATCCACCCCGCACACCAGACAGTTGCCGTATTCGGGACTCGATCGCACCAGGCTGCGGGATTCGCCAGCCTGTGCCTCCTCCAGGCTGACGACCGTAGGGATATCGCGGGTGAACTCCCCCTCGCGAACCTCGGCGAGGAGTTCGTCGGCGAGCGACAGTCGTCCATCGTCGAAGACCAGATCGACATCCAGGGGGATCGGTCGACGGAGTGTGACCTCGGCGGGATCGAGCCCACTCGCCTGCGCGACCATGCCGGCCAGCCAACCCCCGTTGGCGAAGCCGATGGGCCCGGCGAATCGGCGCGCAACGAGCAGGTTGGTCGGTGTCATATCCGTGAGCCTACGGGTGCGGTCAGATGAACTCTTTCAGCCCAGGTGAACATTCGGTGTCCTGTCTAGCGTGGTGTCTGTGACGGCACCTAGCCTCACCATCATGTCGACCACGAACGACGCGAAGACGCCATCCATCGGCAAGGCCCTCGACAGCGCACGATTCACCGGTTTGCATCGCCGTTTCTGGTTCCTTGCCGGGCTGGGCATCATGCTCGACGGCTTCGATTTCTTCATCATCGGTGTAGCCAATCCGCTTATCAAAGAAGACTTCGGTGCGACTGCGTGGCAGACCGGTCTGGTGTCCTCCGCAGCCATCGTGGGCGCGATCTTCGGCGCGATGTTCCTCGGCCCGCTCGGTGACAAGATCGGCCGCCGCAAGATCTTCAAATACGACCTCATCATGTTCGTGGTGTTCTCGGTCGCCTGCATGGTCGCGCCCGATCTGTGGACGCTCATCGCCTCGCGGTTCTTCCTCGGGGTCGCGATCGGATTGGACTACCCGATCGCCGCGTCGTATCTCGCCGAGATCCTGCCGAAGGCCAACCGAGGACGGATGCTCGTATCGGCGTTCGCGTTGCAGGCCGTCGGCATGCTGCTCGGTGCTCTGGTCGGTGTGGTGATCCTGCTGATCCTGCCCGAGGTCGACTCGTGGCGCTGGATGCTCGGCTTCGGGATCGTGCCGGCACTGATCATCATCTGGTTGCGCCGCAGCGTCCCCGAGAGTCCACGATGGTTGGCGCAGAACGGACAGGAAGCCGAAGCCATAGAAGTCACCGAACGCCTCACCGGCGAGAAGGTGCACGTCAGCGACAAGGATCGCGAGAAGGCCGAGGAATCCAGCGAAGGCCTCCAGGCGCTGTTCCAGCCGCGGTTGTTCAAGGGCGACCTACGACGACGCACGATCTTCACATCGGTGCCCTGGTTCCTGATGGACGTCGCGACCTATGGCGTCGGCATCTTCACCCCGACCCTGCTAGCCGCCCTTGCCCTCGCGGGGCCGAACTCCACGTTCATCGCCGACGACATCGCGGCGACCGAGGGTACCGCCCTCCTCGACATCTTCCTCGTTCTCGGTTTCGTCGCAGCGATCTTCACCGTCGAGAAACTCGGCCGGGTCAAACTGCAGATCCTCGGCTTCTCGCTCATGGGTGTCGGTTTGCTCATCCTCGGCATCGCCGCAGCACTTCCGGGCGGCGGAGACGATCACCTGGCGCTGGTGTTCCTTGGTTTCGCGATTTTCAACTTCTTCATGAATATGGGGCCGAACGCGACCACCTACGCACTGCCCGCCGAGGTATTCCCGTCGGAGGTGCGAGCAGCCGGACACGGGTTCGCCGCTGGACTGGCCAAACTCGGCGCGGCGCTCGGGGTGTTCTTCTTCCCGATCCTGCTCGACGCATGGGGACAGGCGGCCCTGCTGTTCGCACTCGCGGGAGTGACGATCCTCGCACTCATCATCACCTGGGCATTCCGCATCGAGACGATGGGCAAGAGTCTGGATGAGATCTCCGGACGCAAGTTCGGCGCGCTCAAGGCTCGGCCGACGCCCCCGTGATCCGATTCGTGGTCCCATTCGTGATCCAGCCGGCGATCGCAGCGACCTGAGCCTCGATAGCGGCTCGAGCGGCATCACTATCGGGCAGTAGCCCATCGAATCCGTGCACCGTCCCCGGAGCGTCGTGGACGCTGACCGCAACCTGCTGATCGCGCAATTGCTGCGCATAGGCCAAACCCTGGGATCGCAACGTGTCATGTGCAGCGATCACGATGTGCGCTGGAGGTGCTCCTCGCAGATCGTCGTGCCGCGCAGGAATGACGTACGGCAGCGGGGCATCACCGCCGAGGTAGTGCCGCCACATCCATCGGGTCGCCTCCGCAGTCCAGGTAGGCGACCAGACGTCGTCGATGACTCGATCATCCACTGCCGGGCAGCTCAGTGATTGCCCAACGAGTCGAATGTCGTGGTCGCGAGCCCACAGTGCCAATCCAGCGGCGAGTGTCGCACCGGCGCTGCTGCCATGTGCGACTGTGGGTACCGAAGGATCGAGATGCTCCAATACGGTGACCATGTCCTCGAACGCGGCGGGAGCTCGATGTTCGGGTGCCAGCCGGTATTCGACGCTCACCGTGGTGATGCCGTGCTCGGCCGCGAGCGGGACCGCGACGCGTTCAGCCCCCAGGGCGCTGCCGACGATGAATCCACCACCGTGGGCGGCGATGACAGTGCCTCGCGAGGGCTGATCGGTGGGGGCCCACACCAGCGCATCGACCCCGCCGAAGCGATCGGATTCCAGTCGCACCCGCGGGTCGGCGAACCGGGGTGCTGGTCCACCGGTCTCGCGCATGTACGCATCCGACATGGCTCGGATAGCAGCGATATCAGCGAAGTCGACATCAGCCGGTGGCGCCGCGTGCAACCACTCCGCGATCTGCGGATCGAGGTCGTCGGGCGTCGACTGATCGCTCACGCGCGTTCCCTCGCTCGCTTCCGAACCCACCTGCGTTAGTCGCTGAAGGGGCGACCCTATCGGCGACTGGTCACGCTAATGGTCGCCATTGCAGCGACCAACGCTAGGGTAGACAAGGTGGTTCGAGTCTTCTACGCGCTTGCGATGATCCTGGGCACCCTCATCATCACACCCTCGGTATCGGCCGAGCCGACCGATTCGGCGACTGAGCGGGCCAATTCGGTTGCTGACCCGTCGTATCTCTTCGTCGCCGATTCCCTCTCGATCAAGGTGAAGCCTCGAGGACCGTCTTCAGCGAAGGTGATCATCGAGGATCCGGCGATCACGCGCTTCACCGATCGTCCTGATCGCGAATCCTCCGCAACGACGACCGCGCAGATGCTCACAGCTTTCGGCTGGGCGAGAGAAGCTCCGCGCTTACGGGTCCGTCCGAACGCGGCCATCTCCATCGCGGGAATAAGCCAGATCGTGGAGATCCGACGCGCGCGTATCCGCGCAGACCGGCTGGTCCTGTGGGTGTGGGCGGTCCAGGACCCGCCTCAGCCAGCCACCGGCTCGGGCAGCATCTTCATCGACAACGCACCCTCTGGGTACTCCACTCCCACGGTCGCTTGGTTCAACACCGAACTGGTGAACCTGGTCCTTTTCGCTCTCGCCGGGCCGCGCGACGGGGTGACCCTGCGACTCGTCGAAGGTGCAACGTTGGAGCAGGATGGGACGTGGACCGGCGGCTCGACAGTGTCCACCGGTGAAGTGACACCTTCGGCACCCACAGCACGAATGTTCTGGGAGGCCACCAGCGGTGCCGGCAGCGTCGAGTTGTCCCTTGAATTGGCGGTATCACGCCCACTCATCACCCTGACGGTCGATTCGGTGATTTCGGCGGTCGGGATGTCGCAGACCGACTCCCGCTCGACGGTCATCCCCTCCTACTGGTGCGCCAGTAACGACAGTTGCCCCTAGTGTCCCTAGTGTCCCTAGTGTCCCTAGTGTCCCTAGTGTCCCTAGTGCCCCTAGGGACTGACGCTTTCTCGGGTGTGGGCTTTCATTCGTGGGCACCTGGGATCACGGCCGGTATCGAGCACGATCCGACATAGGCCGAAATCCACAGAGCTCTGGCTGGCAGGAGACGGGACCTGCGCCGCTGAGCAGCACCCGAGAGAGGGTGCCCTACTTGCGAAGGACTTACGCCGCGATCGCGACGGTGGCGCGGGTCGGGCTGTAGGTCAGCCGCGATAGCGCGCAGGTGACGCGCTCGAATGCGCGTAGCCGCACGTTGCTCGGTGCGGTCTCGTCGAGCATGACCTCGAGCAGGACGGGGGACACCCCGGCGGTCTCAGCGGTGGCGGCGAGTTCGGTCAAGGCTGCAGGATCGACATCGACGCCAGCCTCAGCAACGCGCTGGCCGAGGGTCTGCAGCGTGGAACGAGTGAGGGTGGACATCGGGCATCTCCTTCGTCTGGTCCGGATGTGCAGGTCACGATCCGGTGTGGTTTTCTCACGGTAGATCACATCGAGAGATCATGTAAAATGATGAAAATAGATAGTATTGATCATAAAATGCTATGTTACTGGTGTGACCAGTGTGGAAATCCGTTATTTGGAAGCACTGCGGGCGGTGGCTGAGGAGGGCACCTTCACCGATGCGGCCATCCGGCTCGGTTACTCCCAGGCTGCGGTGAGTCAGCAGATCCAATCGTTGGAATCCGCCCTCGGGCACGCGGTCTTCGATCGACCGGGCGGCCCCCGTGCGGTGGCGCTCACCCCTACGGGACGGGCGTGCCTGCGTCATGCCGAGGTGATCCTCGATCGGCTTGACGAGATGCGTGCCGACATCGACCTGCTGCATGCCGGGCTCGGTGGTCGATTGGCCTGCGGAACGTTCCAGAGCGTGTCGGTGGAACTCCTGCCTCTCATCGTCGGTCGTGTTCTGGGTGAGACACCGGACTTGCAGATCCGCGTCGTGGAAGAAGACGAGAATGAGCCGCTCATCGCGCGGTTGATCGCCGGTGATCTCGATGTGACGTTCCTGGCCGGGCCGGTGCGTGAACCGATGATCGAGACGATTCCGCTCGGGGAGGATCCCTTCGTCGTGGTGGCAGCCCACGATGAGTTCACCCGTGACCTGTCGGCGTTTCCGGCGCCGATGCTGGCCGGCACCGGCATCATCGGCGAATCCGCAGGCACCGCACAGTCATTCATCGAGGATGGTCTGCGCAGCGTGGGGGTGACTCCGCGATATCGATTCCAGACCAATGACAACGGCGCGATGCAGGCGATGGCACGCACGGGATTAGCCCCGGCTCTCATGCCTCTGCTGGCGGTCAATACCGATGATCCCGGGGTGCGCGTCCTTCCGCTCGATCCGCCGATCCCGCCGCGGTCGATCCTGCTAGGCCTACCCGGACCGGCACTGCGCACCCTCGCCGCCACACGGTTCGCTCAGATCGCGGCGGATGTCGGTCGGGAACGGCTGGCCCAACCGGCGGGTTAGGTCGGTGTGCCGGTCAGGCGCTAGGTCAGCGGCGGTGAATCGCCGTAGGAGTGCACACGTCCGTACCGCGCTCCCGACACTGCCTCTGGTGTGAAGACCTCGTCGAGGACCCGTCGGTCAGCGTCGGTCAGTTCGATGTCACCGGCGGCGATATTGGATTCCAGATAGCCGACGCGCTTGGTGCCGGGAATCGGCACGACGTCGGGGCCTTGATCGAGTACCCAGGCCAGCGCAATCTGGTTGGGGGTCGCATCGTAGTTCGCTGCGACCGCCTCCAACTGCTCGACAAGACGCAGATTCGCCTGCAGTGCGTCTCCGGTGAAACGTGGGTGCTGTCTGCGGGTGTCGTCGTCGGCCAGCGTGTCGGTGGATCTGACCGTGCCGGTGAGGAATCCGCGACCGAGTGGGCTGTAGGGCACGATCCCGATGCGCAGCTCACGCGCGGTGACGAGCACTTCGGCTTCGATGTCGCGGGTCCATAGCGACCATTCGCTTTGCAGCGCGGTGATCGGATGAACTGCGGCTGCACGGCGCAACGACTGCGCACTCGCTTCCGAAAGCCCGATATGACTCACCTTGCCCATCTCGACCAACTCTGCCAACGCGCCGACGGACTCCTCAATGGGCACGGTTGGATCGACGCGATGCAGGTAATACAAATCGATGTGATCGGTGCCCAAACGGCGCAGGCTCTCGTCGCACGCGGAACGGATGTAGCCGGCATCGCCGTGCACGGAGAAGTCGGGTTGGAATCCGCACTTGGTGGCGAGTACGACTTCGTCACGACGATCACCGAGGGCACGTCCGACGAGTTCTTCGTTGTGTCCGGAGCCGTAGACGTCTGCGGTGTCGAAGAACGTCACGCCGAGTTCGAGCGCCCGGTGGATGACAGCGGTGCTGTCGGTGTCATTGCGGGGCCCGTAGTACATGGACATGCCCATGCAGCCCAGGCCCTGCTCGCTGACGGCAAGTCCAGCTGCTCCCAGGTAGCGGGTCCTCACGGCCATCGGATCATTCCGTGGGCACGTCCCACTTCTTGAACAGGAAGGAATACACGTAGACCACGGTGAGGATCGGTGCGACGGCGATCATCAGGAAGGGAACGACACCGCCGGTGCCCGAGGAGATGTAGGCGACCGCGGCGCTGATCAATGCCACGCAGATCACGACGGCGACGATCGACAGGATGTATTTCTGTGGCGCCCGTGACGACCACGGGATCGTCGGGATGTAGTCGTTCATGTTCGGTGAGTCTAGGCGGTGGCCGCTCGATCAGTGGGAGATCGATCAGAAGGGGATGTCGTCATCCTCGTCGTAGCCGGCCGTCTCCGCCAGCGCCAGCAGTTCGGTCCGGGTGCCCTGGTTCGTGGGTTCATCGGATTCACCCGAATCGTCTGACTCGCCCGGATCAACCCACCGGCCATCGTCGGTGAGCGTCGTGGCGGTGCACCAGCGCGCCACCGGGCACCACGAACACCAGGGCCCCGGTTGTGGGACAGGGGGGTCGTAGAGCAACCGATCGAGTGCCTCGCCGATGTGCGCGCGGGCAGTCACGACGGTTTCGGCATCGGTGGCATCGAAACTGCGCACATGGGAGCCATCGATGGTCAAGAACTCCAACTCGACGCGGGCCGGGCGCGGCGGATCGAGGAGTTGACCGGTGAGCGCGTCGAGGCCGTCGGCGAGCATGCACAGCGTCAACGCCACCTGCGGATAGCGCTGCAGCAATTGGGAGTCGGTGAGAGTGTCGTCGGTGTCATAGACAGTCTTAGTCTCGCGCACGATCGCGCTGTCTCCATCGGCGATGACCAGATCGGCGCGAGTGGACATCACGATGTCGACATCGGTGTCCCAGGCACCCAGTGTCGTTTCCGGGAATGCGGCATCGGCGTCGTAGCGGGCGAGGGCGCAGGTGTCCAGGTGCGAGACGAGGTAGGGGCGACGGGCGATGTAACGCTCCAGCGACCAGCCCAACTCTGCTGCGATCGGAGAGAGGGTGTCAACGGGCAGATCCTCAGTCGTACACGGTTCGCGGCGACCGTGAGCGAGTTCGAGCCAGGCGTGCACATCGCTGCCGCGCTGCATCGCGTCTGTCGGTTCACCGCGCAACCCTGGCAGCCCCAGGGTGCGACCGAGGAAGACCTGATGGGTGCAGTGCCGGCCATGGGAAAGGTCGGAGGGGCTGAATGATCGCGGCCAGGTGGCTTCACCGATGACTCCGAGCACCCCGGGCATCCGCGGCACGCCCGGGCAGGCATTACGCAATGCGCACGATGCGCAGCGCGCGGTCGCTTGATAACTGCCACCGGCGAGAATGCCCAGGGCGGGCGGCACTGAGGCGGCGAAGAACTCGCGGGCTGCTTCGACGGTGTCGGCGTAACGCAGCGACGAGGATCTATCGAGTAGGCCGATCTCACGAACGCGCACCTCGCGGCCCGGGCGCGGTTGCGCACTGTTTTCCACGCGCGGTTCCCACCAGGCGGTGCCATCGTGCACATTGATCGCGTCTGCCGCGATGCGCGCATACACCGCTAGGGATGCGGCGCTGCGCTCCCTCGTTCCCGCGCGGCTCCAGGTCAGCAGGTGGTATTCGCGAATCGCGCTATCGCGCGAGGTGTGCATCAGACCCCAGCCGTACCACTCCAGCCGATCGGGGTCCGCGCCGTCGAGGGTGTCGATCGCGGTGAATTCGCGCACCACCGTGTCGGTGGGCAGATCACCATCGCGACCGAGCTCGGCCAGCATTGCCAGATACCCCTCGATTCCCGCGCGCAGGACCGCACGTGTCGGATCGGCGATGTCACGGCGAGCATCGGCTTCACGGGCAGCGATTGCCTGATCGATATCGGTGCCTTTGGCCAGGATGTCGTACAACGCATCGCGGACCATGCCGATCGGAACGTCCTCGAAGGGTGGATAGGCGACTTTGATCGAGGGGTCGCGGACGGGAAAGATCTGCGGGCGCGCCTTCTTGGCGGCCTGCTCAGCGCACGTCCAGCGAGTGTCACCGGATAACGACGAGGCAGAGACGCGATAGAACGTGGGGTGGCCCTCGCTAGGCCACGGCGGTGTCCATGTGGGCATTGCGAGTTCGATGCTCATGACGATTCCCGCTTGCGAAGACCCGCCCGAACCAGCGCCTCATCACTGGCCTGCGAGCCCGGCGGGGGAGCGTTGCGAGCCTGAGTGGGGCACACGGCGCGGAAGTCACACCAACCGCACAGCGGGCTGGGTCGGGCTTCCCAGTGTGCGGCTTCAGCCATGCGTGCGCGTTCAACGTGCGCGCGCTCGAGATCGTTGACCGCCCGACGGATTGCTGCCTCATAGACCGGACGGGTGACAGCGCGCGGTGCGGTGAGGAATAGCAACTCGACCTCGGCGATGGGTTCACCGGCAGATGTCAGTGCCTGCGCATACAGCAGTTGCTGACGCCAATACCCCCACCAGTACCGGGGTTTAGCCTGACCGGTCTTGTAGTCGGTGACGCGCAGGCCGGCATCGGCGAGTGCGATGCGATCGATGAATCCGCGAAAGGGCAGACCGGCGATGTCGGTGGCGACCTCGCGCTCGATCCCGACCACGTCGATTTCGGCGGGGATCTCGGTGTCGAAGTAGGCGGCGAAGGCGGTGCGAGCAGCTTCGCGCACCGCCTCGGGGTCGATACCGATGTGAAAGGAGGTGTCGGCGACGAGTGCAAGTTCGGCGTCGAGGGCGGCGTCGAGTAATGGATCGCCGGACTCGCGGGTGCGCTCAGCCGGCGGCAGAGCCAGCAGCATCTCGAGGGCGTTGTGTACGGCCCGGCCCACCACGAGCGGCAGGGTCGACGGGGTCTCCCACTTCTCGACCTTGCTCCACCAGTACTTCAAGGGGCAGCCGGTGAACGCCTCGACGCTGGTGGCCGACCACGGATCCGCCGGCACCGCATTCGTCGGAACTTCGACGAGGACGGGATCGCGCGGGTATCGGCCAGCCATGCACCCGAGCATGCCATCGAGGTCTGACACCCACCGGCACAACACACAGGGTGGACTCCGTGGAAGGCTGGGGGTCGTGGCCCGACTCGTTCTCACCGATGCCGCGTTGGAGGTGCGGCTGGGCCGGTGGGAGCGGATCTATGCCCTGCGGGGTGACCTGGTGATCCCCTGGGATCACATCGAGCGCGCTGAATATGCCCATGATCCCTGGCATTCCGCGCGCGGTTGGCGGGTGCCGGCTGGAGTTCCGGGTCTGTTCCTGCTCGGTGGGCTGCGACATCGCGACGGCCGGAACTTCGTGGCTCTATATAAGCGTGATCCCGGCGTGGTGCTCGAACTTGTCGATGAGCCCTATCGCGGCCTGGTGGTGTCTGCCGATGAAGCGACGGTCCATGCGATCGTCCACCGCGTCACGACCGGCTCCCCACCCGCTCATCATCCCTAGACCTCGCCCGGGCGGGTTGGCGAAGTCGATCGCGGATGACGATGGCGAGTGCGGTCAGCCAGGCGCTGGCGAGCGCGGTGTAGCCGATCCACCACGCCAGCGGCACGGCGTCTACTGCGGTAAGCAGGATGCGGGCGTTGATCAGACAGATCGCACCGCCGACGAAGACTCCGAGGATGCGTGGATTGAGATGGCGCACCACGGCGGCCGCGATAGGGGCTGCAATCGCACCCCCGATGAGTAATGCGGCCACGATGCCCAGGTCAAGACCGGAGAGCCCGAGGCCGAGCAGGAAACCGGCGGTAGCCGACACTGCTACGAGGAATTCCGCGGCGCTCACCGTGCCGATCACTCGACGTGGATCCAAGCGCCCATCGGCGAGCAGTGCGGGTGTCGTCACCGGTCCCCAACCGCCGCCACCGGTCGCATCGATGAAACCGCCGGTCAGTCCGAGCGGCAGTAGCAGTCTGCGACCGGGGCGTCCGCCACGGCGCACCAGGATGCGGCCCCGGACGAAGCGCAGCATGACGTAGGCACCGAGCACGAACAGCAAGCCACCGGCCACGGGACGGGCGACCGCTGTGCTGATCGAGGACAGGAAGGTGGCACCGGCGAAGGAGCCGATAGCACCGGGGATCGCGATCCGACGCACGGTGGACCAGTCGACATTGCCGAACCGGTGGTGTGCGACGCCGGACACCGCTGCGGTCCCGATCTTCGCCATCTGAACCGACGCTGAAGCAAGAGCGGGGGACAGTCCGAGAGCGATGAGGAGAGTAGACGACGTAACGCCGTAGCCCATGCCGAGAGACCCGTCAACGAACTGAGCACCGAAGCCAGCGATCGCGATGAGCAGAAGTGTTGGCAACGTTGTCCTCTTCCTGCGAGCAGCACCCCATGAGCGGGGAAGCACATCCGCCAATGCCTATAAAGGCACTATACAAGGTAGACAATAGTGAGACATGAAGGGTGCCAAGCGAGGGAGATGGACCGCTGACCGGTCAGAGGAGGGAGGATCGATTGGCGATGTCAGTGCCAGGAGTCGGGGTTCTCGATCAACCGCCGCACCCGGGACGGGAAGTGCTCGGTCACCACATCGGCCAGAGACACCGACTCGAGGATCTGGCGCTCCGCAGCGCGCAACGCCACCAGTACCGGCTGCAGACCGGCGGCCGGGCCCGCATAGTGCAGATTCTCCGGTCGGGTGCCGGCCACATCGGTCAGCGCACCATCGATCGCGCGGATCACGTCGGCGAGGCTGATCGCCGCGGCTGAGCGCGCCAGTGACCAGCCACCCTCCGGGCCACGCCGAGCGCGCACGATGCCCGCACGTCGCAGGTCGGCGAGGATGGCCGACAAATACGCACTCGAGATGCCCTGCCGTTCGGCGAGCTCGTCGGTACGCACAAGGTGATCGTCATCGGAGGCCAACTCCAGCGCAGCACGCAGAGCGAAGTCGGTTCGTCCGGTCAGGCGCACAATCGCCAGGATAGTCGCCGATAGGGGGAACATCCGAATCAACGACGCACTAACCTCGGGGACTATGGACCATCCTGCTCGCACCGGTCTCATCGGAGCTGCATTCTCCGTCGGCCGTTCCTTCCAACCGAATCTGCTGACGCGCAACACCGTCGACCAATCGATCATCACCGGTGCGAGCTCGGCCGGAGCGTATGGGATCTATGCCTCGGCGGATTCGCTGATCAA
The DNA here is from genome assembly GCA_913063435.1 of uncultured Actinomycetales bacterium. Lineage (GTDB taxonomy): Bacteria > Actinomycetota > Actinomycetes > S36-B12 > S36-B12 > M55B157. The sequence continues at coordinate 4,440 of CAJXYI010000034.1, read as the reverse complement.
CTCGATCGCCTCTCGCATCTCGCGCCAGGAGCATCCAGAACCTGCGAGTCGACTGGTCGTCGCAGCAACCCTGGGCACGGCGGGGGCGATCGCTTCGGCGGCCTTGACCTGGCGCGAACATGAGCCTCGTATGCGTGCCGCGGGTCGCCTCATCAGCCAGGGACTGGCTGCCGCGTCGGTGGCCAGCATCGCGTCGACGCTGACCGGGCGCCGCAGCGAAGGCCGACGCGCAGCTTTCGCTGTCGCTGGGGCGGTCGGTGCGCTGTCGTGGGCTGTCACGCGACCGTGGCGCGCAGCACCAGGGTCCCTCCTCCCTGAGGATCTCGATGTCACATTGCACTTCCGCCCGCATGGCGAGCAGCACTTCTTCGAAGACGATGTCCGGGAGGTCAAGCCGGCGGTCACCGTCGCGATCGCTGCCGGGGTGGGCATCGCGACCTACGGTCTCGCCCGTGTCGAATCGGCGCTGACTCACGCGTCGTCACGCGTGGCTACCGTCATCATCGGTGGTGAGCCACAGGACCATCGCACACTGGGGCGGCTCACAGCGACGGGAATCTCGATCGGTGTCGCGGCACTCGCGCTCAATCGGGTTTCGGCGATGCTCACCAAGGGCGGCGATGCGATCGAGCCGGGGCACTCCACGCCGCCCACAGCAGCGGAGATCACCGGATCACCGGCATCGGGATTGGCCTGGGACAAACAGACTCGTGAAGGTGCGCGCTGGTTGAGCATGACGCTGCCGCCGGAGACGATCAATTCGGTGTTGAACATCACTGATGCGAAGCAGCCCATCCGGGTATACGCCTCGAGCGAGATCGCGGACACCGAGGCCGAGCGCGCCGCGATTCTGCTGCGAGAGATCGACCGCACGAACGCGCTGCAGCGCAGAGCGTTCGCGCTGTTTTCGCCCACCGGATCGGGATATGTCAACTATGTAGCCAGTGAGACCTTCGAGTATGTGACTCATGGGGATTGCGCTTCGGCGGCCATTCAGTACTCGGTGCTGCCATCGTCGCTGTCGCTGGGCAAAGTGCCGACGGGTGCGGCGCAGACGCGCATGGTCGTCGACGGCATCACGCAACGTCTGATGGCGATGCCTGCTGAGCAGCGGCCGCGCTTCTTCCTCTTCGGTGAGAGTCTCGGGTCGCAGGTGAGCGAGGAGATGTTCACCGGTTCCTGGATCTATGGGCCAACCGGTGCCGGGGTGGAGGCTGCGCTGTGGATCGGCACCCCGTCGGCGACCACCTGGCGCAAGCAGCTGTGGGGTACCCGCACGATCGCTGATGTTCCCGGTGTGGGCCCTGGTCAGATGTATCTGCCCCGCACGATCGCCGACTGGCGCCAACTCCCACCGGCACAACGTGAGCAGGTGCGCTATCTGCTGCTGCAGAACGGTGATGACCCGATTCCGAAGTTCGGCAGCCAGGTGCTGTGGCGGCGACCCGATTGGCTGGGACCGATCCGCCCACTGGGTGCGCCGCGTGGCACGCAATGGGTGCCGGGCACGACCTTCTTGATGACGTTCCTCGACATGCTCAACGCCCTCACTCCGACCCCGGGGATCTTCGCCGAGGGAGGTCACGACTATCGGTTCGTCCTGCCCGAGGCGCTGTCGCAGACGTGGCGGCTCGAGGCGAGCGAGGAGCAGATGGTGCGCATCAACCGAGCCCTACGCGAACGCGAACTGGCATGGGAACTGCATCGAGATCGGGCGGCGGCGCTCGCGAAGCCCGCAGCGGAGCAGGCTGAAGCGATGAAGAAGGTGGTCGCCGCTGCATCGAAATACACCGGGCGCGATGTCGACGAGGCGGAACTCGAGGCGATCATCGCCAAGGGTCTACAGCCGACCGGCGACTAACCCCCAGGCGTTAGTCGCCCAATCGGTCGCCATTTCGGCGTCAGGTGACGCAAAAGGCAGCCGTTTCAGCGACCAACGCAGGAGAGGTGTGATCGGCTCGGGGTGGTCAATCGATCCAGTCGGCGTCGAGGCGATCCCATTCCGGGGGAATCAGTCCCTCGATCACCGGCCCGGCGCGAAACCACGGGGTGGGGGTGATCACCGGGGTCCGCGGGGCGTTCATCCAGGCCGCCCACCATCCGAAGGTCGAGTTCGCGATGACATGGGCGCCACCGTGACTCATCGCCCACATCTCCTCGGCCGGATTCGCAGAGCCGGTGATGATCTCGCCATCGACGACATCGACCGCAGCGTCGGGATCGTCGGAGAACACCCATACGGGACCGCTCATTCCACGTTCGCGCATCCGGGCGATGGCAGCGGCGTAGTACGAGCGCCCGAGCATGCCGAACTCATCGACGAGCGCATAATCCCCTCGCCGAACGTGCACGATGAGGGGTCGTTCGAGTGAAGCACGAGCGGCGATCTCTTCGGCCCAGGCACTCGGCTGCTTCAGTGCGGGACGACGCGGATAGCCGAAATCCAAGGCGGTACTCGCGAGTTTCCAGGATTGGAAATAGCCGCGCAGCCGGGTGCCCGCCGGCAGGGTGAGCACCGTTGAATCGTGACCGACCGTGGTGGAGGTGTACACGCGCATGATGCGACCGACCGCGGGGATGTCTCTGTGCAGTCGACCGATGATTCGACTCGGCAGGCGCCCGGGGGTGGCGAACATGCGTCGCTCGGGCAGCCAGTCACCGGGCAGGTCGAAGTCGAGGATGCCGATTCCGTGGTCGGTGATGCCGTGCCGCGTGTGCGAGATATCCAGGCGCAGCGAGGTTCCGCGCATGCCAGCCAGGGCAGCGCCGGCGTAGTAGCCGAACAACTGGTTGCCCAATCCGCCGATGAGGCGCACGGTGATCGGCCGCGACATGCCCGCGAACCTATCGCGAGACGGCTAGCCTCAGGCGAATGAGCACCGAGACGATCACCGATCCCATCCCCGCCCCAGTCCCTGGCCGTGGGCGCCGTCGTTGGCCGTGGATCCTCGGCGGGATCGCCGTGGTGATCGGATTGCTGCTGGCCACCGCCGTGTCGTTCGGCAACTACACCGTCAAGAGGTCGTGGCCGCAACTGTCCGGGACGATCGAGCTGGCCGGGCTGGGATCCACGGTCGAGGTGCTGCGCGATGAACGTGGCATCCCGACGATCTATGCGGATTCGGTTGATGACCTGATGTTCGCGCAGGGATTCGTGCATGCCCAGGACCGGTTCTACGAGATGGATGTGCGCCGCCACATCACCGCGGGACGACTGTCGGAGATGTTCGGTGAGGGACAGGTGCAGACCGATGCGTTCCTACGCACCCTGGGCTGGCGCACTATTGCCGAGCAGGAGCTGGCGCTGCTCGATGACCGCTCGACGCAGATCCTCGCGGCTTATTCCGCGGGCGTGAACGCCTATCTCGCTGATCGTTCGCCGGCGGATATCAGTCTCGAGTACTCCGTGCTGGGGTTGATCAATCCGTCGTATGCCATCGAACCGTGGGGTCCAGCTGATTCGGTTGCGTGGTTGAAGGCACTCGCGTGGGATCTGCGCGGGAACATGACCGATGAGATCTATCGCACGATCATGGCGGCATCGGTGGGTGTCGAGCGCACCGAGGAGCTCTTCCCGCCCTATCCCTTCGACGAACATCAGCCGATCGTGCTCGGCGGCAGTGTGGATGCTGATCGGTTCATTCCCGATCCGGCAGCGTCGTCGATCTCGCAAGCGTCGTATACCGAGGTGCCGACTGCAGCGCTCGAACCACTTGCCGATGCGCTGACCGCGAGTGCTGGATTGGCCGACCTCCTGGGGACCAGTGGCCGAGGCGTCGGGTCGAACTCGTGGGCGGTGTCCGGCGATCTCACCGCCACCGGTGCACCGATCCTGGCCAATGATCCCCACCTCGCGCCGGCGATGCCGAGCCTTTGGTACCAGGCGAATTTGCGCTGCCGCACCCTTTCACCCGAATGTGATTACGACGTCGGAGGCTGGACGATGGCCGGACTTCCCGGGGTGTTCATCGGCCACACATCGACCTTCGCCTGGGGCTTCACCAATACCGGCCCTGATGTCACCGACCTGGTGTTGCACAAGGTCGAGGGTGACTCCTATGTCGTCGACGGTGAAGCTGTGCCGTTCACCACGCGCACCGAGGTTATCGAGGTCGCCGGTGGTGATCCGGTGACGATCACGGTGCGTGAGACCGCGGATGGGCCGATCATCTCCGGTGTCCTCGAGGATCCGGATGTCTATGCGGTGGTCGGTTCGGAGGCGCCGGTGCCTGCGCCGGGACAGTCAGTGAGCATCGATCCGCAGCCGGAACGCGATGGTGGTTATGCCGTCGCGTTGCGCTGGACGGCATTGACCCCGAGGCCGACATTCGATGCGTTCGACAAACTGAATACGGCAACGAACTTTGATGAATTCCGTGAGGCCGCGCGCGACCTTGCAGTGCCGGCGCAGAACCTGCTGTATGCCGATGTCAATGGCAC
>CAJXYI010000033.1 GCA_913063435.1 uncultured Actinomycetales bacterium | reverse complement strand
TGAGCCAGTTTGGCACCGGTAAAGAGTGAAGCAGAAGAGTTGGGGCATGCGGCCACACAAGCTCCGCAACCGATACAAGTAGCGTAGTCGAAAGAGGTATCTGCAATTTCTTTAGCAATCGGAATCTCATTTGCCTCCGGTGCTGATCCGGTCTTCACTGAGATATATCCGCCTGCCTCGATAATCCGGTCGAATGCGGTTCGGTCTACCACCAGATCTTTGATGACGGGAAATGCTGCCGCCCTCGCGGGTTCAATCACGATGGTATCGCCATCTTTGTAATTTCTCATGTGAAGCTGACAGACCGCCGTCAAGTGCTTAGGCCCGTGTGCGCGCCCGTTAATCACAAGATTACAGGAGCCGCAAATTCCCTCACGGCAGTCGTAATCAAACTCCACGGGATCTTGCCCCTCCTTCATCAGGTTTTCATTGAGAACATCAAGCATTTCCAGAAAGGACATATGCTCGTTGACTTCGTCAAGAGTGTAATCTTCGAACTTTCCGGGGGCTTCGGTATTCTTTTGCCTCCAGATTTTCAGATGGATAGTGAATGTGCTCATAAAAACCTGTTATTTGTAGCTTCTTTGTTTCAGTTCCACAAATTCGAACTCGAGTGGTTCTTTGTGGAGCTCGGTTTCTTGGTATGCGAGGTCGCTGAAAGTTGGGTCCATGAGAGGAGTATAGCATATTGACAATTAGTGACTACATGTGATATAATTTAAGTGGAATCACATGGCTCGGAGGCCAGAATGCTTGATGTCGTAAAGGCCCTCTCCTGGCGTTTAACTGTCGGATTAGCGTTGCTTATCATCCTGGCCGTGTTATCCACGGATGCCGAGGATCGTATCCTTCACCAGCTCGACCGGAGCGGCTGCGGCGCTGGTCGCCGCTGCACGTCGCCCCGACCGGGTCCGTGCCGTTGTCAGTCGGGGCGGTCGTCCGGATCTGGCCATGGGATCTTTGCCCTATGTGGAAGCACCCACCCTCCTCATCGTGGGTGGTGATGACGATCAGGTCCTTCGATTGAATGAGCAGGCGTTGACCCAGTTCGCTCAGTTGGCGCGTATCGAGATCGTGCCGGGAGCGACGCACCTGTTCGAAGAGCCTGGGGCGTTGGAGCGGGTCAGTCTGCTGGCGGGCTCGTGGTTCGACGAATTCTTCGCGGCGACCGAACGGGTCACCGGGAGTCTGATCCGATATCGCCGAACGTCCTGATCACAATGGCAGGGTGACACCGGATGAGCAGGGACTACCCCACGAGGTGATCATCGACGCCTCGGTCGAGGCTCTGCCGCCATTGCTACGCGCCCGTTTGGTTCCCGCCAGTGTCATCGCTGGTTCGGATCGCTTTCGGCCGGCGTCACGACGGTCGGTGCTTGTTCCGATGGTATGGACGGCCCTCTTCGCCGCCGGTGGCCTGCTCGCCCTGGGCGCCATCCTCACGGTCGCCTTCGATGCCGATGCCGGAGGTGATCGCTTCGTTTACGCCGGACTTGCCGGTTCCTTCCTCCTCGGCGCAGCATTCGCGTCCCGATCACTCGTGCACGCGTGGACCCATCGCGGGGAAGGTTCGCGGCTGGGCTGTCACGTTGTCGCTCGAGAGGGGGTGCTGATTGCCGAGCGGGGCCGATGCACCTGGGTGCCGCGAACACGTTTGGTGGCACCGGTGGATGATCCGAGCACCGACACCAGATTCGGTGGCGGTGGTGCGCTGTTCTTGATCTCAGACGGTCGGGGAAGCATCAAACGATGGTCGGTGCCCCGCAGAGTCGGAGCGGAACTCGATCTGTGGAGACGAGAGGGTGTGATGCCCGGGTGGTGATCGGCGTCACCAGCCGTATCCGCCGCCGGAGAGCTCGATCAGTCGGGGGCGCACATCGAATAAATAGACCAGGGCCGCGATAACTCCGGCGATCCCGATCAGGCCGATGGGGTTGATGAACCAGAATCCAACGCCGGTGATCGCGGAGATTCCCAGGACGATGAGCCAGAACGTCTTGTTCAATCGTCCGATCGCCGGAAATCCCGCCTGGGGACGGCGCAGCACGTCGATGAACGCCCAGACCTTCACCCCGGCGAAGAGCAGGCCGAGGACGAGGGTGATCACACTCTGTGCGGCTCCGAAGATCATGTGATCAGCCTAATCGCCCGGTGCGTTCCTCGCCGGGGCAGCGGTCTGTCGCGGCAGACGCGGTGCGGGTCAGATGCCGACGGCTTCCCGCAGTAGCACGACGGCGCGACCGGCATTGCTGCGAGCGTCGTCGACGAAGGTGCGAGCGTGGCCGAGGGCGTCGCCGGCACGTTCGATGACGTGGGCGGGCACGTCGGTGAGCATCGACACATCGGGGACATCGACCTTCGGCATCTCGACGTTCGGTACCTCGAGGATCGGCAGTTTCACCGCCGGCACCTCCAGCACGGGAAGGCTGATGCCGAGCACGGGAACGACCCAGGTCGACCGGCTGTCGCTGACCGGTGCGGTCGCCGTCGCGGCAGCCGTCTTCGTGGCGGTGGTTCCTGCAGCCTTTGCCTTGGTAGCGGCGGGCTTCTTGGGTGAAGTCTTCTTGGCTGTGGTCTTCGGTGCAGTCTTGTTAGATGCGGTCTTCTTGGCTGCGGTCTTCTGGGCGGTGGTCTTCTTCGGGGTGGTGCTCATCAGGTGTCCTCCTCGGTGGGTGCCGTCTGCGTGTGCCGGTTCTCGGCCTGGAAGGCGGCGTAGATGTCCAGCAGGGTTCGCCGCTGGCTCTCGGTCAAGGACGTGTCCCGGGCGATCGCGCTCGCCACGGTCACGTCCCCATCGGTGGGGTCCAAGATGCCCGCTTGCACATAGAGGGTCTCGGCGCTGATGCGCAAAGCCCCGGCGATGCGAGCGAGCATCTGTGCACTCGGCTGACGTAGGCCTCGTTCGATCTGGCTCAGATAGGGGTTGGACACCCCCGAGGCCTGGGCCAACTGCCGGATCGACATCTGCGCGGCATCGCGCTGGGTCCGAATGAACCCCCCGATGTCGCCGACGTCGATGCGTGCCATGACTCCATGGTGCACCCGATCGCTTGCAAATGCAAGCGGATCGTATAACTCCAGCAAATTCTCAGAGGGAATGACCCGGACCGGCGCTCGGCTAACCGATAGTGAGGACGACCAGGGTGGCCGCGATGGCGACGCAGCCGATAAGCCCGAGCCCGGCCACGAGCCGCCCGCCCCAACCCGACCAGCGCCGCCACGCCGCAGCATGCGCCACGGCGTAATAGGTCAGGATCGACGCCCCCGACAGTGCCAGTGCCCCGCCGAGTCCCCCCACGAGCGCGACACCGGCAGCCAGTCCTGCGGCGAGGATCTCCGCGCGGTAGGGAACACCCGTCGCAGTGCTCACCGCGGCCAAGGGCCGGGGTGCGTCGCCACCGGCACCCATCGCGAACATCGTGCGCCCGATTCCCGCGATGAGCGACAGCAGTACTGCGCCGGCGGCGAGCACTGCAGCGATTGTCACAGTCCAGGCCAGAGGTGGGCCACCGACTGCACGTGCCACGGTGTCGAGAGCAGCATCGCCAAGATCACCGAGCCGGTCACGTGCGGTCACGACCGTGATGCCTAATGCTGCGTAGATGATCATCACGATGGCGAAGGAGATGGCAACAGCGCGAGGAATGGTGTGCCGAGGTTCGCGCACCTCCTCTCCGAGCACGGTGATGCGGGCATAGCCGGCGAAGGCCACGAACATGATTCCGGCGCCTGCGATGATCCCCGCAAAGCCCTGCGATGCAGTGACTTCCATTGCATCGGGTGATTCCGTGGAACCTTCCACCCAGAATGCGATGATCACTGCGCCGAGGATCGCCAGCACGATCGCGATGGACGCGGCTGTTGCTCGCATCGACCGTGTCACGCCTCGCAGATCGAGTGCGAGAACCAACACGATCGAAGCCAGTGCCAACCAGCGCGCACCCTCGGGCCACAGGTACGAACCGATCGTCAGCGCCGCGGCACCCGCCGATGCGGACTTGCCGATGACGAAGGCGTAGCCGGCCAGGATCCCGGCACCACGGCCGAGGACCTCGTTTCCGTAGGCGTAGGCGCCGCCGGCTTTGGGGATGTCAGCAGCCAAGCGCGCGGTCGATGCGGCATTCAACGCGGCGACCGTGGCGGCGAGGACGAGGGAGATGAGCAGTCCCGATCCGGCAAGCGCATAGGCCGGGGTCCACACCGCGAAGACTCCGGTGCCGAGCATCGCGCCGACGCCGATGATGACGGCACCGCGCAGTGTCAGAACGCGCCGCAGTCGGGAATCTGGATCGTCGATGGCCATGGCGGTCAGTGGGCGGGGCCGCCGGGTTCGGCATCATCGTCGAGGACGGCACGAAGAGTCCCCACCGGTCTGCCACCGCCGAGAACTGCTGTTGTGCGCTGGGTGGTGACGACGTCGGCCTCGACTCCAAGGTGCGCCAGGATCGCCGCGGCGATCGGAGCTCGAGCACGATCAGCGCCATCGCTGATCTTCAACGCCAGCGAGCGCCCATCGGCCAATGCCACCAGGTAGACCCCTTCGGCACCCTCCTTGGCGAGCAGGCCGGGCACACCACCCATCAACGCCGCGGAGTCGCGATCGGTTCCCGCGACCCAGGTGGGGTTCGCCCGCATGGCGTCGGCGACCTGCCGCGGTGGTGAGCCCGGTAGAGCAGTCACGACCTGCGATCCCAGCCGCGCCAGTCCGGTGAGGCTCAGTCCGAATAGTGGCGCACCGCACCCATCGACGGTCACCGTCCACGGCTGCTCACCGGCGAGAACGCTGATCTCTTCTCGGATGAGGCGCTGCAGCGGATGCTCGGGATCGACATAGTCGGGAATCGACCAGCCGTGTTGCGCTGCGGTGATGAGCATCGCCGCGTGCTTGCCCGAACAGTTCATCGCGATCTTCGAGCGCACCCCGCCGGCGGCGAGGAACTCCTCGCGGGCACGCATTCCGTACGGCAGATCAGGCGGGTTGCCCAGCATGTCTGCATCGATGCCGGCCTCATCCAGCATCGACTGCACTGATTCGCGGTGGAATGGCTCGCCACTGTGCGATGCGGCGGCGAGAGCCAGCAGATGATCGTCGAGATCCAACCCGGACCGGACCATCGCGCTGGCCTGCGCGGGCTTCAGGCTCGAGCGCGGAAGGATCCGCCGCCCGGGGTCCCCCCAACTCGTGAGCGTGTCTCCGTCAGCATCGACGACGACCGCGCTGCCCCGATGCGTGCTCTCCACGCATCCTCCGCGGATCACCTCAGCGAGCACAGCGTCTTCTTCCACCGAGGCTGCTCCCACGCTCGCGATTGTGGCAGGTCGGCAGCGGTAACGTGATCGCCATGCGCGCAGTCGTCCAACGGGTTGATGGCGCACATGTCACGGTGGCCGATCACGAAGTGGGGCGCATCGAGGGCCCGGGCCTCATGGTGCTGCTCGGTGTCACCCATGACGACGTTGACGCCACGGCGAGACGACTGGCGGACAAGGTCTATGACCTGCGCATCTTCGACATCTCGCGTTTAGGTGATCGTGATGTGTGTGTTCCACCAGGTTCATCCCGCGAGGTTTCTGCGGCCGACCTTGGTCTGCCGGTGCTCGTCGTCAGCCAGTTCACCCTCTATGCCAACACATCGAAAGGTCGACGACCAACCTGGGATGCCGCAGCACCCGGACCGGTTGCCGAGCCGCTTGTCGAGACCTTCGCGGCCGCATTGCGCGATCGGGGTGCCTTCGTCGCGACGGGTCGATTCGGTGCCGATATGCGGGTGCACCTCGTCAATGACGGGCCTGTCACGGTCATCCTTGAGTCCTAGGGTCAGAGCCTAGGGATGACTTGAGGGTTCGCCTCAGGGCGCGATGACCACTTCCTGGGACGCCGCGATATCGCCATCGGTGGTGCGCACCACGAGATCGATATCCGTGGCGGTGTTTCGCTTCACCACGGCGGTCGCGATCGGGCCCCATTCATAATGGCGTGCGGCAGAGGCGACCCAGCCGATCTCACGTTCGCCTGCGAACACCGGGTCGCCATGGGCAGGCAGCAACTCAGCGCCACCGTCCAGATGCAATAACGCCAGCCGGCGCGGCGGATGGCCGAGATTGTGAACCCGAGCTACGGCCTCCTGCCCGCGATAGCACCCCTTCGACAGGTGCACGGCCGGTCCGATCCAACCGACCTCGTGGGGCAGGGTGCGGTGATCGGTCTCGTGCCCGACACGCGGAACGGCCGCGGCGGTGCGCAGGGATTCCCAGGCCCAGGTGCCGGCAGGTTCGGCACCGAGCCGTTCGAGTAGCTGGGCGCGCGGAACGAGCACTTCGCGCATAGCGAAGGCCTCAGGTCGATGATCGAGGTACTTCGTGGCATCGCCACCGCGATCCTGACCGGCATCGGTCGCCCCGAGCCCGGCGAAATCCATCGGCACCAGCCACGTGGGCAGTTCAGGATCCACCTCCTGCTCCGGTTCGCCGACAACGGCCCAGTCCGCGGTGACATCCTCGATCTCGACGCGCAGCATGAAGCGCATCGACTCGAGATAGGCGAACAGATCCCCGACAGCGCCCCCCTCGACGATCAGCCAGGCTGCCTCGCCATCGTCGATGACATGCATCTCGTGCTCGACGTGGCCGTGCGGGCTCAAGATCAAGCACACTGTCGACTCACCCGGTGCGAGGCGATCCATCGCCTGGGTGGTCAGCGAATGCAACCAGGTCAGTCGGTCGGGACCGCTGATGCGGATGACCCCCCGATGGGACAGGTCCACTCGGGCGCGCCCTTCGTGCAGGCGTCGCTGTTCGGCGTGGGGATCGCCGTAATGCCAGGGCACACCCTCGTCGGCGGACCCCTCGGGAGCGGGCACGGCGCCGGGCAGGCTCATCGCCGCAGACACGTCGGGGGTCGGATCGCTCATGCTCGGGTCAACGCTTCCGACCGGCAGTTTCATCCCCGCAATCGGCGCAGACCCCGTGGATCGTGAGGTGTCCCACGTCGGGAGTGAATCCTCGAGCGTCGTTGAGGTAGGTCAGCAGGTTCGACAGCTCGCTCATCGGCACCGAATCGACGCGCTCGCAGGACCGGCACACCAAATGCACGTGGGGTTCATCGCGTACCGAGTGATAGGTCGGTGAGCCGTGGCTGATGTGGGCGTGCGTCACCAGGCCGACGTCCTCGAGAACTTCGAGGGTGCGATACACCGTGGACAGGTTCACTCCGCTCGTGCGCTGTTGGACGTGCACGTGGATTTTCTCGGGGGTCGCGTGACCGAGTTCGTCGACCGCCTGCAGGACGAGGTGTCGCTGCGGGGTGATCCGGAATCCACGTTCGCGCAGGCGGTCCACCCATGTCGGCGAATCCGTTGCAGAACCTGTTTCGGGATCAGTCGCCATCGCCGGAGCTATCCTCGCTGTCGCCGCCATCCGCGGGCTTGAGTCGCGCCGACAGGTGATTGGTCATCGATTCACCCATCGCGGCCATGTCGAAGGTCCACATCAACTCACCATTGACCAGGCCGTACAACCGCTCACCGGATTCATAGGGTTTCGCGCTCGCCGTGCGGGTGACGACATCGGTGCGCAACGTGGCGCGCGCGGACGTGATGGCGGCATCGGCAAGGCCGAGAACCTCGACCGTGCCGACCCAGATCTCGGCGAAGCCGGTCGGGTGCGCCAACGTGATTTCGACCTCGTTATCCGGACGGGGCCGCCAATAGCCGGATTCGGTGCCGGCCGGACGAATCCGGTTGCCCTCGTCATCGAGCAGCCAACTCCGGGAGGCGTAGTGCAAGAACGGTCGACCGTCGGTGGAGAACACGACTTCCTGGCCGAACCGGAAGTCCTCGATCGTGGGGTACTGACCCAGCCCCACTCCCGCCCAGCGGCCGATCAGCCACGACAGGGGAAGCAATTCCTCCGGCAGGCTCGAGGGCAGCGGGGTCATCGTGACCGGGCGGATTAGCCCTGCCCCTTGTAGAGCTTGTAGACGACGTAGCCGGAGAACCACGTGATGAACACGATGGCAAGGACGAGTAATCCGGTGAACACGATCTCAAGCACGGACCTCAGCCTACCGGTTGGGTTCGCTGCGCGCCCACTCCCCGATCCGGCGGAGCAGGTCGATGGAGATCGCTCCTTCGGCGTGCCCGAATCCGGGCTCGATCCACGACTGCACTCCGGGTGCCGCATCGGTGAGGGCGCGGGGGTGATCGAGCGGGAAGAACGCATCCGCGTCGCCGTGGACGATGAGGACCGGCAGCCGGTTCTCGCGAGCCCGGGCGACCGCGTCCACGGGTGGCATGGGTGGCGGCTCCGGCCAGGGAGTCGGATCCACCCGGGCACCCATCGCGAAGCGCAGATAGGCCCGACCTGCCGGATTCATCACCGCCCGGTGCAACCAGCGCATCGGCGGGGTGCCCCGATAGAACCAGAATGCCGGCGCACTCACCGCCACGACCGCATCGGTGCCCCGACTGGTGGGGGAGCGGGGGATCAGTGCGGCGTGACGCAGCACCACCGCCCCTCCCATCGAGAAGCCGACGGTGACCACCCGGTCGTAACCGAGGTCATGAGCCCAGGACGTCGCGGCTTCCACATCGAGGGGCTCGTCATGGGCGAGGGTGGTGGCACCCTGGGATCGGCCATGCCCGCGCTGGTCGATGCCGATCACTCCCGCGTGTTCTGCGAGGTGCTCCATCACCCGCAGAACGCGCTCTTGGCGCCAGGATCCTCCGAAGCCGTGCGCGACCACGATCGCGGTGTCGCTGCCGTTGGATGCGGGCAGGTGCGCCGCGCTCAACCGCAGTCCATCGGGGCTGGTCAGTGCCGTTGCCACGAGGCGGCGGGGCACGGCCACCTTTCGTCGCGTGGTCACGGCACACTATTCTCGACCAATGCGCCTGCTGCTGTTAACCCAGGCCACGCAACCCTCTGTCGAGGTGCTGCCGGCTCTCGGGCTGCTCACGCACCAGGTGCGCATCCTGCCCGCTACGGCCACGGCGCTCATCGACTGCCCCGATGCGGACGCGGTCCTCGTCGATGGTCGCCGGGATCTGCCCCAGGTACGCGGCCTGACCCGATTGATGCGACAGACCGGTGTCGACGTTCCGGTCATCGTCGTTCTCACCGAGGGGGGCGCCGCCGCTTTGCAGCACGACTGGGGCGTCGATGATTTCGTTCTCGACACGTCCGGACCTGCCGAGGTCGAGGCACGTCTGCGGGTCAATATCGCCCGGCGGGGCGCGACTTTGGATTCGGCACCGTCGACTCCATCGGAGATCCGCTGCGGTGACCTGACCATCGACGAGGCGGGATATACGTCCAGGATCCGTGGCAACGCCCTCGATCTGACGTTCAAGGAGTTCGAACTGCTGCGGTTCCTCGCCCAGCATCCCGGTCGCGTTTTCACCCGACCGCAGTTGTTGCAGGAGGTCTGGGGTTACGACTATTTCGGCGGAACCCGCACCGTCGATGTCCACGTTCGGCGCTTGCGAGCCAAACTCGGTCCAGAGCATGAGTCGTTGATCGGCACGGTGCGCAACGTGGGCTATCGATTCGTGCCGTCGCGACCCGACGACGCCACAGTGGCGACCCTCGAGGGCGACGATGATCCCGCGAGCGATATCTCCTCGTCCGGTTCATCCATCACCGACCGGCACTCGACCGATCGGCGGCGGTGACCGCCGTCGAGGTGGGCGTCGACTCCCACCTTGACGATGCCGAGGTGGCCGAGGTTCTCGAGCTCGTCGAACAGGCCACCGCCAGTGACGGTGTCAGCCCGCTGTCCGAACACGTGCTCCTGCACCTGCGACACGGTGGCGACGAGCGAGACATGCACCTCAGGGCTCACCGCAACGGCGTGCTGGTGGGCTATGCGCACCTCGATACCACCGACAGCGTCGAGGGATCGTCAGGCGAACTCGTGGTCGCACCCGAACACCGGCGGCTGCGAGTCGGCCACGATCTGGTGCAGCGGCTGATCGACCTATCCCCCGATGGGCGCCTACGCCTGTGGGCCCACGGTGGCCGTGCGGACGCCGCCCACCTCGCCCGAGCGATGGGCTTCGCGCAGGCTCGGGTGCTGTGGCAGATGCGACGTTCGCTGCTGGCCAGCCTGCCTGCTGCCTCGTGGCCGGAGGGCATTCGCGTTCGATCCTTCCGGCCCGGTGTCGACGACGCTGCCTGGGTCGAGGTGAACGCGGCAGCATTCGCTGACCTTCCCGACCAGGGCGGCTGGACGATCGACGATCTGCATCGTCGGATGCACGAATCCTGGTTCGATGCCCGAGGCTTCCTGATCGCCGAGTCGACCCATCCCGGTAACGAGGGTCGGATCGCGGGATTCCACTGGACCAAGGTCCACGGCCGCGGAGCCCACGGCCACGGCCACGAGCCGATCGGCGAGGTCTATGTGGTGGGCGTCGCCCCGGAGTGGCGGGGCACCGGCCTCGGGCGAGCACTCGTGCTCGCGGGTCTGGCTCATCTGCGTCGGGTCGGATTGGCCCAGGCGATGCTCTATGTCGATGCGAGCAATACCGCGGCGATCAGGCTGTATGAATCACTCGGATTCACCCGATGGGACACCGACACCCTGTATCGCCGGTGAAAATTAACTGAACGCCAGGGCATCTTGGGACCGAAGACCCATCTAGCCCCGCGACAGGTGTGAGATTCTGGACCAATGACCACGGTGGAAGGACCCCAGGCGGATCTGCCCACGACCGCCATCGATGCGGATGGGCGTGCAGCACACGAGGTCTCCGTGGAGTTCGGACCCCTACCCGATGATCGATTCCTCGACCGTGAGCTGTCCTGGTTGGCGTTCAACCAGCGAGTGCTGGAACTGACCGAGGATCCCCATCTTCCGATCCTGGACCGGGCCAAGTTCCTGGCGATCTTCGCCAGCAACCTCGATGAGTTCTTCATGGTGCGCGTAGCGGGGCTGAAGCGACGCATCGCGACGGGGATCGCGGTGCGGGCTGCGAGTGGGCTCACTCCACGCGAGGTGCTGGAGGCGATCTGGTCGAGGGCTCATGACCTTCAGATTCGTCATGCGGAGATCTTCCGCGACGAGGTCCGACCGCAACTGGCGGAGGCCGGGGTCCACATCCTGAACTGGGACGATCTCTCGGCGGCGGAGAAAGTCGAGATGGACGCGTTCTTCGACGCTCGCGTGTTTCCGGTGTTGACTCCCTTGGCCGTCGACCCCTCGCATCCGTTCCCCTACATCAGCGGTTTGTCCTTGAATCTCGCCGTCGTCGTGCGCAACCCGTCAACCGGTGCGGAGTTGTTCGCGCGGGTGAAAGTCCCACCACTGCTTCCACGGTTCGTCTCATTGTCCGAGGGTCGGTTCGTGCCCCTCGAAGACGTGATCGCTGCACATCTGCACGAGTTGTTCCCCGGCATGGAGGTGCTCCAGCACCATATGTTCCGGGTGACGCGCAATGAGGATGTCGAGGTCGAGGAGGATGACGCCGAGAACCTCCTCAAGGCGCTCGAGCGCGAACTGCTGCGCCGGCGATTCGGTCCGGCGGTTCGACTCGAGGTCGAGGCCTCCATCGACGAACATGTCCTGGAGTTGTTGATCGAGGAACTCGGCGTTAATGAGCACGAGGTCTTCCGGCTCACCGGCCCACTCGACCTGACGGGTCTGTGGGCGATCTACGGAGTCGATCGCGACGATCTGCGTCAGCCGAAATTCGTGCCCAAGACCAGCCGCGAATTGTCCGAGGTCGAGTCCGCATCAGCGCCGGATGTTCTCGCGGTGATGCGCGAACACGATGTCCTGGTGCACCACCCGTACGATTCGTTCTCCACCAGCGTGCAACTGTTCCTCGAGCAGGCAGCGCGCGATCCCCACGTGCTCGCAATCAAGCAGACCCTGTACCGAACCAGTGGTGATTCGCCGATCGTCGATGCGCTGATCGGTGCTGCGCGGGCTGGCAAGCAGGTGCTGGCCCTCGTCGAGATCAAAGCACGCTTCGATGAGCAGAACAACATCGAGTGGGCACGCAAACTAGAAGAGGCAGGCGTCCATGTCGTCTACGGCCTCGTGGGATTGAAAACCCACAGCAAACTCTCTCTCGTCGTGCGCGATGACGGTGACCAGCTGCGCCGCTACTGCCACATCGGCACCGGCAACTATCACCCCAAGACTGCGCGACTGTACGAGGATTTCGGGTTGTTCACCTGCGATCCGCAGGTGGGTGATGATGTCCTTGACCTGTTCAATGTGCTGTCGGGGTATTCGATGAACACCGAATACCACCGGCTGCTCGTCGCACCCCACTCGATTCGCAGCGGCTTGATCGAGCGGATCGAGCGCGAGATCGAGCATCATCGGGCGGGGCGACCCGCGCGCATCCGCTTCAAGTGCAATTCGATCGTCGATGAGCGGATCATCGACGCGCTGTATCGCGCGTCGCAGGCCGGTGTTCCGGTGCGGGTGTGGGTTCGCGGCATCTGCGCGATACGACCGGGGGTGCCGGGATTGAGCGACAACATCGAAGTGATCAGCATTCTCGGTCGATTCCTCGAGCATTCCCGTGCCTATGAGTTCGCCAACGGTGGTGATCCGGAGATCTGGATCGGATCTGCAGACATCATGCATCGCAATCTCGATCGCCGGGTGGAATCGCTGGTGAGTGTGAAGTCACCCGAGCACATCAGCGAAATCGATGCATTGATCAGCCTCGGGTTCGAGCCCGATACGGCTGCCTGGTTGCTGCAGCCGGATGGCACCTGGCGGCGGCGCACCCATACCGCCGAGGGCCAGCCGCTGCGTGACATCCAGGAGACCCTGATCGAGGTTCGTCGCAGTCGCGGTCGACTGGCCTGAGTGTTTGATCGCGGGTTATCGATGACGAATCCCACCACCCATCGCGAGGTGGAACGCAAGTTGCGGGTCCATGCGCTGTTCCGTCTGCCGGCACTCTCGGGTGTCACCTGGGGTGCCGCGTCCGTGCAACCGCAGCCCACGTTCACGATGCTCAACACCTACTACGACACCTCCGATCTGCGGCTGTTCCGCTGGGGGGTGACCCTGCGCCGACGCGAGGGCGGCCCAGATGAGGGCTGGCACATGAAACTGCCCGTCGAGGGAGCCGATGCGGGCACCCGGGATGAGTTGCAGGTGGCACTCACCGAATCCGCGGTGGTTCCCGATGAACTACTCGATATCGTCAGCGCCCTCGTGCGCGAGGCATTGGTGAATCCCGTCGTCACCCTGCGCACCGAACGCACTCCGATTCTGCTGCTTGATGCTCATGGTCAGCCCACCGCGGAACTCGTCGATGACACCGTCGCAGTGCTCGACGGAGACCGCACCGCGGCGATCTTCCGCGAGATCGAGGTCGAGGGTGTGCCCGGTCCTGACGGCGACGTCGACCTGACCGTTCTCGATGACGTCGTCGCCGCACTCGTCGAGCATGGTGCGGTGCCGGGCACCACAAGCAAGGCAGCCGCCGCCCTCGGGCCACGCACGAGTGCACCCCCCGATGTTCCGGCGGCGCGTTGGCCACGCCCGGCTGACCCCGCGGGAGAGGCGGTGCGAGCCCATCTCGCGACCCATGTCCGCCGATTCCTGCTCAACGATGTGCGACTACGCCGTGGGATGCCCGACGCTGTGCACCAACTCCGTGTCTCCGCTCGTCGATTGCGCAGTGGACTTCGGGTGTTCCGTCCCCTGCTCGATCCCCAGTGGGCCGATGATCTTCGAGCCGAACTCGCCTGGGCGGCCAGTTCGCTGGGTGCGGCGCGCGACACCGAGGTCCTCATCGACCGACTCGACGCCCACTGCGAACTGCTCGGACCCGACGACGGTGCTGCGGTTCGGGCGTTCATCGACCCGGTGCTCGATCAGCGGCTGAGCGATGCCGAAGCCGCTTCGCTCGCGATGCTGTCCACCGATCGATACGCCCGGCTGACTCAAGCCTTGGTCGCCGCCGTCGGCGACCCCCATCTGACCGAGGCCGCGCAGGATCCCTGCTCGCAAGCGCTTCCGCCCCTGGCGGCGAAGGCCTTCCAGCGCCTCGCTCGCGACATCAAAGCGCTCGGTGTGTCATCCCCGGCCGAACAGTGGCATGAGGCCCGCATCACCGCGAAGAAGGCTCGCTACGCAGCCGAGGCCCTCGCTCCCGTATTCGGCAAACGCGTCAACAATCTCTCCGCGGCACTCGCTGACGTCACCGAGGTGCTCGGCACGCATCAGGATGCGCATGTCGCGCAAACGACTCTCCGCGAACTCGCTGATCTGGCCGATGGGTCCGTCGGCTACCGACTGGGATTGCTCCATGCGATCGAAGTCTCCGCCGAACTCGACGATCGGGATCTCTTCCTCGCCAAGACATGGCCCCGGGCGCGCAAGGCCGCACGGCATTCGGGCATGCTCTGACACCACCATGGCCAGCACTCATCCTGATGAGCCGATCCGTGCCGCCGGCGTCGTGCTGTTACGAACGGGTCGGCGAGGAACCGAAACCGCACTGATCCACCGCCCGCATCGTGCCGACTGGTCGCTGCCGAAGGGCAAGGTGGATCCGGGGGAGCACATCCTCACTGCCGCTATCCGCGAGTGCGATGAGGAAACCGGACTGGTGCCACGGCTCGGGCCACCCCTGATGCGCCAGGAGTACGAGGTGATGGGGCGGGACAAGACCGTTGACTACTGGCGTGCGGAGATCGCCAGTGACGAAGGCTTCGCACCCGACGAGGAAGTCGACGAGGTGCGCTGGGTCGCGGTGGACGAGGCCGCCGGGCTGCTGACCTATCCGCGCGATGCCGACATCGTGCGCCAGGCCGTCGATCTGCCTGAGACCAGTCCTCTGATCCTGTTGCGGCACACCCAGGCGTTGAAGAGATCGGATTTCACCGGCACCGATGACAGCCAGCGCCCTCTGTCGGGTAAGGGCCGATCCCAGGCGAAGGCTCTCGTGCCGCTGCTGTCGGCCTACGGTGTCGATCAGGTGCACTCGTCGGACTCGGTGCGGTGTTCGGAGACCGTGCGACGCTATGCCAAATCCATCGGGGCTCCTGTGCATGCCGAACCGACGCTCAGCGAGCTCGGTCATGCCGAGCACCCGAAACGAGCTGCGAAGCGCATGCTGTCGCTGCTTGCCGACCCTGCGGGGGTGGTCGTGTGCTCACACCGCCCTGTGCTCCCGACCCTGGTCGAATCCATCGCCGGCCTACGCTGGAAAGGGCGGGGGGACCTCGACGAGAAGCTGCCCCCCGGCGGTTTCCTCGTCGTGCATCGGCATTTCGACGGGCAGGATCTGCCCCGCATCGTGGCGGTCGAGCGGCACACGCTCTAAACCCCAGGGGGTATCCCTCAAGGCCCCCGAGATTTTTGGGCGGCGTTCATCGCCAGTTCACCTTCACCCTCCCATCGCTTCACCGGGCCTGCCTACGTTCAGTCTCGTTCGACCCCGACATCAAGGAGGTTCAGGGTGAAGGTCACCCGTCGCGCCGCTTTCGCGGCCACCGCGCTCACCAGCGCACTCGTTCTCGCCGCCTGCGGTGGATCCTCGGATGGTGGCGAAACCACCACGCCGACCAGCGATCCCACGACGTCAGCGGCGCCCAGCCCCACCGAGACCGGTGGCGGTGAATTGACCGGCTCGATCCTCATCGACGGATCCTCGACCGTGGGCCCGCTCACCGAGCCCGCTGCTGAATTGTTCATGCAGGCCAACCCCGGCGTGCAGGTCACCGTTGCCGTCTCCGGCACCAGCGGTGGCTTCGAGAAGTTCTGCAATGGCGAGACCGACGGCAATAACGCCTCTCGCGCGATCAAGGAAGCCGAGATCGAACTGTGTGGGGAAAACGGCATCGGCTACGACAACATCACCGTCGCCAATGACGCACTGACCGTCCTGGTCAACGGCGAGGCTCCCGTGGCCTGCATGACCGTCGAGCAGCTCAACGCCATCTGGACCGAAGGCTCCTCCATCACCACCTGGGGTCAGATCCCCGATCTGGACGTGCCGGCCGAGTTCGCCGACACCCCGCTGAGCCTGTACGGGCCCGGCACCGACTCGGGCACCTTCGACTTCTTCACCGAGGCCATCAACGGCGAAGAGGGCCTGATCCGCATCGACTACACCTCCATCGGCGAGGATGACAACGCTGCGGTCACCGCCATCACCGGCGACGTCGGCGCCATGGGCTACGTGCCCTTCGCGTTCTACCAGGAGGCTGGTGACGCGGTGAAGGGCATCGGGATCGACGGTGGCGACGGCTGCATCGACCCGACCGCGGAGAACGTCCAGAACGGCATCTACACCCCGCTCGGTCGCCCGCTGTTCGTCTACGCCAGCGACAAGGCGTTGCAGCAGGACGCCACCGTGGCCTTCTTCGAGTTCTACATCAACAACTCCGATCAGATCGCCGATATCGCCGGCGCTGTCGGTCTGACCGATGAGCAGAAGGCCGAGCAGATCGCCAAGGTCCAGGCCCTGGCCGGCGGCTGATCGACGAATCACTGATACGACACACGCGAGTCTGAGACCAAGGGATACCTTTCCTCCATGTCCACCAGCGTCGTATCCCCGGGGGCCTCGAGCGGCGGAGCTCCGATCCGCAGCCTCGAGGCCCCCGGGCCTCGCATCGGCGAGAAGATCATCAAGGCGGTCCTCTGGGCCACCGCCACCCTGTCGATCCTGGTAACCACCGGCATCGTCATCTCGCTGCTCCTGCCCAGCATCGGCTTCTTCCAGCAGGTCTCCATCTGGGAGTTCCTCACCGGTACGATTTGGGCACCGGCCTTCGCCAATCCGTCCTATGGCGTGCTACCGATCGTGGTGGGCACGCTCACCGTGGTGTTCTTCGCCATCCTCATCGCCGTTCCGGTCGGGTTGGCCTCGGCGATCTACCTGTCCGAATATGCCTCGAAGCGCGTGCGCAAGACCATCAAGCCCATCCTCGAGGTCCTCGAGGGCCTGCCCACCGTCGCCATCGGCCTGTTCGCCTTCAACGTGCTCACGCCACTGATCCGTGAACTCACCCCGTTCCTCCCGTGGACCGGCCCGTTCTCCATCGGGGTCGCCGGTATCACCGTCGGCCTGCTGATCATCCCGCTCGTGGCCTCGGTTTCCGATGACGCGATGCGATCGGTGCCCGCGTCCCTGCGCGAAGGTGCCTACGCCATGGGGGCGACGAAATTCGAGGTCGCCATCAAGGTCGTTGTGCCCGCGGCGATCTCGGGAATCATCGCCGCATTCGTCCTCGGCATCTCCCGAGCGATCGGCGAGACCATGGTTGTGCTCCTCGTCGCCGGTGCCGGCAACCCGGTCTTGAGCTTCGATCCCACCAAGGGAACCCAGACCATGACCGCCTACATCGGCAGCACCGCTACCGGTGATATTTCCCAGGGCACGATCACCTACGACTCGATCTTCGCCGTCGGTGCGTTGCTGTTCCTCATGACGTTGGCCATGAACGTCCTCGCGATGCGCCTGGTCAAGAAGTATCGGGAGGTTTACGACTGATGGCCGACGAGCCGGATTACTCATCTCGGGTCGCCCTGCCGCCACGAACACGAGTGGCCGTCGGCGGGGCTCGCGAGGTCACCGAGTCGTTGTTCACTTCGGGTGACCGCAAGAAGAAGATCCAGGGCACGATCTTCCTCGGCCTTCTGCTGTTCGGTCTGAGCATCGCGTTGATCTCGATCGCCGCGATGATCACCTGGGCGTTCGTCGCCGGCGGTCCCCGACTGAACACCAACCTGTTCACCAACGTGCCTTCGGTCGTGACACCGGAGAACGCGGGCTATCGCACCGCGATCCTGGGAACGCTCTACGTCATCGGCGGTGTGATCGTGCTGATCGTGCCCCTGGGCGTGGGAGCCGCGATCTATCTCGAGCAGTTCGCCAACCCGGCGAACAAGTTCAACCGCTTCGTCGACTTGAACATCCAGAACCTTGCGGGTGTGCCCTCCATCGTGTTCGGCATCCTCGGCCTGGCCTTCATCGTGCGCGGACCGCTCAGCCTCGGTTTCGTCGCTGCGGCCGGATCCCTCACCCTTGCGCTGCTCGTGCTGCCCACGGTGATCCTGGCCTCCCGCGAGGCCATCCGTGCGGTGCCATCATCGATCCGCGACGGCTCGCTGGCCCTGGGTGCAACCGTATGGCAGGCGGTGTGGCGCCAGGTTCTTCCGGCTGCCCTGCCGGGCATCCTCACCGGGGTGATCCTCGCGGTCTCCCGAGCGATCGGCGAGGCCGCACCGCTCCTCCTCGTCGGCGCGGTCACCTTCGTCACCTTCAACCCGAGTTTCTTCGAAGGCGGGTATTCCACTCTGCCGACGATGATCTACAGCTATGCCAAGCGACCGCAGGAGGAGCTCCAAGTCCTCGCTGCCGCTGGTGTGGTGGTCATGCTGGTCCTTCTCATCATGATCAACTCCGTCGCAATCTATCTTCGCAACCGTTTCGAGAGGACCTGGTGATGAGCGAGACCACCACCCCCAGCACGGCACTTCCGGAGATCTCGGTCTCGGCCGATAAGGTCACGTCCGTGGACACAGAGCCCAAGAACACCTTCGAGTTGCGCAATGTCAACGTCTTCTACGGTGACATGCTCGCTGTGAAGGACGTGTCGATGGCCATCCCGCACAACCAGATCACCGCGTTCATCGGTCCTTCCGGGTGTGGCAAGTCCACGCTGCTGCGCTCGCTCAACAGGATGAACGACCTCATCCCGGGTGCTCGCGTCGAGGGCGATGTGCTCTACCACGGGATGAACATGTACGGCCCCAAAGTCGATCCGGTCCAGGTGCGCACCGTGATCGGCATGGTGTTCCAAAAGCCGAACCCGTTCCCGAAGTCGATCTATGACAACGTCGCTTTCGGGCCACGCCTACAGGGCCGCAATGGCAACCTCGACGATGTGGTCGAAGAAGCGCTGCGTGGAGCAGCACTGTGGGACGAGGTCAAGGATCGACTCAAGGACAACGCCTATGGCATGTCCGGTGGCCAGCAGCAGCGGCTGTGCATCGCCCGCGCAATCGCCGTCCAGCCCGATGTCATCTTGATGGATGAGCCGTGTTCGGCACTCGATCCGGTGTCGACCGGGCGGATCGAGGACCTGATGGTGGAGTTAAAGAAGACCTACACCATCGTGATCGTGACCCACAACATGCAGCAGGCCGCACGCGTGGCCGACCGGACGGCGTTCTTCACCGTTCTGGCCAATGACGAGACCGGTTCACGAACCGGTGTGCTCGTCGAATACGCCGCGACGACGAAGATCTTCTCCAAGCCCGACGATGAGCGGACCGAGAACTACGTCTCGGGCCGTTTCGGCTAGACCAGTTCGTAGCCGGCTTCCTCGACGGCCTCCCGGACGGTTGACTGGTCCAGGGGGCCGTCGCTGGTTACGGTGACCGAACCGGACTCCAGATCCACCTCGACCGACTGCACCACGGGAAGCGCATCGAGTTCGCCTATGACGGCGTTGACGCAGTGCTGGCAGGTCATGCCCGCAACCTGATAGGTCGCCGTCGTGATCTCGCTCATGCCGTGCCTTTCCGCTGATCCGATTCGATGCCCTCGGCGTAGTCCTTCAACCGACACAGAGTCGCGTCGATCGCCTTGGCGTTCATCGCGTCGGCACGCATGGCCTTCAGCAGCAGCGTCGAACGGGCCGTGGTGGCATCGAAGGTCTCGATCACCCTGGTGCGTTCGTCATCGATCGGCTCCAGCTCATAGCGCCAGCGATGCCCGCCCATGTGGGACCAGGCGATCCGCCGCCCTTCTTCGAATTCCTTGACGGTGTTCCCTATCCGGTAGGGCACCTTCATCTTCATATCCATCCGGAAGGAGTCACCCATCGCGAGGCGCTTGGGTCCCGACACCGAGCCCTGCACCGTTCCGGAACCGTCGAACGCCGCGTGCTGGCGCGGATCGGCCAGCACATCGAAGATCGTCTGCGCTGGTGCATCGATGACGACGGATCGCGACACGATCCAGCGGTCTCCGGTCTGGATCTTCTCCACATCACATGACATGGTGCCAAGCCTAGAAGGCCGGCCGCCCTTGAGCGATTCGCGGGTTCGTTCACCGAGCATTAACCAGGTCGGATAGGGCGTTTGGTTGTCTTGGGCCCTAATCTGGGGATATGGCCGATGAGTTGCCGACGGTGCACGAGGTGAGTCTCGAGCAGCGCGCTGCCTTCCTCGTCCCGATCTGCTCCTGTGGCTGGGTGGGCTCAGCCCGGCAGCGGGTCGCCTCAGCCCGCGAAGAGGCCCGCGACCACGCGCTGCTGTATTCGTCCTCGGATCTTTCCGGGCTGCTCCTGCCGGAGTTCGACACCCTGGAGGATCTGCAGCGGATCAGCGAGCTCGACGCGCTCGATCCTGCTGAGCCCGACCCAGACGCCTGAACACCGGCGCTGCCCGCAGCACGGCGTCGGGAATGGCGCCGAACGCCCGGACCTGCGCGCCTCGCCAATGCGGCACGCTGACGATCCGGCGATGTCGATGCAGGACCTTCGCTACGGCATCGGCGACCTCCTCCGGAGTCGTCAACCGGATGCCAGTGAAACTCAAGGCCACCGCAGGGTCATCGATGACGTCGGTGATCATCGGCGTGAGCATTCCGTCCGGGCAGATCACGCTGAGTCGGATGCCGGTGACGCCGGATTCCTGCAGATCCCCGTCGAGGCCGAGGGTGAATGACAGCACCCCGGCTTTCGTCGCGGCATAGACAGCCTCACCCGGGACCGGCACCCACGAGGCCAGCGACCCGATGTTCACGATGTGTCCACGACCGCGTCCACCGTCACGTTCGCGCATCACCGACACAGCTGCCCGGGTGCCATTCATGACACCGAGCAGGTTGACCGCTACAACGTTGGCGACGAGATCGTCGGAGATATCTGCTGCACTGCCCTGGCCGAGGATCCCCGCGTTGTTCACCCAGATGTCAGGCTGGACGGCACTTGCGAGCTCCCTGCAGGCATGGGCGTCGGTGACG
Source organism: uncultured Actinomycetales bacterium (assembly GCA_913063435.1). GTDB lineage: Bacteria > Actinomycetota > Actinomycetes > S36-B12 > S36-B12 > M55B157. The sequence continues at coordinate 5,285 of CAJXYI010000033.1, read as the reverse complement.
TCGAGGAACTCGGGTGCCCCGGTGATATCCGTCGCGATGACGTCGTATCCGGCAGCCTCGAGTCGCTGGGCGATGACCGTGCCCAGGCCTCGACCTGCTCCGGTGACCACTGCCTTCTTCATGGGGGTCATCACCGCTGGGCCACGAGACCCTTGCCGAGCACGATGATCCCACCGTCGCTGATGGTGTAGAGATCCCGATCGGTGTCGAGGTCTACGCCGATCTGGGCTCCTTCGGGGACGATGACGTTCTTGTCCAGGATCGCTTTGCGTACCACCGCGTTGCGCCCGATGCGGACACCGGGCATCAGGACGGATGATTCGACATACGCGCCACCGGCGATCTGCACATCGAAGCTCACCACCGAGTTGCGCACATGCGCGCCCGACACGATCGACCCGGCACCGACCATGGACTCATGGGCGTTGCCGCCCTCGACGAACTTCGCAGGCGGATAGGGCGGCAGATGGGTCAGGATCGGCCATGTCCGGTTGTAGAGATTGAAGATCGGATGCACGGACACCAGGTCCATATGTGCGTCGTGATAGGCGTCGAGGGTTCCGACATCGCGCCAGTAACCACGATCCCGCTCGGTGCTGCCGGGAACCTCATTGCGGTCGAAGTCGTACACGATCGCCTGACCCGCATCCACGAGAGCGGGAATGATGTTGCCGCCCATGTCATGCACCGATCCCTCATCGGCAGCATCAGCGAGCAGAGCGTCGACGAGGATGTCAGTATCGAACAGGTAGTTCCCCATCGAGACATAGGAGTTGTCCTCGTCTCCGACGATGCCGGGTGGGTCGGCCGGTTTCTCCAGGAAGCGGGAGATACGCAGTCCGTCCTCGGCTGTCTCGATGACACCGAACTGGTGGGCCAGGGATCGGGGTTGACGGATTCCGGCGACACTCACCCCGGCCTCGGCGTCGATGTGATCGTTGATCATCTGCATCGGGTCCATGCGATACACGTGGTCGGCGCCGAACACCGCGACATAATCGGGTGCCTCGTCATTGATCAGGTTGAGGCTTTGGAAGATCGCATCGGCACTGCCGGTGAACCAGCGCGGACCGAGCCGCTGCTGAGCGGGCACCGGGGTGACGTAATCGCCGAGCAGGGTCGGCATCCGCCAGGTGGTGGTGATGTGGCGGTCCAGGGAATGCGACTTGTATTGGGTCAGCACGCAGACCCTGCGCAGACCGGCATTGATCAGATTGGACAGCACGAAGTCGATCAGCCGATAAGCTCCGCCGAACGGGACGGCAGGTTTGGCGCGGTCAGCGGTCAGGGGCAGAAGTCGCTTCCCGGCCCCTCCGGCAAGGACGATGGCCAGCACCCTCGGACCCGTCTGCATAACGGCCAGGGTAGTCCTGATCGAGGTCCCCCGTCAGGCTCTACAGTGAGCGCATGGAGACGACGAGGTGAAGGTTTCCATCCTCACCCGCGAATGGCCGCCCGATGTCTATGGCGGGGCCGGTGTGCACGTGACGCACCTGGTCGATGCACTGAGTCAACTGATCGATGTCGACGTCGAGTGCTTCGGTGCGCCCAGGTCCGATGCGCGCGCCCATTCCAGTCCCGAGAATCTGGCGGGAGCCAACGCGGCGTTGACGACCCTGGGGGTCGATCTGGCGATGGTGCGCGATACCGCTGAATCGGATCTGGTCCACTCCCACACCTGGTACACCAACCTTGCGGGTCACCTGTCGGGTCTGCTGCATGATGTTCCGCACGTCATCACCGCGCACTCCCTGGAGCCCATGCGTCCGTGGAAGGCAGAGCAGCTCGGTGGTGGCTATCGCGTCTCGTCCTGGGTGGAGCGGACATCGTATGACCACGCGCAGGCGATCATCGCGGTCAGCGAGGGTATGCGCCGCGATGTGTTGGCGTGCTATCCGAGCGTGGATCCCGACCGGGTGCACGTGGTGCACAACGGCATCGACACGGACCGCTACCGACCCGTGCCTGGAACCGGAGTACTCGAGCAGTTCGGTATCGACCCGCATCGACCCTTCGTGCTCTTCGTCGGCCGGATCACCCGACAGAAGGGCATCGATCACCTGCTGGCAGCAGCGGAGCGGTTCGCCGCCGATGTCACCCTCGTGCTGTGCGCGAGTTCGCCGGACACCGTCGAGATAGGTGCGCAGACGCAGGCCGCGGTCGCTCGGCTGCGTGCACTGCGCGGTGACGCATCGGTGGTCTGGATCGAGGAGCAGCTCGATCGAGACTCGGTAATCGAGCTGCTCTCCCATGCTCGCGTGTTCGCCTGCCCCTCGATCTATGAGCCGCTGGGGATCGTGAACCTGGAGGCGATGGCATGTGAGACCGCGGTGGTGGCCAGTGCGGTCGGCGGTATTCCGGAGGTCGTCGAAGATCGTGTCACCGGTCTGCTGGTGCCCTATGACCCTGCTGAACCGCGGACTTTCGAACACGCCTTCGCGGATGCGGTCAACGATGTCATCGCCGACCCGCAGCGGGCGCGTGCTTTCGGGGTAGCCGGGCGCGCCAGGGCCATCGCGCATTTCGGCTGGCAGGCCATCGCGACGCAGACGATCGGCGTCTACGAATCGGCTCTGGCGAAGTGACCGAACTCGCCGAGCCGCTTCCGGGGATCCCCACCGCGAAGCAGCGCCACCGGGTGCTGGGGTACACGGTCTATTCGATCGCAGCGCTGCTGTTCGCTGTCAACGGCACAGTGAGCAAGTCGATCCTGCTGACCGGGATCTCTGCCGCCCGTTTGACGGAGTTGCGCGTCACGCTGGCCTTCTTGATCATGCTCATCATCGTCGCCATCACGCGACGCTCGGCCCTGCGAATCCGAAAGGACGAGATCGCGCTGCTGCTCGCCTTCGGCATCCTCGGTGTCGCAATGACGCAGTGGTTGTTCTTCTTCGCCATCGAACGGCTCGCGGTCGGGGTCGCGCTCATCATCGAGTTCACCGCACCGATCATGGTGGCGCTGTGGTTCCGGTTCGGTCGCAAGCAGCCCGTGCGACCGACCGTGTGGGTGGGCCTGATCCTCGCCCTGGTGGGTCTGACCCTGGTCGCCCAGGCCTGGCAGGGATTCTCCCTCGATGCCCTGGGTGCGGCCGCGGCATTCGGTGCGGCCGCAGCCCTCGCCGTCTACTACATCCTGGCTGAGCACCAGGTGCATCGACCGAATGGTCGCGACACGATCTCGTTGACGATGTGGGGGTTCGGCGCAGCCGCGCTGTTCTTTGCGATCATCCAGCCCTGGTGGACCTATCCGTGGGAGGACCTGACCGGTTCGGGGCAGCCGCTGGGTGTCGACGGTCCGCAGGTCCCGGTGTCCGCGTTGATCGCCTGGATGGTCATTCTCGGCACTGTCGCGCCGTTCTGGTTGGTGATCGCTTCTCTGCATCACCTGACGTCTGCGCAGGCCTCGACCATCGGCATGATGGAACCGGTCCTCGCCTCGATCGTGGCGTGGCTCGCCCTCAGCGAGATCCTCACGCCCGTGCAGATCATCGGCGGTCTGGTGGTGTTGGCTGGCGTCTACATCGCGGAACGATCGCGATGACCGGGATGACCTCGGTGACGTTCGGGGTACGCTGAGCGTCACGATGAGCGCGCCCACCACATCTGCCACCGCTTCGCACGGTGTCGTGCTGCGTCACGGCCCGGATGGTCGGGTGAGTTCCACCCGGATCGGCCAGGAGGTCGTGGCCGATGCCGCACGCGTATACGATTCGGTACTCGCTGACCGGATCGGTGGGTTGGCGAACTGGCGGAAGGATTACGTCGAGGCGTATCGCGATCTCCTCACCGTTGCTGCCAGTGATCCGATTGCCGGTGCTGATATGTCCCGGGCTGGAGCGCAGTCGCTCATAGCCCATGCCGGATTCTCCGGCCCCGAGGGGGTAACGAGCATCGCCGAGGCGTTCGCCGAGCAGACCGAGCCTGGCTACGACACCCTCACCGTGAGCGGCGTGGCCATGCGTGAGCGCGATCTGTCGGTGCCCTACGGCGGTCGGCGACTATTCGGGGATGACCTGCGGCGCCAATTGCGCGCGTGGGTCGACGCCGGGATCGCCGAGCCGAGTTTCGCAACCGCTGTCGAACTCGTCATGGACAACCCCGACTGGCTCGATCTGTCCGATGTCGACGTTGCCGTCTTGGGTGCGGGCGCCGAGATGGGACCGACCCGGTCGCTGTTGCGCTGGGGTGCGCGTGTGCATGCCGTGGATCTGCCCAGGCAGGCGGTATGGGAGCGACTCATCGCGACGGCGCGCTCCACTGCCGGGACCTTGCACCTGCCGATCGAGCGGGGAACGATCCCGGATGCGCTGCATGATGGGGCGGTTGTCGATGAGGACGATGATGCCGCGGCTGCAGCTCTCGCCGGTGCCGATCTGCTCGGTCGGGCACCCCAGGTCCGCACCTGGCTGGCTCGACTCGGTCGACCGATCGTGGTGGGCAACTACACCTACGCCGATGGCCTCACCCATGTGCGGCTGTCGCTGGCGGCCGATGCGGTGATGACCGACATCGCCGAGTCGTTTCCCGGTTCCACCCTGGCCTATCTCGCGACCCCGACCGATGTCTTCATGGTGCCCATGGAGGCGGTGGAGGAATCGCGGCGACGCTGGGAGCAACGCGGTGCGGGCAGGTTGTTCCAGGCTCCGCTGCGTCTGGCCCGGCAGTTCGCACCGAACTACCCCGAGGTCGTGACGATGACGAGCGGGCGCGAGGTCGGTGTCAATGACAGCCTGGTCCCGCAGCAGGGACCGAACTATGCACTCGCCAAGCGCTTCCAGCGTTGGCGTGCAACAACTCTGCGTGAGGCTGGTCATCGGGTGTCGCTGAACATCGCCCCGGCCACGCGCACCGCATCGGTAGTCAAGAACCGTGCCTTGGCGGCTGCGTATGCGGGTGCGGGTCGCTTCGGTGTCGAGGTCTTCGAGCCAGCGACATCGACGACGTTGATGGCAGCACTCCTCGTCCATGATCTGCGCAACCCGGATGCACCGGCCGATCCGCGGGTTCCCCTCGATCATCCGCTCGACCTGTTCATCCAGGGCGCCAATCATGGTGGCCTGTGGCGGGTTGCCTACGCCCCGCGGTCGGTCCTCGGTATCGCCGCCCTGCTCGGCATGTTCGAATCCCGCGCCTGACAACCCCCTCCGGATTGCGTCTGAGTTACCTGAATGGTCGCTAACTCACCGAGTTAGCGACCATTCAGGTAACTCAGACGTGAGGGAGGGGGGTTAGACGATGTTGTGTTCGGGGCGCAGTTCGCCGGTGGTGAACCGGTGCACATCGAG
>CAJXYI010000032.1 GCA_913063435.1 uncultured Actinomycetales bacterium | reverse complement strand
CCTCGTCGAGGTTCGCCTCACCTTCGCGTCCACTGGCCCGCCAATACAGATCGAGGTTCGCACGGCCGGACAGGTGCGGAAGGAATCCGGGACCTTCGACGAACGAGCCGATGCGCGAGAGTACCGGGGCGCTGTTGCCGACGCGTTCTCCGAACACATACACCGCACCATCGGTGGGCCGGATGAGACCCATCACCATGCGCATCGTCGTGGTCTTGCCCGCGCCATTCGGTCCGAGCAGGCCCAACACCACACCGGGTGGCACATCGAAGGTGACACCGTCGACCGCGCGCAGACCCCCCTTGAATTCCTGTGCCAGATCCCGCACCGCGAGGGGAATCTCAGTGAGGTCAGGCAGCGACTGCGGTTGCCGGACCCTTGGGCGCAGCAGGGTGACGACGATCCAGATCAGCACGGCGATCGCGACTGCGCCGACCGGCCACGCCCACGCCGGGAAGCCCGCGGCGGTCGCGGTCGTGGCTACCTGGGGGATGGCCAACTCACTGCCGGCCAACCCGATGGTCAGCACCGCGGGACCCGCACCCATTGCGAAACCCTGATCGGTGGTGGACACCACGAGTGCGAGCCGAGTTCCCGAAGCGGCCTCGGTCACGATCGCCGGCAGTCGCATCTCGACCTCGGTCGGCTCGGGCCCCACCTGCGCGAGACGGATCGGTGCGACGAGACCGTTGGGCAGACTCTGCCGGCCATCGGCGCTGACCAGACGCAGACTGGCGAATAACGTCACGTCCTCGACGGGTTCATCGCTGGCAATGGTGATCCGTGCGGTCGAGGCGCCGATGATCTGGGTGGCCTCGTTCATCGGTGCGGTGGCGAATGCGGCTGATTGATTAGGCAGCGGGACCGACAGCAGGCTGGAAGCCAGGCCCGCCAGGCCACCGGCGCCGGGGAGCGCGGTGATGGCTGCGGGCACACCACCGGCAGGCGCGAGGATCTGCTGCGGTGGGCCCTGCAGGGTGAATGTCTGCTGCGATGCGCCGAATAGCCCGGGATAGGTCGGTGCGCTCAGCACCTCGACGGTTCCGGCGGCGCGGTCGCTGATCGCAGAACCTTCCACTAGGGAGACTTCGAAATCGGTCGACACCTGTGGACCACCGAACAGGTGCGCGGTCATCCAGTTCGCGGTCAGCTCCCGCAACCGATCGGTCTCGTTCACGCCACCGTCGTGACCTGCGGCATGCCAGACGACCTTCAGCGGCACGAGCGGATTCGCGGCCGCGATCTGCTCGGCGTTGGCATTGACCTGGTCGAGGGGAAACAGTGAATCGGACTGTCCACCGCCGAGCAAGGTTGGTGCGGTGATGCGATCGGTGATGCTGATCGGTGATGATGTGCGCATCAACTCAGCCGTCGCAGGAGAAATCCGCTGCGTGGTGGCGGCCTCGTTATAGGCAGCGCACCAGTCTGGGGCGAATCTCCCGCATTCGCTCACCGGTGATCCCGGACCACTTGACAGTCCGGCGGAGAAGAACAGCGCGGTCCACAGTTGCTTGTACACACCGATCTGATCCTCGATGCGTCCGTCATCGCTGATAGCGCTCTGGGAGAACAGCGAGGTGCGTAGGTCGTTATAGGTGATGTCAGCGGCGATCGCATCGACACGGTCGTCGTAGCCGCCCACCATCAACGAGAGTGCACCGCCATAGGAGCCACCCGCGAAGCCCACCCGTGGATCACCCGGGCCATCACTGACGACCTCGGGCACATCGGCGAGGTAGTCGATCAGGCGTGAGGCATCGGCGACCTCGAAATCTGGTGAGTTCATCGAGATATCGCCGGAGGAACTGCCGAATCCGCGCGCGGTGTAGGCGAGCACGACGAATCCACGATCGACCATGAACTGCGCATCTTCGGCGACCGAGGTCTTATTGCCACCGAAGCCATGGGCGAGAACCACGGCCGGCGCGGGTGTGGTCTCGGGCAGATACAGATCGGCTTCGAGGGTGACCGGTGTCGGATCGGTCGCGCTGGTCGGACCGCCGTCGATGGTGATCGCGTTGGGAGTGGTTTCGGCGATTGCCGGCGATGCCAGGAGTCCGGGAGCGATGACGAGTGCGCCGGCAAGCACCGTCGCGAATACTCCCCGCCTGACAATCGACATCCTTCGACTATAGGTCGCCGAGGGCCGCTCGACATTCACCGGTGTGCTGCATGCCAGACGTGCGGTTACCGTGGAGCACATGGCGAGCGATGGACGTGGCGACGCGTTGGCGACGCGCGCGTTGACCCAGCCGCATCCGGACCGGCTCGATCCCAGCCATCCGCTCTATGCCGAAATCTGCCACCGCCACGAACAGGCGATGGCCCATGGCGAGCGCGGCTATCTCGACCCGCAGACGGGATTCTTCGTGATGACCGCGCAGTACCTCGCCGACCGCGGTTTCTGCTGCACCAACGGCTGCCGCCACTGCCCGTATCTGGTCTGACCGGGGTCCACTGTGATCTGATCTGTGCCATGCGGCTGTATTCCGACATCGCACAGTGGTGGCCACTGATCTCGCCTCCGGAGGAATATGCCGATGAGATCCCGCGGCTTCTCGAAGCACTAGGGGAGCCTGGCCGGCTGTTGGAACTTGGCAGCGGCGGTGGCCACGTCGCGTCACATCTCACCGAATTCGAGCGAACGCTCGTCGACCTCTCCCCCGAGATGCTCGAGGTGTCGCGAGCCTTGAACCCAGAGTGTCGGCACGTTGTGGGTGACATGCGCGATGTGCGGCTCGGGGAGCGCTTCGATGCGGTCCTCGTCCATGACGCGATCGACTACCTGCTCACCCGCGATGATGTGGCGGCAATGCTCGAGACGGCTGCCGAGCACCTCGTCGATGGCGGGTATCTCGTGCTCGCTCCCGATGGGGTGCGAGATACCTTCACCGATTCGACGACCTGCGGGGGAGTGGATGCCCCTGACGGGCGTGGCGCACGGTTCTGCGAGTGGGTGTGGGACCCCGATCCGAACGACACGACGGTGCGCGCCGAGTACAGCTTCATGCTGCGCGACGCCGACGGACACGTAGAGATCGTGCAGGACAGCCACACGTGCGGACTGTTCAGCATCGCAGCGTGGCAGGAGATGCTCAGCGCCTGGGACGACGTCGTGATCGCCGTCACCGATGAAGCCTGGGGTGAAGGGATCCTGATTACCGCTCGATGGTGCCGGCGATGAAGTCCTCGACCCGCTGACGGCACACGTCATCGGCGTACTGCTCGGGCGGGGACTTCATGAAGTACGACGAGGCGCTCAGCAGCGGGCCGCCGATACCGCGATCGAGGCCGATCTTCGCCGCACGGATGGCGTCGATGATCACGCCGGCGGAGTTCGGCGAATCCCACACCTCGAGCTTGTATTCGAGGTTCAGCGGCACATCACCGAAGGCCTTGCCCTCCAGGCGAACGAAGGCCCACTTGCGGTCATCGAGCCAGGCGACGTAATCGCTGGGGCCGATGTGCACGTTGCGCGGGGCGATCTCGCGATCGATCTGCGAGGTGACCGACTGGGTCTTGGAGATCTTCTTGCTCTCCAGTCGATCGCGCTCGAGCATGTTCATGAAGTCCATGTTGCCGCCGACATTCAGCTGGTAGGTGCGCTGCACTTCGACGCCGCGATCCTCGAACAGTTTGGTCAGGACGCGGTGGGTGATGGTGGCACCGACCTGGGACTTGATGTCGTCGCCGACGATCGGAACGCCGGCGACGGTGAACTTCTGCGCCCACTCCGGAGTGCCGGCGATGAAGACGGGCAGGGCGTTGACGAAACCGCAACCGGCATCGATGGCGCACTGGGCATAGAACCGGGCGGCGTCCTCGGACCCGACGGGCAGATAGCACACGACGACGTCGACCTTCGCATCCTTCAGCGCGGCAACGACATCGACGGGCTCGGCCTCGGATTCGGTGATCATCTCGCGGTAGTACTTGCCCAGACCGTCGAGGGTGACACCGCGCTGCACGGTCACGTCCATGGGCGGCACATCACAGATCTTGATCGTGTTGTTCTCGCTGGAGCCGATCGCATCGGCGAGATCCTGACCGACCTTCTTGGCGTCCACATCGAACGCGGCGACGAACTCGACATCGCGTACGTGATAGTCACCGAACTGCACGTGCATCAAGCCGGGGACCCGGGTATCGGGTGACGCGTCCCGGTAGTAGTGCACGCCTTGCACGAGTGAGGCCGCACAGTTTCCGACCCCGACGATGGCGACGCGAACCGATCCCATGAGTGTGTCCCTTCCCTATTCCTTCTCGTTCTCGCGAGATGTCTGCGATTCGCTGCGAGTCTGCGATTCGCTATCGATGAGTTCTCCCAACCAGCGGACCTCGCGCTCGACGCTGTCGAGGCCGTGCTGGTGAAGTTGTTCGGTGTAGTCGTCGAGCCGCTGCCCTGCCCGGGCGAAGGAATCGCGCAGGGTGCTCAACCGCTCCTCCAACCGGGAGCGTCGGCCCTCGAGGATGCGCATCCGCACCTCAGCCGGGGTGCGACCGAAGAACGCGAAGTGCGCCGCGAACGGCTCGTCCTCCCACGCTTCGGGTCCGGGTTGGGCGACGAGCGCCTCGAAGCGCTCCTTGCCCTCGGCGGTGAGTTCATAGACGATGCGGGCGCGGCGGGTGGCCAACGGCTGCTCATCGCTGCCGGCGGCCTCACTGATCAGGCCGCGGGCCAGCAGATCCTTCAATGCCGGATACAGCGAGCCATAGGAGATCGCCCGGAACGGCCCGAGCACCCCTGTCAACCGCTTGCGCAGTTCATAGCCGTGCAGCGGGCTGTCGTGGAGCAGTCCGAGGATGGAGAACTCCAGCACATCGCTGCGCTTGCGCATGCCGGTCCTCCCATCGGGGATATTCGCTCATAACCGATATATCGAATAAATATATCTCGACCACTATATATCGAGTCGATACTCCTGCACGCAGGGGGCCCGGTATGCCCGGATCGCTTACCGTAGGAGCCATGCCCGAGCCCCGGTCGAGCCAACCGCGTGGTGCCCGCGTGCGCGGGGAATCGAGCACGCCGCGGCCCACCCGACGCAGCGCGAAGGATCTGGGTCCGGCCGAACCGGTCGCTGATCCGACCGCGCCGCGCGGGGTCATCGACTACGCACTGCAGCGCCGCGCTTTACTCACTGCCCTCTTCGGTGGTCGAGCCTTCGATGGTCTCGATGTCTGCGACGCCGATCCCTATCTGCTCAAAGCCGCGCGTTTCCATGGCGTGACCAGCGCCGATCGCTGCCCGGTGTGCCGCAAGGCCGACCTCGTCCATGTCACCTATGTCTACGGCGATCAACTCGGGCACGTGGCTGGCTCTGCGGTCGACCCGATGCGCCTGGATGATCTCGCCCGTCGCACGGGTGAATTCCGCGTCTACACCGTCGAGGTGTGCACGCAGTGCCGGTGGAACCACCTCATCACGAGTTATTCCCTTGGCGATGGTGTGCCGCGCCGCGCGCCGGCACGTCCGCCCGATCTGCTCGACTGAACAGGTTGATCCGGTGGCAGCCCGAAGGATGCGATGAGGCCGATGAGCACCGCGAGTCCGGCGACCCCGGCCATGATGCGCACCGCGTTCGTATAGGACTGCTTCGCCTCGGCGACGATCTCCTGCGTCCCCGGTTGCTGCTCCAACGGAATGATCGCCTCGCCGGAGGAATCGACGATCTGGTCCACGATCTGCGTGCGTTGATCCTCACTCAACTGGGGTTGATTCGTGGCGAGGTCATTGGCCAGGCCGAGACCCAAGGACACGAACAGCACGGTGCCGAGCACCGCCGAACCCAGGGTCGAACCGACCTGGCGCAGTGTCGAAGTCACCGACGACGCACCACCTGAACGTGCCGGCGGAACGTCTTCGAGGATGACGTTGGTCAACTGCGCGGTGTCGAAGCCGACTCCGACGCCATAGATGATGAACGGGATCGACAACCACCACGGCGAGTTGTCGGCGCTGAGCAGGATCGCGACACCGGCGATGCCGATGATCTCCAACACCATGCCGACGCGCACGAGTCGTGTTGATCCGATCATCGCCGACACGTGTCGTGCCGCACCGCCGGCGAGCACGACGCCACCGCCGAGAACCGCGAGTAGCGCACCGGTTTCCAGCGCTGAGAAACCATGAACCGATTGCAACCAGAGCGGCATCGCGAACAGCACACCGAATTCGCCGAGGCTGACCAGCGTGGCGACCACGTTGCCGAAGCCATAGCGGCGGATGCGGAACAATGACAGGTCCATCAGCACCGTTTTGCCGGCTTTCGCGCGGACCGATTGCGAGACGACGAAGGCGATCAGCAGCAGTGCGCCGAGTGCGATGGCGACCGGGACGGGTGATAGTCCTCCGGGGGTGATCGAGACCGGCCCGACATCCCAGGTCGTGATCGCGGTCCACCAACCCAACTGCTGGCCCTCGATCAGGCCGAAGACCACCAGCGCCAAGCCGAGCGAGGAGAGGACGACTCCACTCCAGTTCAGCTTCTTGACCTCGGTGCCCTTGGATTCGGTGATGAAGATGCGCACCATCACCAGACTGAGCAGGCCGAGCGGGATGTTGATGTAGAACGCCCAGCGCCACGACGCGATATCGGTCAGCCAGCCACCGAGCAGGGGACCGAACGCCGCCATGCCACCGAAGACCGCACCCCACAGGCCGAAAGCCGCCGCACGCATCGGGCCGCGGAAGTTGACGTTGATGATCGCCATCGAGGTGGGCAGCATCATCGCGCCACCGACCGCCTCGCCGGCGCGGGCGATGATGAGCATCTCCGCGCTGCTGGCAGCACCGGCCATCAGGTTGAACGCGATGAAGATCGCCGTGCCGAGCATGAACATCCGCCGCCGGCCGATGCGGTCGGACAGCACACCGAAGGTGATCAGCAGTGCCGCGAAGATCAGCGAATAGATCGAGGTGATCCACAGCACGTCGGTGCGACCGATCTGCAGATCGGACACGATCGTGGGGATCAGGACATTGACGATGCTGCCCTCGAGCACGATCAGTGAGACGCCGAGCAGCAGGGCGATCAGCGCCCACCAGGGCCGCTTCTCGACGACGGCACCACCGGGAGGTTGGGGTGCGCCGGAGTCGGGGGTGCCGGGTTCGGGGTTCTGCGTCGTCTGCGTCGCCACGGCCCTGACCGTATCGATCCGTCACGGAACCGGGTCAAGTCGCGCCGGGTCAAGTCGCGCCGGGTCAAGTCGCGCTGAAGCGGCAAACGCCGGCTAAGGGGTCGCTGAGGCGGCAAACGCCGGCTAAAGGGCGACCGGTTACCCGGCGTATGGGTGCACAGCGACCGATTACCCAGCGTCTGATGCGTGTGTGGCGCGTGTGAATCCCGGGGTATCGCGGCTGACCGGGTGATCATGGTGAGTCGGGCTATACGGAAGGGCAGCAGGTGACCAAGCGGGCGAAGGCTCGGCGCAAGCGACGCTGGGGGCGACGGTTCTTCGCCACCGGTTTCGTCCTCGCCCTGCTCGCGATCGGCGGATTCGCCCTCGCGGTCGCCCTCACCCCGCTGCCCGATGCCAACGAGGTCGCTGCCACGGAGGCGACGGTCGTGTACTACGCCGATGGCACCACCGAGGTCGGCCGGCTCGGGGATGCCACTCGACGCTCGATCGACCTGATCGATGTGCCCCTCGACGTCCAGCGCGCGGTGCTCGCCGCAGAAGACCGCGAGTTCTACGAGCACGGGGGCGTCTCCCCGCTGGGCGTCGGTCGCGCGATGTGGAACAACGTCACCGGAGGTGACATCCAGGGCGCCTCGACCATCACCCAGCAATATGCCAAGAACGCCTATCTGACCTCTGAACGTTCCTGGTGGCGCAAGGCACGCGAGTTGGTGCTCGCGGTCAAACTCGAGACCATCACCTCCAAGGACGACATCCTCGGCGAATACCTGAACACGATCTATTTCGGTCGCGGGGCCTACGGCGTCGAAGCAGCGTCGCTGGCGTATTTCGGTCGAAGCGTGAGCACCCTGGATTATTCGCAAGGAGCGCTGCTCGCCGCGGTGATCAAGGCACCGAGCGTGCTCGATCCGGCGATCGATAGGAAAGGCGCTCGCGGGCGGTGGAACTACGTCCTCGATGGAATGCTCGAGCAGGGCTGGATCACCCCGGCCGAACGCGAGTCGGCGCGATTCCCCGACACGATCCCCCCGCGCACCTCGAATCGACTCGGCGGACAGGTCGGCTACCTGCTCGAAGCGGTCACCAGCGAACTATCTGCCATGGGATACACCGAGAACGAGATCCGCAACGGTGGGCTGCGCATCATCAGCACCTTCGAACCCCAGGCGCAGGCGGCAGCGGTCAACGCCGTTGCGTCCGTGGGACCCACCGAAGGGACTGACGGTGTGCGGATCGGGCTGGCGGCGGTGCGCCCGGGCACCGGCGAGGTGATCGCGATGTACGGGGGACCGGATTACGTCGCGGCACCGATCAACAATGCAACCCGGGCATTCGCCCAGGGCGGCTCGACGTTCAAACCATTCACTCTCGTGGCCGCGCTCGAAAACGGCGTCGGTATGGACACGACTTGGAACGGCGATTCACCGGTCACGGTCGGTGATTACACCGTCAACAACTACGGCGGCACATCGTTCGGCAGTGTCGACCTCGCCACTGCGACGGCACGCAGTGTCAACACCGCCTATGTGGAGTTGACCAATTCCATCGGGGTGCAGGCCGCAGCCGATGCGGCATATCGACTCGGTCTGCCGCGCGATACTCCCGGTGGCGCGCCCGAGAATCTCGACCTGACCTTCGTGCTCGGCACCGCATCACCGAGCGGCATCGATATGGCCGGTGCCTATGCGACCCTGGCCAATCGCGGTCAGCGCGTCGCACCGACGACGATCAAGGCGGTCTATGGCACCAACGGCGGCCTGCAGTATTCGTATACGCCGCAGCCGGAGCAGGTCGTCGCCTCGGCGATCGCCGATCAGGTGACCTCGGTGCTGCAGCAGGTGGTGATGTCGGGCACGGCGACGGGAGCACAGAGTCTGGGCCGGCCCGTCGCTGGCAAGACCGGAACCTCGAACTCCAATCGATCGATGTGGTTCGTCGGCTACACCCCGCAGTTGTCGACCGCCGTGCTGATGGCCCGCGAGGACGCCGAGGGCAACCCGATCCCCCTCGATGGAGTCTCCGGTGGCGCACCGGCCTGGGGCGGTGGGTCGTATCCGGTGGCGATCTTCACCGCGTTCATGAACGCAGCGCTCGCAGCATCACCCGTCGAGGGATTCGTGACTCCGGCTCCTGCTCCTGCTCCTGCGCCGAGCCCGACGGAGGCGACCCCGGAACCGAGCGAGTCGCCATCGGGCATCGACCCTCAGCCCGCGCCGACGCCAACCCCCACCCCTGATTCGCCGCAGCCCGCACCCTCCACACCCGCACCTACCTCACCCGCACCGACCGAACCTGCACCGGTCGAACCCGGACCGATCGAACCCGGACCGGTCACCCCGCCGCCACCGGACAGCGGCATCATCGGCGATCCCCAGTAGCGTGTCGGCCGTGTCGAGTCGCGTCGTACCCAGCCGCAGCGACTCGGTGGCCGCCAGCGGCTCGATGATCATCGGTGGTCCGTTCGGGCGGTTCGCGCGTGCAGGCAGCAGCTGGTGGACTCCGATCCGAGTTCTGATCGTGATGGCTTCGGCGGCCTATGCCCTGGGGTTCCTGCTGGACTATCCATGCATGTCCAATGGCTGGGCATCACCGGATCGGTACGAGCACCTGTGCTATTCCGACATCCCGCCGCTGTATTCGTTGCGCGGATTCGCTGACGGCTATCTGCCGTACCTGCAGACGCCACCCGATGGGCAACCGTTGGAATACCCCGTTCTCATCGGGGTGTTCATGCAGATCGTCGCGTGGTTCACCCGCGGCGTGAATGCGATCGTCCCCGACCTGAACGCACCGTTGGCGTTCTTCGTCATCACCGTCGTGGCGATGCTGCCGTTCCTGCTGATGGCGGTCATCGCCACCGCGCGCACCGTCCGCGCGCGGCCCTGGGATGCAGCGATCCTCGCGCTTGCACCGTCGGTGATCCTCGCCGCGACGATCAACTGGGATCTGCTCGCCATCGGATTGGCCGCGGTCGCCATCGCGCTGTGGGCGCGAGAGAAACCGGGTTGGGCAGGGGTCTTCCTGGGCCTGGCGATCGCGGCGAAGTTCTATCCGCTGCTGTTCCTCGGACCGCTCCTGCTGCTGTGCCTGCGAGCCGGGCAGATGCGTGCGTTCGCTCGACTGCTGGTCGCGACGATCATCACCTGGCTGGTGATCAACCTGCCGTTCGCTATCGCTAACACCGAAGGCTGGTCCTACTTCTATACCTTCTCCTCCGATCGCGGCGCCGACTTCGGGTCGCTGTGGTACGCCGTCGATCTGTGGGGCGGTCCGAGCATCCCGACCGAGACACTGAATGTCATCGCGCTGGGCACGCTGCTGCTGCTGTGCGCTGGGATCGGCGCACTCATCCTGTTCGCACCGCTTCGGCCTCGCCTCGCGCCGATGCTGTTCCTCGTCGTCGCGGCGTTCCTCATCACCAACAAGGTGTATTCGCCGCAGTTCGTGCTGTGGCTGATCCCGCTCGCAGCACTTGCGCGACCGAAGTGGCGCGACTTCCTGATCTGGCAGTTCGCCGAGGTCGCCTACTTCGTTGCCGTGTGGTGGTATCTCGCCGGATTCGGTGTCGAGGATGCGAGGGGGATGACACCGGAGTGGTATGCGTTCTTCATCTTCGTGCACATCGGTGCGACCGTGTGGTTCAGCGCGCTCATCGTGCGGGATGCGCTGTATCCGGAGTTCGACATCGTGCGCACCGACGGCATCCCCGCCGATCGTGACGATCCTGGCGGCGGTGTGCTCGACGGTGCCGGCGACCGACTGCCCTGGTCGAAGGTCCTGGGCTGACTCGACTACGTCAAGTCCACGACGACGGGGGCGTGATCGCTGGGTTGCTTGCCTTTGCGCGCGTCACGATCGACATAGGCGTCGCTCACCCGCGAGGTGAACGCCTCGTTGCCGTAAACCAGATCGATGCGCATCCCGAAGCCCTTGTGGAATGACCCGTTGCGATAGTCCCAGAACGTGAACGGCGCACCCTTGAGTGCGCGCGGCATGACCTCGCTCATCCCGGTGTCAGCGAGATCGGCCAGCGCAGCCCGCTCGGCGGGGGTGACATGCGTTGATTCGGCGAAGAGCGCGATGTCCCACACGTCCGCATCGTTGGGGGCGACGTTGTAGTCGCCGATGATCGCGTACGGCCGATCGGGCGCCGCAGCCATCTCAGCGATCGCCGTGTCGCGAAGCACCCGCAACCAGTCGAGCTTGTAGGAGTAGTGCGGGTGATCGGGTTCGCGCCCATTGGGAACGTACACACTCCATACCCGCACGCCATCGCAGGTCGCCCCGATCGCACGCGACTCCACGACGTCGTCATACGGCGGTTGCCCTGGGAGATCGCGCACCACATCATCGAGCCCGATGCGGCTGAGGATCGCGACACCGTTCCATCTGCCCAGGCCGTGCGCGGCGACCTCATAACCGAGGGCCTGCACCGGCATGACGGGAAAGTCATCGCTCGTGCACTTCAACTCCTGCAGTGCCACGACATCGGGTTGAGCGGTTTCCAGCCACTCCAGCAGCCGAGGTAGTCGGGCGGTGACGGAGTTGACGTTCCAGGTGGCGATGCGCACATCGGCCAGGTTAGCGGTGATCCCTGCGCTCTGATAGTGGTGAATCTCGAGTCCCCGGCTGCCGCACTCCTCCCATGTGGTGGGTGTCCCATCGATCTTTTCGGTTTTCCTTCGCAGCGCAGCAACGCCCGGTGACGCCTCCTTAACCTGACGCCATGCGCCGAATATTTCCCATGGTCACCGCCCTCGTCACTGCTGCTGCAGTGACTATGCCGGGCAGCGTTGCTGCCGCACCTTCCGTCGAATCCCCCGCTGCACCCGCCACCACCGAGCGGCCGAACTTCATCATCGTCCAGACCGATGACATGACGGTGGAGGATCTCGAAGTGATGCCCTCCGTACGCCGCCTGATCGGTGATGCCGGAGCGACGATGGAGCAGATGCTCACCCCGTTCGCGCTGTGCTGTCCTTCGCGGGCCTCGATGATGACCGGCTCCTATCCGCACAACACGAAGGTGTCTGCGAACTTCCCTCCCGAAGGGGGATTCGTGCCGTGGGAGAGGAACAACGGCCAGCAGCACACCGCCTACTGGCTCCAGCAGGCCGGATATCACACCGTCCACATCGGCAAGTACATCAACGGTTACGGCATGTACAACAGGCCGGTCGCGCGCACCCCATCCGGCTGGAGCGAGTGGTACGGAACGTCCGACCCGTCGACGTATCAGATGTACGGGTTCCGGCTGAACGAACCGAGCGGAAGCAAGGTCTACGGCGATTTCTATGTGCAGGACAAGTCGAACTATGGCACCGATGTGTTCACTTCCAAGGCCATCGGCGTGATCAACCGGGCTGCCGAGAGCGACGATCCCTTCTTCTTGCAGGTCGCCTACCTGGCCCCGCACGTGGAGACGATTCCACTCACCGATGGGTCATGGCAGGACAGTTGGGCCGATGTCGACAAGCCGGAGGCGGGCTCGGGGATCGATGTGCAGTCGATCCCCCCGCGCCCTGCGCTGCGCCACCAGGACCTGCTGCCCGACATCCCGCTCACCCAGGATCCAAGTTTCAATGAGGCCGATCGCAGCGATAAGCACCCCATCATCCAGGCCATCCCCCCGTTGACCGACGAGAAGATCGCTGAACTGACCGAGGACAACCGCAGTCGCAAGCTGTCCCTGCTCGCCGTCGACGAGGGAGTGAAGCGGATGATCAAGCGGCTGAGAGGCACCGGTCAGTTGAACAACACCTACATCGTGTTCATGGGCGATAACGGATATCTGCTCGGCCAGCATGCGATCAGCTACGGCAAGTACTTCCCCTATGAACCGGCCCTGCGGATCCCCGCGTTGATCCGTGGCCCGGGCATCGAGCGAAACACGATCGTGAAGAAGGCGACTTTCGAGATCGACATCGCCCCGACCGTCCTCGAACTCGCCGGGGTGAAGCCGACCCGCCGTGTCGATGGGAAATCACTCGTCGGCACCCTGATCGACGGCGAGCGCCTGCGCAATCGTCCGCTACTGCTGTCCAGTGGACCACAGAAATCCGCAACCGGTGAGCAGCTCCCGATGTTCGACGGAGTGCGCACCCACAGGTACGTCTGGTGGATCTACGAGGACGGCTTCGAAGAGATGTACGACCTCAGGGTCGACCCCTATCAACTCGAATCCGTCGCGGATGATCCCGCATACCGGCGCACTCGCTTGGCATTGATCGGACTGTGGGATCGCCTCGAGGGGTGCACCGGGAAGAACTGCCGGATCCGCACGCCGAGGATCCCCGGTCCCACGGGGTAGGAGCAGCGCTTCGCAAGACGTGTAGCCTAATCCTGCTCGCCGGGTCTATCCCGGTGTCCTCCTGCTCCGGAACGACCGGAGCCGATGAGTCCGAAGGAGGTCGGTTGCTGTCATGCGCCGATACGAAGTAATGGTCATACTCGACCCCGATCTCGAAGAGCGCACCATTGCGCCCAGCCTCGAGACCTTCCTCAATGTCGTGAAGTCCGATGGCGGCACCGTGGAGAAGCTCGATGTGTGGGGCCGACGTCGCCTCGCCTACGAGATCAACCACAAGCCCGAGGGAATCTACGCCGTACTCGACGTCACCTCGACACCTGAGGCTGTTGCTGAACTCGATCGGCAGTTGAACCTCAATGAAGCCGTCATGCGCACCAAGGTGACGCGCCCGGAGCAGGTGTAGGTCATGGCAGTCGGCGACATCAACGTCACCGTGGTCGGCAACCTGACCGCCGATCCTGAACTGCGCTTCACCCCGTCGGGTGCTGCCGTCGCATCCTTCACCGTCGCTGCGAGTTCGCGCTACCTCGACCGCCAGACGAATGAGTGGAAGGACTCCGAGCCGGTGTTCATGCGCTGCAGCGTGTGGCGCCAATACGCCGAGAACGTCGCCGAGTCGCTGACCAAGGGCACGCGCGTCATCGTGCAGGGCCGATTGAAGCAGCGGTCCTATGAGACCCGCGAGGGCGAGAAGCGCACCGTGGTGGAGATGGAGGTCGACGACGTCGGCCCCGCGCTGCGGTACGCGACCGCCAAGGTCACCCGAACCGCCCGTGGCGATGGTGGTGGCGGCGGCGGCGGCGGTGGATTCGGGGGTGGCGGTGGCGCCCCCGTCGATGATCCGTGGGCGTCGGCCGGTCCGGCCGGTGGCGACGAACCACCCTTCTAACCCCGACACTCCCTCAATTACTTCGACTTTTTTCGAACACGACTTCAGGAGACGAGACAGATCATGGCCGCACCCAAGCAGCCCATTCGCAAGCCGATGAAAGCCAAGGCATGCGTGTTCTGTGGCGAGAAGGCTCAGCCGATCGACTACAAGGACACCAACATGCTGCGCAAGTACATCTCCGATCGCGGCAAGATCCGCGCTCGCCGTGTGACCGGGTGCTGCACCCGCCACCAGCGCGAGATCGCGGTCGCGGTGAAGAACGCCCGTGAGATGGCCCTGCTGCCCTACACCTCGACCGGACGATAAGGAGCGACGCGATGAAACTCATCCTCACCAGTGAGGTCGAGGGCCTTGGCGCACCCGGCGACATCGTCGAGGTCAAGGACGGTTACGGCCGCAACTACCTGATCCCGCAGGGCTTCGCGATGCCGTGGACGAAGGGCGGAGAGAAGCAGGTCGTCGCGATCAAGCGCGCTCGTGATGCCCGCGAGATCCGCGACCTCGGCCATGCCAAGGAGGTCAAGGCCCAGCTCGAGGGTTTGGCCGTCGTTGTCAACGCCAAGGCAGGCGAGACCGGCAAGTTGTTCGGTTCGGTGACCAACGCCGATGTCGTGACCGCGGTGCGCAGGGCCGGTGGCCCGCTGCTGGACAAGCGCGCAGTCGACGTCGCCGCAGTGAAGACACTCGGGTCATACTCCGCTCGCGTGCGGGTGCACCCGGAGGTCACCGCGACGATCAGTTTCGACGTCGTGGCCGACTGACGTCTGAGTCTTAACGCCGAGTGCCCGCTGCGCGTTACGCGGCGGGCACTTTGCATGCGTCGGTGGCGCCGGGCAGATATTCGCGGTGGGCGTACGTCCACGGCCCGATCGCCTTGAGGATGCGGTCTGTGCCGTCCTGGCACACCCCGCAGTCGGCGTCGAACACGTTGGTCGGTCGCTCGTGTTCCATGCCCTCGACTATACCCCCGGGGGTATGTAGGCGCTCGCCAGGAGGCCCGCCGAGGCGGCCTCGATCATGTCCAGCACCTCGTCGAATCCCCCGGCGTAGTAGGGATCGGGCACATCGAGTTCGGGGTGCGGCTCGACTAGGTGGGCCAGCGCGGGATCGAAACTGCGCAGCATCCGCACCGGGGTGTCCGCCTGCGCGGTCGCGCGCAGATCGAGCACATCGCGGTAGTTCGCCGAATCCATCACGACGATCAGATCGCGCTCGGCGAACCAATCGTGACGCAACTGCTGGGCGGTGTGATCAAGGTCGTAGCCACGCGCTCGCAGTGTCGCCAGGGTGCGGGGATCAGCATCGCCGCCGACATGCCAACCGCCCGTTCCTGCGGAATCGATGCTCACGTGCAGCAGGCCTGCCTGTTCGACTCGGGCACGCAGTACCGCCTCGGCCATCGGCGAGCGGCAGATATTTCCCAGGCATACCGCGGTGATGCGGTATTGCACTCGCGCATCGCTCATCGGCATACATCACTCCACCAGGAGTCGAAGAACGCGCTGCTGGCAACGCGTTGTTCATCAGCACGCTCGCGTGCCACGTCTATCATCGGCTGTGCGTGTTCGTCAGGTGTGTGCAGGTCCTGAGCAATGGTTGTGATGATGTTGGCGGTGAACTCCGGGTGGAATTGCACACCCCAAGCGCGTTGCGATCGGATCGCCATCGGTGCGTGCGGTGCGATCGCGAGCGCCTCCACCTTGTCGGGAATCGTGAACCGATCCTCATGCCACAGCGCCCACGGCGCTCGCACTGACGACTCGGAGCTTGCCGGGGTCTGCCAGGCGATCATCCGCTGTGGCATCCGCGTGACGGCGCCGCCCAGGGCGGTCGAGAGCACCTGGCCGCCGAAGCAGATCCCGAGCATCG
The DNA here is from genome assembly GCA_913063435.1 of uncultured Actinomycetales bacterium. Lineage (GTDB taxonomy): Bacteria > Actinomycetota > Actinomycetes > S36-B12 > S36-B12 > M55B157. The sequence goes on along the minus strand of CAJXYI010000032.1, from coordinate 12,164 downwards.
GGCGGTCATCGAGCACCCATCGCTGCACCAGATCGACTTCCGCATCGATCGCGTCGGTGTATTGGTCGGCGCGGTGTCCGTCGGCAAGAGTCCAGATCGAACCCATCACGATCAGCACATCAGCATCGTCGGCCGCGTCGATGGGGAGGACGTCATCGCGAATGAGCCGATGCACTCCGATCCCGCGATCCTCGAGCCATTCACCGAGGAATCCCAGATCGGCCGCGATGCGCGGATTGGAGATGACAGCCGCTGTGGTCATGCAGCCTCGATGATCAGGCGTGCGACAGCAGGCAGATCGGGACCATGGATGTCGGCAGCGTCGAAGATCGCTGGTCGCGCACCTTCCAATCGCGAGATCCACGCGGTGCGAAGGCCCGCGCGGCGCGCTCCGTGCAGATCCCAGGAATGCACCGCGACCATCGTGGCCTCCCCGGGTGACACGCCCAGGTTCTCGCAGGCGTAGTGATACGGCTGCGGCGCTGGTTTCCAGCGCTGAACGGCCTCGACGGAGAGATGCTCGGTGACGTAGTCGGACAACCCTGCGCCATCGAACAGGCGGCGGACGTTGTCGGCATTCCCCTGGCTCAACGTGCACATCGGGATGCCGGCATCCGCCAGTAACGCGAGCCCTTCGGAGACATCCGGGTGCGCACGCAGTCTGCCGAACGCCGACAGCACCACTGATGCGTCATCGGTGGTCACACGATGCGGATCCAGACTGATCAGTGCAGATGCCGCCACGTCGGGGAAACTACGGTAATCATCGCTGGCGCACAGTGCGAAGCCATCGCGTAGTGTGCGCGCGAACCACAGGGGTACGGCGTTCGCGTCGAGCCCGATCTCAGCGAAGGCTGGGCGCAGGACGTCCAGGGAGAACAGCGTTTCGTTCACGTCGAGGACGACGGCTTTGGCTGCTGAACCTGTCACGGGCTCATCCTGGCAGGTTGCTCACCGGGTGGAACCTGTGACCAGCCAGGCACTGCCCTTGGCTCGCCAACCCAGGATGATCGCGCGCACCAGCAGGAACCACGCCATCGCCCACCACAGCCCATCGAGGCCGAGATCAGCGTCGAGCACCAGCCAGGCCGCAGGTAGGAACAGCACCATCACGATGGTTTGCGCGATGGCCAGGAACCGCATATCACCGGCACCGATGAGGATCCCGTCCAAAGCGAATGTGATACCGGCCAGAGGTTGCTGCACCGCGAGCACGATCAGCGCCGAGGAGATCATCGCGATGACCGCCGCGTCATCGCTGAACCATCCGGGCAGCCACGGTCGCACGAAGAGGACGAGCACCGTGAGCCCGATGCCCAAGAACGTCGACCACCACATCAGTCGTCGAGTGACGTAACGCGACGCATCGACATCACCGGCACCCAGTGTCCGACCGAGCAAAGCCTGTCCGGCGATCGCGAGCGCATCGAGGGTGAGTGCGAGGGTGAAGAACAACGTCGATGTCACATGCCATGCGGCAAGGGTGTTGTCTCCGAGGCGTGCGGCGACCGCGGCCGCGACGAGGAACACCACGCGAATCGCGATCGTGCGGATGAACAGCGGCACTCCGTCGCGCACTGCGAGCAGCACCCCTGCGCCACTGGGTCGCAACCTCGACCCAACACGTCGGGCGAGGCGGATGATGACGAATCCATAGGCGAGTAATCCGAGTGCTTCCGCGGCGGCGGTACCGATCGCCGATCCGGCGATGCCGAAGTCGAGGACGAGCACCAGCAGCACGCTCAGCACGAGGTTGAGTCCGACCTGTGCGAGCGTGACGTACAACGTGGTCTTGGTGTCCTGCAGGCCGCGCAGCACACCGACGCCGGCAAGCACACCGAGCATCGCGGGCATCGATACCGCCACGATGCGCAGATAGATCACCGCCTGGCCCGTCGCCGCCGCAGATGTGCCCAGGGCGCTGACGAGTGGTTCGGCGGTGAACCACACGATGATGGCGAGCACTCCACCGAGGCCCAGGCCCAGAACCATCCCGTCGATGCCCTGCGCGAGCGCCCCGGCGCGGTCCCCGGCGCCGAGTCGACGGGCCACGGAGGCGGTGGTGGCATAGGCGAGGAAGATCGCCAGGCCGACCACCGTGGCCACCACCGTGGTGGCCGCCCCGAGCCCGGCCAGCGGCGTGGTGCCCAAGGTGCCCACGATCGCGGCATCGGTGAGCAGGAACAGCGGATGGGCGACCAGGGCCCCGAACGCCGGGATCGCCAGCCGCCAGATCGCGGCATCCCAGGAGTGGTGTCGCCCGGGCTGCCCTGGCTGCTCGGCGCTCACGAGGGCTGAACCTACCGTTGTGGATAACCGGTGCATTCGGATGGCCGTACCCAGGGTGCGGTGGACAATGCGGCACCGATTGTTCACCTCGTCGCTGGGGTGGGGTCACCTACCGACGAGTTTTGCTCCACACCCTCCGGATAGTGATTTCCCACGTCAGGAGGATGAATCGGGGAAAACTTCTTCGCTGTCCCCAGCACTATCCCCAGTTCACCCCCGAAAGTTTAGGCGTGTTCCCCCAACTATCCACATCGTTGTCCACAGGGGCATTGGACGGGTGTCGGACCGCACTGATAGACCCACCCTGTGAGCGTCGCCGAACTGCCGTCCCCGTCCCACGACGGCCCCGATCGCACGCCCCCGCAGGACATCGCCGCCGAGCAGTCGGTCCTCGGGGCGATGATGCTGTCCAAGGACGCCATCGCCGATGTGGTCGAGGTGATGCGCGAGGGGGATTTCTATCGTCCGGCGCACTCGACGATCTATGCGGCGATCCTCGATCTGTACGGCAAGGGCGAGCCCGCCGATGCGGTGACGGTGTCCCATGAACTCACCCGCACCGGTGATCTGGCGCGCATCGGTGGCGCGCCCTATCTGCACACCCTGGTGTCGATGGTGCCGACCGCGGCGAACGCGGAATACTACGCGCGCATCGTGCGCGAACGAGCGATCCTTCGTCGCCTCGTCGAAGCCGGCACCCGCATCGTGCAGATGGGCTACACCGGCGAGGGCGAGGTCGACGATGTCGTCGATCGCGCGCAGGCCGAGGTCTACGAGGTCACCGAGCGTCGCACCGCCGAGGATTACCAACCACTGCGTGAACTCATGGATGGTGCGCTGACCGAAATCGAGGCGATCTCCAATCGCGGTGGGCAGATGGTCGGGGTACCCACCGGCTTCGTCGATCTGGATTCGCTCACCAACGGCCTGCATCCCGGCCAGCTAGTGATCCTCGCGGCACGACCTGCCTTAGGTAAGGCACTGGCTCTTGACACCCCCATTCCGACACCTACGGGTTGGACGACGATGGGCGCGATTGAGCCTGGCGATGAAGTGTTGGCCGATGACGGCACACCCACGCAAGTACGTGGTGTCAGTCCTGTGTGGAATTCACGCCCCTGCTACCGGGTCACGTTCTCAGACGGCTCATCGATTGTGGCCGACGCCGAGCATGAATGGCTGACCGATACGCGAGCGTCCCGCAAGTCGGCCCAGGCAGCAGCCACGGGGTATAACCGATATCGAAATCAGCGAACATTCGCGGAAGTGCGAACCACCCGCGAAATTGCCCAGACCCTGCGATGCCAGACACAGGATGGCCGACTGAACCACAGCGTCCGCAATGCTTGCGCACTGCAGTTGCCCGAGGCGGAACTTCCCATTCCTCCCTACACACTGGGTGTATGGCTGGGAGACGGCACATCTGCAGCGGCTCATTTCACAACGGCTGATCCTGAGATCGTCACCTTTGTTGAAGCCGATGGCTTCCGCGTTCCCGATCTTGGTGGGCTGAGATTCGGTATCCGGCTACTTGATGAGCGAAAGATCACTCCTAAGACCTGTGAGATCTGCGGTTGTGAATTCATTCCGAAGGCGCCGAACGTTCGCACATGCGGCCGCACCTGCGGGGGGAAACTCCCCAAGGATCAGGGCCGGGCCAAGCCGGCTGATTGTCCAGACTGCGGCAAACCCACCTCGGGATTGCTGCGATGCACCCCCTGCATGCAGCATCATGGTTCCTTCCAGGCGATCCTTCGGCGCGAAAACCTTCTTGAGAACAAGCATATTCCCACTGCTTACTTGAGGGCTTCTGAGCAGCAACGACGGGCCGTGCTTGCTGGATTACTTGACACGGATGGAACCGTGACTAGCACGGGGAATATCCAGTTCACATCGACATCGCAGCGGCTTGCACACGGTGTCTATGAATTGGTAGCGAGTCTGGGGATCAGGTGCTCTATCTCGACGAAGCACGTGCGTGGTCGAACCGAGGAGTCCTCTACCGCCTATAACGTCAACTTCACTACTCACGACGAGGTCTTTCGGCTTCCGCGGAAAGCGCTGCTTCATAAGGAACGGATCGCTGGGAAATCCACCGCACGTATCGAATCGCGATTCGTCACTTCTGTCGAGCCCGTCGACAGCGTTCCGGTGAAGTGCATCGAGGTGAGCAACGAATCTCACCTGTATCTGGCCGGACGGGCCATGATCCCCACACATAACTCGACCCTAGGTTTGGATATCGCGCGATCGGCGAGCATCAAGCACAACCTCACCAGTGTCATCTTCTCCTTGGAGATGAGCCGAAACGAGATCATCATGCGCCTTCTTTCCGCGGAAGCGCAGGTCGCACTGCATCACATGCGCTCGGGTTCGATGACCGACGGCGATTGGACGAAACTCGCTTCCAAGATGGGCGTGGTAAGCGAAGCACCACTGTTCATCGACGACTCGCCCAACTTGACGATGATGGAGATTCGCGCGAAGTGCCGGCGACTGAAGCAGCGCCATGATCTTCGTCTGGTGATTGTCGACTACATGCAGCTGATGACCAGCGGCAAGAAGGTCGAGAGCCGACAGCAGGAGGTCAGCGAGTTCTCCCGCTCACTGAAACTGCTCGCCAAGGAACTCGATGTTCCCGTCATCGCGATCAGCCAGTTGAACCGTGGCCCCGAGCAGCGCACCGACAAGCGCCCGATGCTTGCAGACCTTCGTGAATCAGGCTGTTTGACGGCATCGACACGAATCATGCGCGCGGACATCGGATGTGAGGTCAGCCTGGGCAACCTCGTGGCTAGCGGTGAACGAGACATCCCTGTGTGGTCACTAGATGATTCCCTGCGTTATGTGTGCCGAACAATGACCCACGTCTTTCCTACGGGTCGCAAGGAAGTCTTCCGGATGACGACCGCCAGCGGGCGTGTCATCGAACTCACCGCCAATCACCCGCTCCTCACCTACCACGGCTGGGTTAGCTTGGGAGCACTCGAGGTGGGAGATCGCATCGCAACTCCTCGCCACGTGCCGGCCCCTGGTGTGTTCGTGGACTCTCCTGGACCTCAGCGGGTCATTGAATTCACCCGGGAGTCGAGGAACAGTGTGCCGGCTGAAGTCTTTTGCCTGCCCAAAGCGGACATCGCCTTGTTCCTGCGTCACCTCTGGGCCACGGATGGCTCCATTCAGATCACGTCTTCCGGCCGAGGCGGACGCATTTACTATTCCTCAACCAGTCGGCGCCTTGCTGATGATGTGGCGCGCTTGCTGCTCCGATTCGGCTTGACCGCCAGGATCCGCAAGGTTCGTAAGCAGGGCTACCGCCCCTCCTACATGGTCGACGTTTCCGGAGCGGCCGACCAGAAGGTTTTTCTCCGCAGGATCAATGCCCATGGTGCTCGCGGAGAGATCGGTCGGCGATTACTGTCGATCTTGGAAACAGTCGAGCCCAACACGAACATGGACACTGTTCCTCGGGACGTGTGGAGCGATGTGAAGGATCTCATTGCAGATCGAGGGATGTCCCATCGCGAGTTCGCCACTGCCATGGATACGTCGTTTTGTGGCAGCACAATGTGGAAGCGCGCACCCAGCCGCCAACGTTTGGCGAAGGTTGCGACAGTGCTTGAGTCCGCAGACCTGGAGCTGCTCGCCACCAACGACGTGTACTGGGATGAAGTCGTCTCGATTGAATCCATCGGCGTGCAGGACGTCTACGACGCGACCGTTCTCGGCACTCACAACTTCATCGCCGATGGTGTGGCGGTGCACAACTCGCTAGAACAGGACGCGGACATGGTGATCCTGCTGCACCGCGAGGATGCTTACGAACGCGAATCACCCCGCGCCGGCGAGGCCGACTTCATCGTCGCCAAGCACCGCAATGGCCCCACCTCGACGATCACCGTTGCTTTCCAGGGCCACTACTCCCGGTTCGTCGACATGGCCGGGCAGTAACTGTCGACTGCGTGATTGCCATGGCATCTTCATGGCGAAATCAATCCACAACAGAGGCCGCACCTTCAAGAAATGCCATAATAATGGTAAATTTCTGGCATGACTTCTACCATTGACGCTGCGGGTCGCCTGGTCATTCCCAAGGCGCTGCGAGAGCGGGCTGGACTCACGCCCGGCACGCCCGTGGATATCCGATTCCACGAGGGAGCCATCGCGATCACGCCCGCACTTCGCGAGACTGGCTGGGAAACCCGCCGCGGCATCCGTTTCCCGGTTCCGCCAGCCGATGCCCCTGAGCTCACGGCCGATGACATTCGCGATGCCATCGAGGCCGGACGCTCGGAACGCATCGATGAGGCGAGTCGTGCAGGTCGTTGATTCCAGCGTCATCATCCGGGCAATCACCACGGTCGACGTATCCGAGCGGGAACAACTCCAGGATCTCATCGCTGACAGTCCGATCGCCATCGCGCATGTGCTGGCAGAGTCCTACGCGACATTGACCCGCATGCCCCAGCCGTTTCGTCTCTCCCCGTTCGATTGTCATGCGTTCCTCACCAGTGCTTTTCACGCGCAGCCGATCTCATTGAGTTCACATGGGTATCTGCGCATTGTGGAGTTTCTGGCCGAGCGCGGTTTGGCAGGCGGAGCCATCTACGACTGTCTCATTGCCGAGACAGCTCGCGAGAACGACGCCGTTCTTGTGTCCTTGGACCACCGGGCGGCTGTGAGGTATTCCATGCTCGGTGCGGAACACCGGCTGTTGTGATTGTGCGAGTGGTCCGCTCGAACCAACCGGGATCGGCGAATGCGTTCTCGCATTAGTCCGTTTCAGCGACAGTCGATGACCCGACCGAATTGATGAAGTCGGCCAGCATGTCTGCGATCGCCTGAGTGCTGGACGTGGACCCGACGTACTGGTCGCGCCGCAATTCGATCATGATCGAGGTCACTCGAGGATCGCTTCGATAGTGCTTGAGCGGAACGTAGGTTCCGGCAAATGGTTGGTCGAGACCCACGCGGCCCATCGAGGCAAAGGATTGACGGGCGCTGTCGATCAAGTTGATGGGCGTATGGAAGTCATCGGTGCCCAGACACAGCTCCGGGCGATCAGCCCCGCTGTGATGGAGGGCTTCATAGGGCAATTCGACCTCAGGAAACGAGTGCAGGTCGATGATGGTCGCTCGCCCGAGGGATCGGAGTCGACCATCAACGACCTCGCTGAGGGCAACGGCATAGGGATCGAAATACCGGGTCAGTAACTCGTTGTGGTGGGCGGTGTCTGCCAAGCGGAGAACGCGAAGGTCGGACGTGCGTGTGTAGACCGCACCCATTCCGATCTCGGGACGGGCCATGGGTTCAACATCCGGATCGGGAAATCGCTCGGGGTCGATGACCAGACGAGACAGTCGATTGACGAATATCCACGGACGAACCGGGCAAACCCTCGAAGCCAGCTCAGCGATCTGATCTGTATCGGCATCCGTCATGGCCTGAAGCTCACTGTGTAGATCGGTGTCGTCGAGGGTGATCCGTGCCCGGACCCAGGGAGGTATCACCGTCGATGAATGCGGGACATGGATCACGACGGGTGAGTCCGGTGATCCGGCGATCAACTCGAAGGCGGGGTCACTACTCACGGTCTGGAGTCCCCGCAATCGTGTCTGCGATGAATCCAGCCTCGCGCAACATCCCGAGCGTCTCACCAAGCTGTCGAACGATCTGCTCGCACCCGACAAACTCGCCCACGCTGCAACGGTAAATGATCGGCTCGGTGTCCAGCATCCCCATTCATGGAACAGGAATCGCCACCGGGATCGGCGAATCGCAGGTGCGCGGGGCGTCCAAGCCGGCGAAGCGATCGGCCATCCAGGACACCGCCGTGGGACCAGCCACGATCGCTGCCTGCGGATGCTGCACATTCCCCATCCACAGCATCGACACATCCGATCCGGCAGCACACCACTTCTCCAGCAGCACCGCATTCGGCCAGGCGAGCACCACCGTGTCAGCCGTGCCTTGGGCGATGAACACCGGCATATCCGCCGGCATCGACGGAGGTGTCTGGGCGTTGATCACCTCCGCCCACGGTGGCGAGTCCAATGGATTGGATGCGAAGAACGCCTGCCCGAGACTGGTGCGGGCCAAAGCATCGAGTGCAGCGGCGCCGATGCATTCCTCGGCGATATCGGGATAGATCGCAGCAGCGCGATCGGTCAGCAGCGGCTCTAGCGGCAGATCCGGCTCGAGCGAACGCCATCCGATGACCGCCTCGGGTCCGATCGCCCAGGCGACCGGACCGGTCCACTGGGCATCGAGAATCAAACCGAGTTCTGCAGCCGGGGCTGCCGCTGCGACACCGAGCAGATTCAATTCGGGCGCGATGTCTTGCGCGAGGTGACCGCTCCACAATGACGTGTGACCACCCTGCGAGTGCCCCCATACGACATAGTCATCTCCGGCGTCCGCGCCGGGGAACTGCTGCAGTGCGCGCACGCTATTGACGACATCGGACACCTCGGCCTGTGCCACCAGGTACTGCTCATCTCCGGGTGTGCCCAATCCTGTGTAGTCGGTGGCCGCGACCACCCAACCCAGCCCCATCATCTGCTCGATCCACCCGGTCATGTCGTTGAGGGGAGTCATCGATCGCGACGGTGCGCACTGCGGACCCATACCGAGCGTTCCGTGCGCCCACGCCACGACCTTGCGGCCCTGCGCTGGCGCGGGGGTGTCGGGAATGAACACCATGCCGCCGGATACGGCCGTCTCGCCATCCGCGCGCTGCGACACATACAGAATCCGATGCACGCTGCCACCGTCGAGGTCGACGTCGGTCATCTCCTCGAACCGGATCAGGTCGCCGGGTGACCCGGTGATCGGATCGGGGGACACATAGAACGACTCGATGTCTCGCTGCTGAGCGTCGATGCGCAGTTGAGTGATTGCTCCCCACACGGTGACGACGGTTGCGATCGTGACGATGATCGCGAGGAACACGATGGCGGTGACGCGAAGGGCTCGCATGACGCTGACACTAGCGAGCCTTGATGAGCGCGTGGGGTTTCCCCTACCTCTCACCTTGCGGGAGTGGCAGAGGAAAATTACCGTGAAATTGTGTTTGGATTCCCCCGGCGCACGAGGCGTGCATTCGCCGGATCACTCATCGCCGTCCTTGCTGTGTCTATCGTGGTCGTAGCGCCTCAACCTGCATCATCTTCTGATCGGTTATCGGCCACCACCGTGTCGCCCGATAATGCCTATTGGACGCAGGTGTCCACTGCGAATGCCTCGTCGATCCGCGCGGATGGCGTGGATGTGGCCAGCGATGGCACTGTGATCACCACGGGGTCCTTCTCAGGCCAGGCCGTGTTTCCGACCGGTGCGAATGCCGATGATTCAATCGTGCTCACCTCCTCTGGTGCCGGAGATATTTTCGTCGCCGGCCTCGATTCCGTCACGGGATACTTCACCTGGGCTCAGCGGGCCGGCGGTTCGGGTGAGGATGCGGGCAATGCCGTTGACCTGCAGGGGGACGACACGGCGCTGCTCACCGGTTTCATCGATGACACGGCGAGTTTCCCCACGGGCGCCGGTGCCGATGACTCCATCGTCCTCACCGCCAGTGGAGACCGTGACATCTTCGTGGCGGCAGTCAATCCCGGTACGGGCTACTTCGCCTGGGCCCAACGGGCTGGTGGAACCTCCCCATCGGAATTCGACGACATAGGAAAAGCGATTGTGTCCCACGATGACACCATTATCGTGACCGGCGAGTTCGAAGAGACGGCAACGTTTCCTACGGGACCGGGAACAGATATCTCGCTGACAGCCGGATTGAATGGAGATGCCTTCATCGCTTCCGTCGATCCCGACACCGGATTCTTCAGGTGGGTTCAACAGATTGGAGGCTCCTCGGCCAGCGCCGGGCAGGCTCTCGCGATCAACTCTCTCGGCCAGCCGATCGTCGCTGGAAGATTCGCGGACTTGGCAACCTTTCCCAGGAGTTCAACCGCTGACGATTCCTTCACTCTCACCGGGGTGTCCACGGAGATTTTCGTCGCGGCCATGAACGCGGACGATTCGTATTTCGACTGGGCCCAGCGGGCCGGCGGAGATGGCTTCGATGAAGCGTCAGCGATAGCGATCACCGCCGATGACACTCCGATCATCACGGGCCGATTCTTTAAGGAGGCAACATTTCCCACCGGTCCCGGCCCTGATGACACGACCAGTCTCAAGGGAAAAAGTATCGATATCGTCGTCGCGGCACTGAATTCCGACGACTCGTATTTCGCTTGGGCTCAACGAGCGACCGGACCGGACACCGTGACTGCATTCTCGGTGGCGGTCACCTCCAGCGATTCCGTTGTCATGTCCGGGTACTTCAGGCAGTCGGTGTCTTTTCCCACAGGGCCCGATCCCGATGACTCCAGGACCTTCAGTTCGTCGGGGTTCAGGGATGCCTATGTTGCCGGATTCGATCCGCTCACCGGATACTTCACCTGGGTTCAGACTGCGGCGAGTTCCGGAAGAGACGGCAGCCCTGCCGTTGCGATCCTGGGGGGTGACACCCCGGTAGCGGCCGGTTACTTCGGTGAAACGGCGGTTTTCCCGAGTGGACCGACCTCGAACCTCTCGATCACGGCGCAACCGGATCCATCGGATAGAAACATGTTCATCGGATTGATCGGGCCTGCCGCGCCGAATCCGGATCCGGATCCACCCGTGCCCGCCCCGGTGACCCCACCGTCCGTACCCACTGCGGTGAGCGGTGAGCGCGGTGATGCATCGGCCACCATCACCTGGAACGTGCCAACGGTGTCGGGTTCCTACGCCGTGACGCACTACCAGGTTCAGCTCACCCCCGGTGGCGCCTCGTGTCTTGTGACAGCCCCCACCACGCAGTGCACGATCAGCGAGCTGGTCAATGGTGTGTCGTATACGGCGTCGGTTCGTGCACTCAATGGCGCCGGATGGGGTCCTTTCTCCGCCCCGAGTGAACCGTTCACTCCGGTTGCACCCGTTGTCGAGTCAATCGTCATCACCGGATCGCGGGGCGAGGTCCGTGGCCGTCCCGGCGTTATCGTGCGAGGAGTCACGACCGAGATGGCCGGTGAGGTGGTTACCGCACGTGTGCGTCTCCCCGGACAGGCGTCCTATGCCACCGGTTCATCACGCACTGTCAGCGAGGACGAGCGGTTCACGTGGCAGCGACGGACGGCAAAGAAGATCTATGTCATCTTCCAAGGCGACAGTGTGCGATCGAATCGGCTGATCATCCCGGCACGGTGAGTGGCAGGGTCTGTGAAGTATGCACGAGGGACGAGCACACGTTGATGTAGTGCGGTTGAGGCACATGTGAAAACCATTGCGCTGCAGTGGTTTTCCTCTCAGATTATTCCCAGGAAAAACGTGTCGGAAACGGTGTTTTGTCCTTGTGTTTGTCAGACCCCCATGATGTACTTGCCTTACGTGTTCCTCTCCGGCGGATCGGGTCGTGGCTGATCTGGTTTCTCCGACCGGTGGGTGATGATGAGGCGGCGCCGAGTGTTCGGTGACCGAAGGGCGAGGGCCGGTGTTCACTCCGGCCACAGGATGCGGGACACGTCAGCCGAATCAGAGTTGTCCTGTCCGCCTGCCTGGTGAAGGTGCTACCGCTCATGTCGATCCCGCATATGCCGAATCCCGAGATCCCCGATCCGGGCGTTGTTGGTGGGGATGTGCCGGGTGGGGATGTGCCGGGTCGTGATGCCTGCGATCGGGATGTGCCGGGTCGTGAGGTGGCCGGTCGTGATGTCTCCGATCGGGATGCGCTGTCGGCGGGGGATCATCTGGCGGCGATCGAGTCGCACCTTGATGCGTTGGCTGCGGTGCCGGCAGCCGATCGTGCCGGGAGTGATCACCTGTCGTGGGCGCATCAG
>CAJXYI010000031.1 GCA_913063435.1 uncultured Actinomycetales bacterium | reverse complement strand
ATCCTCAAGCCGATGCTGGCCCGCGGCGAACTGCAGACCATCGGTGCGACCACCCTCGACGAATACCGCAAGCACATCGAGAAGGACGCCGCACTCGAGCGCCGGTTCGCCCCGATCCAGGTCAATGCTCCCGATGTCTCCGACACCGTGGAGATCCTCAAGGGCCTGCGTGATCGGTATGAGTCCCACCACCGGGTGTCCATCACCGACGGCGCGCTCGCGGCAGCGGCTCGCCTGTCCGACCGCTACATCTCCGATCGGCAATTGCCCGACAAGGCGATCGATCTGATCGACGAGGCCGGTTCGCGCTTGCGCATCCGCCGGATGACGGCACCGCCGGATCTGCGCGAGTTCGACGAGCGCATCGCCGACGTGCGACGCAACAAGGAGTCGGCGATCGACGAGCAGGACTTCGAGAAGGCTGCCGCCCTGCGCGACACCGAGAAGAACCTGTTGGCCGAGAAGGCACAGCGCGAACGCGAGTGGAAGGCCGGCGACATGGACGTCGTGGCCGAGGTCGACGAGAAGTTGATCGCCGAGGTGCTCGCGCTGATGACCGGCATCCCGGTCACCGATGTGAGCGAGGACGATCTGCAGCGGTTGCTGCGCATGGAGGACGAGCTCCACAAGCGCGTCATCGGCCAGGAGCAGGCGATCCATGCACTGTCGAAGTCGATCCGTCGTACGCGCGCGGGACTGAAGGATCCCAAGCGCCCGTCGGGTTCGTTCATCTTCGCCGGGCCGTCGGGTGTCGGCAAGACCGAGTTGAGCAAGACGCTCGCGGAGTTCCTGTTCGGTGACGAGGATGCGCTCATCTCGCTCGACATGAGCGAATACTCCGAGAAGCACACCGCGTCGCGGTTGTTCGGTTCACCGCCGGGATACGTCGGCTACGAAGAGGGCGGGCAACTCACCGAGAAGGTGCGCCGCAAGCCGTTCTCCGTGGTGCTGTTCGACGAGGTCGAGAAGGCCCACCCGGACATCTTCAACTCGCTGTTGCAGGTGCTCGAGGAAGGCCGCCTCACTGATGCGCAGGGCCGCGCGGTGGACTTCAAGAACACCGTCATCATCATGACGACCAACCTCGGCAGCCGCGATGTGTCGAAGGGCGTCATGATGGGTTTCGCACCCGACGACGACTCGGCGAACGCCTACGAGGCGATGAAGGCGAAGGTGCAGCAGGAACTCAAGCAGCACTTCCGCCCGGAGTTCCTCAACCGCATCGACGACGTGATCGTGTTCCACCAGTTGAGCCGTTCGGAGATCACCCAGATCGTGGATCTGATGGCGGCCCAGGTCGACGAGCGGTTGAAGGATCGCGACATGGCCCTGGAGTTGACCCAGGCGGCCAAGGACCTGCTCGCCGATCACGGCTACGACCCGGTGATGGGTGCGCGCCCGCTGCGCCGTACGTTGCAGCGCGACATCGAGGATCCGCTGAGCGAGAAGCTGCTGTTCGGCGAACTCGAACCCGGCTCGATCGTCGTGGTCGACGTGGCCGAGGGGCCCGACGGCGAGGAGTTCACCTTCACCGCGACACCGAAGGCCGAACTGCCCGATCTGCCGCCGGTCGAGACCGCGGGCACCGAGTAATCCCAGGACCACACACCGATGGGAACGCGGGGGCCGCTGATCCCGGGGCTGCGCGAATACGACGCACCTCGGCGCAAGCGCGCCCCCGCGATCTGGGTCTGGACGGTGGCCGGTGCCATCGCCGTGGCCGTGCTCGTCCTCGTCGGTGGCATCGCGGCGGGGATCGGCCCGCTGCGTGCCTTCGGTGTGGTGGAGACCCCCCTCACCCCGGTGTCGTGGCGATCGGGTGAACAGCCCACCACCTTGCAGGTGGCAGTCGCCCTGCCCGAAGCCGGTCTGTGCACCGGCGACGACGTGATCGTGCGCACGATCGAACGACCCACGGTGATCGAGGTCACCGCTATCCGGGCGGCCCCCCGGGGCAGTGCCGATTGCGCCGGGATCGGGATCGCCGGGGATCGCACCTGGGTGGATGTGCGCCTCGGTGCACCGCTGGACGGACGATCGGTGATCCGGATGCCCGATCGCACCCCGCTGCTCGAGGAATCGGCCGCACCCGCCGGAGGATGAGCGCAATTCGCCCGTTCACGCCACGTACACTCAACGGGTGATCCTGTTCGACCACGTGACGAAGGTCTACCCGACCCAGACGCGCCCCGCCCTCGAGGACATCTCTCTTGAGATCGTCAAGGGCGAGTTCGTGTTCCTCGTGGGGTCCTCGGGATCGGGCAAGTCGACCTTCCTGCGGTTGATCCTCAAGGAGGAACGACCGACAGCGGGCAAGGTGTGGGTGGCCGGTAAGGATCTCAATCGCCTATCGAGTTGGAAGGTGCCCAAGCTGCGCCGCCAGGTCGGCACGGTGTTCCAGGACTTCCGGCTGCTGCCCAATAAGAGCGTGTTCACCAATGTCGCCTTCGCCCTCGAGGTGATCGGTCGCCCCGCCAGTCAGATCCGGCGGATCGTTCCCGATGTGCTCGAACTCGTCGGCCTCGAGGGCAAGGAAGACCGCTTGCCCGATGAGCTGTCCGGTGGCGAGCAGCAGCGCGTGGCGATCGCGCGCGCGTTCGTCAACAAGCCGGCCATCTTGATCGCTGACGAGCCGACCGGAAACCTCGACCCGTCCACCTCGGTCGGCATCATGAAACTCCTCGACCGCATCAACCGCACCGGCACCACCGTGGTGATGGCGACCCACGATGCCGCGATCGTCGACCAGATGCGTCGCCGGGTGATCGAACTCGAGCGCGGCCACCTGGTGCGCGACCAGTCCCGCGGTGTCTACGGATACGCGAGGTGAACTGATGCGGAGCGCATTCGTCGCGAGCGAGGTCGGCAACGGCCTGCGCCGCAATCTCACGATGACCATCGCGGTGATCATCACCGTCGGTGTGTCCCTCGCGCTGTTCGGGGTCTCGCTGCTGGTGCGTGCGCAGGTCGACACGATGAAGGACTTCTGGTACGACCGCGTCGAGGTGTCGATCTTCCTGTGCAATGACAACTCCGAGACCCCATCGTGTTCGGCGGGCGCGGTCACCGACGCGCAGCGCACCCAGATCCGCGCCGATCTCGAGTCGCTGCGACCGCTCGTCGAAGAGGTCTACTTCGAATCGCAGGAGGAGGCGTATCAGCGGTTCGTGGAGCAGTACCGCAATTCGCCGATCGTGGACAACGTCACCCCGGATGCCCTGCCCGAATCGTTCCGGGTGAAACTCAGCGACCCGACGCAGTACGAGGTGGTCGCCTCGGCGTTCATCGGCCGCCCGGGTGTGGAGCAGGTCAATGACCAGCGGGCGTTCCTCGACAGGTTCTTCCAGTTGCTCGGGGGATTGCAGGCGATCGCGCTGATCGTGGCGATCGCGATGCTCGTGGTCACGGTGCTGCTCATCGTCAACACGATGCGTGTCGCGGCATTCTCGCGCCGAAGAGAGACCGGCATCATGAGACTGGTCGGCGCATCGAATTTCTATATCCAGCTCCCGTTCCTGCTCGAGGCGGCGATCGCTGCCGCGGTGGGTGCGCTGCTCGCCACCGGCGGCATCATCCTCGTGAAGTCGCTGGTCGTCGACAACGTCCTCGCCCCGGCGTTCCAGTTCACCGCGTTCATCGGCTGGGATGCGGTGGTGGGGATCATCCCGCTGCTGTTCCTCGTCGGCATGGGCCTGGCGGTGCTCGCGGCGTTCTTCACCCTGCGCAAATACATGCGCGTCTGAGGCGCGCACCATGCCTCGAGAGATCGGCCGCAAGGTCATCGCGCAGAACAAGCGCGCCCGCCACGATTACTCGATCGATTCGACCATCGAAGCCGGCCTGGTGCTGACCGGAACGGAGGTGAAGTCCCTTCGTGCCGGTCGGGCGACGCTCACCGATGGCTATGCCACGATCGACGACGGCGAAGTATGGCTGCGCGGGGTGCACATTCCCGAATACGACCTCGGCACGTGGACCAATCACGAGCCGCGCCGGGCCCGCAAGTGCCTGTTGAAGCGCGATGAGATCCGCAAGCTCGCTCATCGCACCCAGGTGAAGGGCTTCACGCTGATTCCCCTGGCTCTGTATTTCAAGGACGGCTACGCGAAGGTCGAACTCGCGTTGGCCACCGGTCGCAAGGCCCACGATAAGCGTCACGCGATCGCCGAGCGCGAGAGCAAACGCGAGGCCGCCAAAGCGATCGGCCGCCGGGCCAAGGGCGTGGACTAGGGCGTGGACTAGGGCGAAACCTCGAATCCGGGCGCGAAGCCGGACAACTCCGGTATTCGGCTTGCATCGTGGCAGCGGGATTGGTTGTCTCAAGGGATGAGTCTGCGTCGTCTGGTCGTCACCGGATCCTCACTGGCGCTCATGGCAGGTGTCATCGTCGCTGCGCCGGGCGCAGCGTCGGCGCAGGAAACCATCGACGTGGCCGCCGAGGCCGAACTCGTCGTGTCGATCGACCGTCCGGTGGCCGATGCGCAAGACGAGCAGGCACCGATGGCCGTGGCCCCGGGTTCGACCGTCGCGATCGTGGTCGACTCCTTCGTTTCCGAACTCGCCTCCGGTGAACTGTTCGGGGATGCGACGGTCTCCCTGCGCCTGCCCAGGGGTCTGAGCTGGAGGACCTCGAGCAGCCTCGGACCGATCGGCTCACCGGAATGGTCCTGTGCGGCGCGGGGCGATCAGGTGGACTGCGTCACCGAGGGGCACTCCAACGCCAGCCTCATCGCGGTCTTCGAGACCGGCTCGCGCCGGGCGATCGACGCGGGCGGAAGCGTCGACGTAACCGTCGAACGGGCGGGTCTGCGCTACGAGGAATCCATCGGGCTCGATGTGGTCGCGCAGCCGGTGCCGCGTATCTATGCGCGCAACCTCGACGGCCTGCCGAATGGTCAACGCGTCACTGCTGCGATCGGCGCCGTTGCCCTGTCCGAACTCGCCGATGCCGATCGGACCATCCGAGTCAGTCGGTTGGCCCCACCGAACGCCACGCGAGTTCGCCTGAGTGGTGAGTCGATGTCCTGCCAGGACGACGATCTGCAGTGTCGGACGACGCGAGTTCTCGATGTCGGTGAGCCGGTGATCGCCGGTGCGTCATTCCTCCTGCCCGAGTCCTCGCCGGTCGCATCATGGGCGGCTCGCGCGAGTGTCGCCGATCCGGGAGCCGGAGACTTCTCGGTCGATGTGCCGCTGACGGTATTGCGTCCAGAGCGTGACTCCGATCCCTTCGTGGTGACCTGGCGCACGACGCAGGGTCAGGCGGTCACCCAGGGTGGGCAGTTAGCCGCCGATCTGCGCGTCACCAACATCAGTGAGCAGACGCAGCGGGCCATCCTCATTCTTCGTTCCCCGCGCGGTATCGGCATCGATGAGTCCGAGCCACAGTGGCGGTGTCGGACGAAAGCACGTGCGGGTTCCTCGCGGACGGTGTGCCGAGGACCGATGCTGGAATCCGGTGAGTCCGCGGATCTGCCGGCGAGCATCGAGGCGCGGTCATCGCACCCGACCGGGTTCGTGGAACTCACCGCACGCGGTCGAGGATCCTCGACCGATGCCGCTTTGGCCCTCAACGTCGTCGATCCCGGTGACCCGGTCGCTTCGGCGGGCGTCTGGGTCAAGCCGAAGTTGCGCTGGCAGCCCTGGGACGACGGATCGATCCGCAGCCTCCCGGTCGGTCAGGCCGATCAGTGGCGCATCGTCGTGTCCAATATCGGGGGAGATGATCTGCTGGCGGGTCGGTCGGCGACGATCCGGCAGCGCTTCGCCCCCGGCGTCGAGGTAGTGCCGCGAACGAACTCTGCGTCGAGCTGCGATTTCACTGACGAGGTCTTGACCTGCACGATCACGGCGCGGCGCGATGTTGCGCCGCAGGAACGCATCGGCGCAGTCACCCTCGCCATCACACCGACTCTTGCGGAGTCCTCGATTGTCGAGGGTGCTCTCACCGCACGGATCACAACGGCGCGCCGGGGGACGACGCGCACCACCGTGACGGCCCGCTCGATCGTTCCGGTGATCCCGGTGGCGATCCGAGCATCCCTGCCGGATGGAGCGACGCAGGGTGGCCGGTCCATGCTCGAACTCACTGCCCAGCGGGATGGGCCGGGTGATGTCCGCGGAATGCGCGTGATCGCAACGCTGCCATCGGGCGTGACCCTCGGCGAGCCGGTGTCTACGCGAACGTGGCGATGCTCCTCGACCGGCGAAGCCCTGCGTTGCCGGCTGCTTCGCGACCTGCCTGATGGTGGCCAGGGCCGATCGATCCGTATCCCCCTCGCTGTCGCCGCGGATGCTCCTGTCGGATCGACGGTCATCGAGTGGGAGGCAGATCATGCTCGTCAGGCCATCGCGGGGGTCGCCCGAACCGCGATGACGATCCGCCCGGCGGCAAGCCTGTCTGCGACAGCGAGTCCCGCGCTCGTGGTGTCGGGCAGCACGGCTGCATCGACGCGCACCGTCATGTTGAACGCAGGTCTGATCAACCCCGGACCGACCTCCTGGGACATCACCTGGACCCAGGACTGCCTCGAGGGTAATGGTGCAAGACAGTGCCGCGGCATCAGCAGTGCGGCCGTCGAACTTCGTCATGCCAACCACCACCGTGCAGAAGCGCGGATCGACACCCAGAACCCCGGAAAATATCGCTTCACTGTGACCGCACGCGATGGATCGCTCACGGTGACCGACTCCGTCGAGGTGCAGGTCGTCAGTCGTTCCACCGGATCGGCAGAAATGCGGACCTATGACCCACCGCGGCGAACGGTCCTCACCGCACCGACCACTCCCCGGCTACCGGCATTGATCACGGCAACCGCCGCGCCGACCGTCACCATCGACGGGGCTCCTCTCATCATCGACGACACCGGTGCGACGGTGAACCTGAGTGCATCGTCGAGCGACTCCGGTGTGAGCTACGCCTGGCGCCAATTAATCGGCCCGAGTGTCGACCTGGATTCGCAAGGGTCGACAGCGAGCTTCACCGCCCCGGATTCCTCGGCTTCTCTCGCGTTCGCCGTCGATGTCACGGGTGCGAACGGAGCAACGGCGACCGGAGTGGTGAGCGTCGCCATCGCGCCGGAGGCCAGTGCCGGATTCTGCAAGGCGGTCGCGGCGATCCAGGCCGCCCAGTCGGGTTCGCCGGTCGACCTCGGTGGTGTCACCGCGCAGTTCGGTTCGGTGACGGTCAGCCCCGGGCCCTGTTCCACCTCGACGACGATCACGTATTCCAACACTAGTTTCGATCTGGGTTCGGCGACGGTGACCGGGGCATCGGGCACGCTGAGCACCGGCGGCATCTCGATCAACGCCGGATCACTCACCCCACCGAGTTCCTGGTCGGTTCCGGCGTTCTCCCTCGACAATTCCGGTGCCACCCTGCTGTGGAGCGGCGATGGTTCGTCGGTGAGCGCGGTCGGCACGTTCACCCTGTCGCAGATGGTGTTCCTGCCCTTGCCCGACGGCTGGTCTGGGACCACCCAGATCGTCCTGGGCACCTCGAGCGAACTGAGCAGCCTGAGTATCGATGCAGTGGCGACCGGTCCCGGCTCTGCCATCGCCACCTTCACCGGCAGCGCGGCCACCGACGGCACTTTCAGTCTCGCCGGTGAAGCGAAGGATCTCGTGCAGATCGCCGGTGCGGGTATCGATGCCAAGGGCACGCTCACCCGCGCGGCGGCTGACGGGTCGATCACCGGTTCGCTCAGCGGATCCCTCACCTCCCCGGCGACGCTGGCGACCGGTGTCACGATCCCCTCGTTGGCCGTGACCTGGTCGATGGATGACACTCCGGTGCTGTCGGCATCGGGTGAGCTCGCCCTGTCCGCCGGTGGTTCGACGGCTACCTTGGCGATCGATCTCGACTACACCGACCCGCAGAATTGGTCGGCCACGGTGCAGCAGGGCGGTTCCGGGGATTGGAAGCCGATCGACGGCATCGACATTCCCGTCGGGGACGTCACCGGATCGGTGGCCAACTCATCGGGCACCCTGTCGTGGGATCTCACCGCCAGCCTCGATTCGCCCTGGTCGCCGACCTCGGTGCTGACCGTGACCGATATCGAGTTGAGCATCGCCAACACCTGCCCGGCGAGCATCACCGCACTCGTCGATTGCGGCAGCGGGGATGCGTTCCTCGCCCTCACCGGCAGTGCCAGCGTCGACGGCGGTTCGGTCGGCACCTTCACCGTCGATGCCGATGCGGTCGTGGAGTTGGGCTCTTCGGCGGGCTTCGCCCTCGCGGGATCACTTGCCGGGAACGTGACGATCACCGATGGCCTCGATCTGACCGGGGGTGCGATCCTGGCCTACCGGGGGTTGAAGCCGACCTTCGCATCACCCACCGAGCAGGGCGGCTCGGGCAGTGATTTCACCGTCGCCGCGGTGGGTGCGATGACGATCCCGAAGGTCGGCAACATCTCCCAGATCCAAGCCACGGTCAACGATGACGGCTGGGTGGTGGCCGCCTACCTCGACAACGTCGTCATCGGCGGTGACGCGTCGCTGGGCACTGTCAAACAGGGTGTCGTGGCGTATTCCTCCTATGCCACCACGATCACCAACGGCCAGGACCCGAAGGCCGCACCGATCGACCTCAAGGCCGGCGAGATGCTGATCGCGGCCACCTATAACGCACCGCAGTGGTTTCTCACGACCGTCGACGCCCAGGAGTTCCTGCTGCAGGGCAGCCTGGCGATCGATCCCGCGCAGGGCACTCTCACCGCGACACTGACCCTGGACACCCCTGGGCTCACGCTCGGGGCGAAAGGCAGCGCGGTGTCGTTCGGGATCGCCTCGATCGGTTTCGTCTTCTCGACGAATGACGCCGGTGATGTCCTGCTCGCGATCGACGGCACGATCGACATGGACCTGCCCACCGCCTATGGCTCCGCGCCACCCACGTTGACCCTGTCGATGTCGTTCACGGAAACCGATGGCACCGAGACCGTCTCGGCGAGCTTCGAACTGTCGGATAAGACCGGGTGGAAGGACGCGTTCGGTTTCACGGGGCTCACGCTGGACGACCTGGTCATCTCCTTCGGCCTGGAAGTCTCGGCGGTGCCGCTGCCGCTGCCGACGATCGCACTGTCTGCCAGCGCGAGCCTGCCGTCGACGCTGCGGGAACCACTGTCGATGCCCTCGGATGCCGTGGTGAGCGTCTTCGCGGAGTTGGCCGAGGAGACCCCGTGCCTCGGCCTGGGCATCCACGGCCCGCAAGGATCGACGGAGAACGTGCTGAGCATCGCCGGTGGTGTCATTACCGCGCAGAGTGTTGACGTCTATGTCGCCCCGGCCGGCTGCACGATCGGCACCACGATCTATACCCCGGGCCTGGCGATGGAATTCGACGGCGCTGTGCTCGGCGACAAGGTCGATGTGGGTTCCAAGCTCGTGCTGTCGCCATTCTCCTTCGACGCCACGGTCGATATCGGGGGCTTCCAGGTCGGCCCGCTGCAGATGGAGGAGTCGGTTCTCGATGTCCACATGGCTGCTGGCACCGATGACTCCGTCGCCTTCGCCGGCGGGTTCGACCTGTTCGGCACCAGCGTCTCCGCATCCGGTGGCCTGTCCTTCGATGCAGGCACCACGACGGGCGATCTCGATATCGCGACCAATGGATTCTCGGTGTCGGGTTTCGACATCACGAACACATCGTTCTCAATGAAGGTGACCTCCGATGTCGCGAAGACCTCGGTCGAGATCGCCGGTAGTGGATCGGTCTCCGTTCTGGGCGACTCACTCGACGTGAAGGAGTTCGACATCACGATCGCGAACAACGTGGTGGACAAGATCGACGCGCAGATCGACACCACCATCGACATCGCGCCGAGTGGGGATGCGGAGAAGATCACGATCGACGGCACCTTCGATCTGGACTACACCGCGCAGCCGGAGACCTTCGACGTCACCGCGTCGGCGACCGTGGACGTCGGCGACTATTCGCTGGCGAATGGCACCTTGAACATCAACGACTCGTGTGCGTCGTTGACCGCGAAGCTCGATCTGCCCGATGTCGTCACCGCATCGCTGGCCGGCTACATCGTCTATACCGCCGGCTGCTCGATCCCGGATCCGTCAGGTTCGGGGACGATCTCAGTCGCCGGTGGCCCGGGATCGTTCTGCGGGTACGCCTCGGTGAGCGGGATCTCGATCGGCACGTTCAGCGCGGCCGGGTCGGTGTCGTTGGCGAATAACGGTGATGTGAAGTGCGCCGGCTCCGGAACGACGCCGGACACGCTCACCGGTTCCCTCACGGCAGACCTGCGACTCGGCGCCCAGCAGACACAGAGCTCGATCGATGTGTCGGGGACGTTCTCCGGCGATGGCACGTTCTCGCTCACCGGCTCGGGCACCCTGGACATCGGTGGTTTCGACCTGCAGGCGACCGTTTCGGCGGCGAAGACAGACTCCGGCTCGACGGTGAGCGGCAAGGGCAGCGTCGATCTGCTCGGCACGACGATCGACGTGAGCGGTTCGTTCTCGAACGTCAACGGCTATCCGACCACGTCGCTAACCGCATCGGGTCAGACCCTCGACCTCGGCGGCTACAAGCCCTCGGGGGCGTCGATCTCGCTCGATCAGTCGAAGGACGCGTTCGGGTTGTCGGCCTCACTCACACTCAAGCTCGGGGTGATCGACTTCTCGTCGAAGACCACCTTCCATGACACCAATGGCGATGTCCGGTTCTATGCCTCGGATTCCCTCGACCTCGACATCCCGCGCATCGCGGGGGCGAACTTCGGTGCCGTGCTCACCAACTGCACCGATTCGAGTTGCTCCGCGTCTGCCTCGGATGTCAGTTTCACCGGTTCGGGCCACTTCTCGTTCCTGCAGTGGAACTTCGCCGCAGCCGACTTCGATATCGCCACCAATGGTGATTTCTCCGCTACATCCTCAAGCGGTGGAACGCTCTCAGGATCAAAGACATTCATCTGCAAGTTCAGCGTGCAGGCTCAATACACGGTGAGTGTCACGATCGGGCAGAAGAATCTCAGCCCGCAGTTCAATACCTCGGATTCGGTGAAGGCAACGGGATCGGGATGCAATCGCTCCGTCAGTCTGTCGGCGAGCCTTCAGCTTCAACCCCTCAAGGTCTGTGTCAACCTTCCCTTGGGATTGGGCCGGCTCTGCCTACCCTGACTCTGCAAGGGGTCGGCGGGACGATCTCCGTAAAAGTACGGATTACTCCCCATCTGGGCCCGCGTGGGGATTTCCCGTTGCTTAAGGGGGCGCCGCTTGGTTGACTCGCTGGAATGCGGCGCACCCTGACCCTGGCTTCCTCTCTCGTTCTCACCGTCGGGTTGGTGGCTGCGCCTCCCTGGGCCACAGCCCAGGAGTCCGACGAGGCTGAACCGGCTCCGCGGCTTGGTGTGGCGTTGGCGTATCCCGGATTCGCTGTGACGAGGGACCCACGCCCCCTCGAGGTGGTTCCCGGGAGTCGCTTCGCGGTCGTCATCGACACCTCCGCCAATGAGCCGCAATCGACGCCGGAAGACGCCGAGCGGGCGGTCACCGTGCGGTTGCCCCGCGGGGTGTCCTGGGTCGATAGTCGGTCACTGGGCTCGTCCCGTGGCGCCGCGTGGACATGTAGGTCGACATCACGCGATGGCGACGATCAGGTGGTGTGTCGTGCCGATGGCGTCGAGGAGGCAAGTCTCATCGCCATCCTCCAGGCAGGGCCGGTCGCGTCATCCATCGACGAGGGGGGCAACGTCACGGTTGATTTCGCTATGGATGGAGAGCGAGTCGAGATCAGCGCCCCGGTCAACGTGGTGGATTCCCTGGAGCCGCAGCTGTATACCAGGGCGGTCGACACTCCCACCACGAATGGCCGTGCGGGAGCCGGCGTCGGAATGGTTCTCCTCGCCGAAGGCACAGCATCACCAACACAGCTGCAGGTGGGGTCACTTGCGCCCAACGGAGCTCGCAGTGTCGTCCTCGGTGGCCGGGGCGTGCGTTGCGATGTCGACGCGATCACCTGTCGTACGATCCGAAACCCGCGCGTAGGTGCGCCAATGATTGCGACCTCGACGTTCACAGTGCGTACCGACGATCCGCTTGTGGTGTGGAACGCACAGGCCCAACTCACGTCGGGGTCTCGCGTGGTGGTCAACCAGGAAGTTCCCCTTGTCGCGTTCGCACCGCCGCCGGAGAGTGGCAGTCTCGTCCTGGGATGGACGACAGCCGAGGGCCAGTCCCTGGTCCAGGGCGGTGATGTCTCGTCGAGCCTGACGGTGACCAATATCGCCAATCAGCCGCAGCGCCCGGCGGTCACGATCGACCTTCCCCGGGGGATCTCGGTGGCCAGCGAGAATCGATCCTGGACCTGCCGGCAAGAGCGGACACCGGACGGTCGGCAGGCCATCTGCCGTGGACCGCGGCTGGCATCCGATGACTCCTCGGTCATCGACGTGAAGATCTCAGCCACGAGAACAGCGCCTGTCGGCTCGAGGGCGCTCGTCGCACAGACCTCGGAGGCCTCAGCTCAACTGGTGGTGCACGTCGCCGACCCGGGAGACCCGGTCGCCGCGGCGGAGGTGTGGGTGAAGCCACTATTGCGTTGGCGCCCCTGGGTGGATGGATCGATCCGGGACATGGTCGTGGGAGAGCGTGATCGCTGGCGCTTCATCGTCAGCAACGTCGGGGGTGACCGGTTAGCCAAGGGCCGTTCGGTCACACTCGTTCAACGATTCGCCCCGGATGTGACGGTCGAGGTCCTGGGCAAGCGAGCGCAGGACTGCCAGGTTGACCGGCAGGTCCTGACGTGTGAGATCCCCGCTCGAAAGAACGTCGAGCCCATGGGTTCGGTGGGTGCTGTGACGGTGGCCCTCACGCCCACCCGGGTGGGGTCGCGCATTGTCGACGGTCCGGTGCGTACGCATGTCACCAAGGCCCGTCGTGGAGCGACCCGCAGCACGGTGATCGCACGAGCGGTGAACCCCGAGATCGATATCTCCCTGGACACCTCTGTGGATCATGGGCTGGTTCAAGGAGCCAGCGATGTGCTGAGGCTCAGGGTGGAGCGGCGAGGAGATGAGGGAGTTCGCGGTCTCGAAGTCCGGGGCAACCTGCCACCTGGAGTGCGACTCACCGCTCCTGTGCAGACACGGAGTTGGTCATGTGAGACGTACGCGACAGATATCGAGTGCCGACTGCTGCGCGAGATCCCGAAGGATTCCCGCAGCCCGATCGTTCGCCTTCCGCTCACCGTTGCGGCGAATGCCCCGGTCGGAGTCGCTGCGATCGACTGGGAATATGGATACACCTTCGATCGGGGCCGAGCCGATCTCGGAGTCGCGACTACCGCGGTGTCGATCGCGCCGCCGTTGGATGTCGAACTCAATGTGCCGACGACTCTGACATCGGCGACCGACGGTGACGACGTGCGAGCGAGTTTCGCCGCACACGTGATCGCCGCGAATTCGCGAACCTACCCCGTCGTATGGAAGCAGGAGTGTCTGGAGGGAACGGCAGATTCCCCAGGCTGCGGGGGCGTGTCATCCACCCGAGTGCAGGTGCTGAACCCTGCGAACTCCAAGACGACCGTGGTCTTCCCGGATACCGATGATGAGCGTAATTATCGATTCAGCGCCACCATCGCTGCCGGTACTCCCTGGCAGATCACTCGAACATTCACCACCACCGTCGTCACCAGCTCGGGCACCGTGGCCCTTCTCGGGGACCGCATCCTTCAGTTGACGCGTCCTCCGAAGTCTCCTCCGCCACCTCGGGATTCCTCGCTCAGGCCGCCGCTGGGATTGCCGACACTAGGGACTGCGGAAGACACCGGCGGGTTGCCCGATTCGATATCCCTGGGTAGCGGCATCCGCCTGAAGGATCTGCGCGCCACGAGCGGGGCCGGTGTCACGCCGATCACTGCGGATGGCCGTTTGGAGTTCACCGCCGGACCATCGACTGCCTCAGCGAAGATCTCGATGTCCTTCACCGATGCGCAGAACTGGACGGCCAGAGTCGTCACCGGATCGTCGGGTGAGTGGAATGTGCTGCCGGGTCTGTCCCTCGATATCTCCGGCCTGTCGGGCACCGTTGCCAGCCAGACTGGGACGTTGGCCTGGGGGCTGCAGTGGGGTACATCTTCGACATGGCAGCCCACGACGGCACTCAGCGTCAAGACCGCTTCGGCGAGCGTGTCCGATGCCTGCCCCGAGCAGGTGAGTCAGTTGGTGCACTGTGTCGAGGGGGATCTGTTCATCATCCTCGACGGCAGTGCGACTCTCGATGGTGGCGAGTTGGGCAGCATCACGGCGAATGTGGACGCGGTCATCCGGACCGGAGATGAGACGGGATTCGCCATTGCCGGTGGTGTTGACGCGAGTGTTTCCTTCGCTCCTGGGATTTCCTTCAGCACCAATCCCTCGATCTTCGCCTACCGGACGCTCACCCCCACGAATGTGGCCCCGACACTGCAGGACACATCCGCCGACGAGCCCACCGTGACCCTCGTCGGTGACATGGCTCTCGAGCCATTCGGCACCTTCGCTCATATGCAGGCGATCAAGAACGACAAGGGCTGGGTGGTCGCGGCCTATGTCGACGAGGTCACCATCGCGGGCAATGACGCGCTCGGATCCTTGGCCGAGGGCTTGGTGGCCTACGCGACCTATGATGCGACGCTGACCAACACTCAGGTCCCCTCAGCGCCACCGGTGAAGGTGAATACCAAGCAGGTCGTCGCCGCGGGGACCTATCAGGCGCCGAGCTGGTTCGTGAAGTCAGTCGGTGAAGCGAGTGTCAGTGCCACCTTCGGCTATGACCCGGAGAAGAAGCAGTTCTCGGAGAAGATCACCCTGGCGACACCGAATCTTCGGATCGGCGCGAAGGGATCACCGGTGTCCTTCGTCATCAAGTCCATGAGTTTCATCTTCAAGGGCACTGTCGACGGAGACATCACTCTGGGTGTCGAGGGCGATGTCGAAATGGACATCCCTGCTGCCTTCGGTGACGCACCACCGGACCTGATCTTCTCGATGGTCAACAGCGAGCAATCGGGAACGGAGACGGTTTCTGCCTCGATCGAGCTGAAGGATGATGCCGGCTGGCAGAACGCCTTCGGCCTGAAGGGCTTGACTCTCTATGACCTCACCTTCGCTTTCGGACTTCAGGTGAGTGCCGTTCCGATTCCCCTCCCCACGATCGGTGTACGTGCAAGTGCCAGGCTGCCCAGTGCCGTCCGTGATCCCATCGGAATGCCTGATGACGCGGTGATCACCGCGTTCGGAAACCTGGCTGAGGAGACGCCCTGCCTGGGAATCAACGTGACGGTCCCGACGGGCAAGTCGGAGAACATCGTTTCGATCGCAGGTGGCGTCGTCACTGCCAGTGAATTCGATCTCTACGTCGCTCCGGCCGGTTGCCAGATCGCTACGACCCAGTACCCGAAGGGCATCGCGCTCAGCCTCAAGGGATCGGTCCTCGGTACGACGGTCGATATCGGTGGCAAACTCGATCTCGATCCCTTCGCATTCGATGTCAATGTCGATGTTGGAGCATTCCAAGCGGGTCCGCTCCAGATGATGGAAACCCGGATTGGTGTGCACATGGAGACCGATCCGAACGCCAAGCCGGGTCTGGGAACCTCCCTGGATGATTCAGTGTCGTTCTCCGGTGGCTTCGACTTGTTCGGTACGACGGTGACCGCTTCAGGTGAGCTGGTGTTCGTCAATGGTGTGACCGAGGGTGACCTTGAAATCGCTACCAACGGATTCACGGTCGAAGGCTTCTCCATAACCGATGTGGACTTCTCAGCAACGGTGAAGTCATCGGTCGTGAGCAACTCTTTCGATATCAAGGGCAGCGGCAAGGTAGGGGTCCTCGGATCGTCGCTGGATGTCAAGGCATTCGAATTCGCGATCGCGAACAATGTCGTCGATAAGATCTCAGCCAACGTCGAGGCGCGATTGCCAGGACCTGCAGACACGACGATCGATGGGACCTTCGACCTGGAGTACGCATCGAGCCCCCGGTCGTTTGATATCGGAGCATCGGCGACCCTGGGAATCGGAGATTTCTCACTCGTCGGTGGCGAGTTCGACATCAACGACAAGTGTGCGTCCCTGCAGGCCACGTTGAGCCTGCCGGGTGTAGTGGATGCGTCGGTCGCCGGTTATCTCGTCTATCAATCGGGGTGCTCGATCCCGAATCTCCAACGAAGCGCGAGCATCCCGGTCGCGGGTGGAGCGGGATCCTTCTGCGCCTACGCCGCTGTGAATGATATTTCCGTCGGCCCATTCACCGCTGCTGGAACGGTGCATCTGGCGAATAACCAGGACGCCACCTGCTCAGGAACAGGAGGGGCGGCAGGCGACCTCGCTGGCTCGCTCGAAGCGACCCTTCGCCTCGGTGCACAGAGCGCGTCGAACACCGTGAATGTCAATGGCGGGTTCGGATCGAATGGAGTCTTCGATCTATCCGGAAGCTCGTCGATCGATATTGCCGGTTTCGACATCGCCATGAATGTCAGGGCGCTGCGTGATGCGAGCGGAGTATCGGTCTCCGGGCAGGGCAGTGTGAATCTGCTGGGGAACACGGTGTCGCTGTCTGGCTCCTTCAGTAATGAGAATGGATACCCGACGACCAATCTGACCGGAACCGCCAGCACTTTTGAACTCGGTGGCTACCGACCAGGAAGCACATCCTTCACACTCATTCAGTCATCATCGAGGAGTTACCTTTCGGGTGATATCGCCTTGAATCTGGGTCTGGTGAAGATGAATGCAACCGCCACCTTTGCCAACAGCCCTTCAGGCGTGTTGTTCTACGTCACCGATGGTGTGTCGTTCGGAATATCCGCCTCAGGGATGAGCCTGTCGAATGCTGGTTTCACCGCAACCTTGACCAACTGCACATCATCGGACTGCTCAGCATCGGCAGGACGAGTGAGCCTGTCGATGAGCGGTCACTTCTCGCTCCTGCAGTGGTCCTTCTCAACCGGCACGATTTTCATCGCGACATCAGGGGACTTCTCAGCTTCAGCGTCAGCATCGGGGTCGGTTGGGGTCGATAAGAGATTCGGTTGGAAAGCCCTCAGCTGTTCGGTGTCCGTGGGTGCTTCATATAGCGTGAACGCTGACTTCGGAGAGCGCAACGGATCCCCATTCGTCAACGCCTCAGGGTCGGCGAGTGCCCACGCCTATGGTTGTACCTTGGGCGGAAGCGTTGGATCCAACATCGAGTTGAGTCCCTTCAGGGTGTGTGTGCCGTTGACCTTCACCTTGAAGTTGTGGTTCATCAAGCACACCTTCGGTCCCACCATCTGCATGCCGTGACGGCGGTCAACTGCCACGGTCAATCCAGGGAATAACGACTCATGGGAATGTGCTCGGGCTGTGGACCGAGGATGGAGTGCACGAGTGTGATGCTCGATGCAGTCCAGGCCGGACCGGAGTAGTCGGCTAGCTCTGTCACCAAAGGTTGCGTCAGCGTCTTCGCCTCGTCGCTATCGCGAGTACGAACGCGCGCGATGCTGAGGTGAGCCCGCCAGGGGCGGTGTTCGACCTCGAGGCCAGTGGTTCGACATGCGCGTTGAACGGTCTTGGCGAGCTGCTCGGCTGGAGTGCCGCGGTGGGTCGGCGCGATCCCTACCCAGACGGTCGGCCCGAAGGTGCCCGCTCCGGCGAGGTGCAAGCCTGGTAGCGACCCGTGCTGAGCGGTCACCTCGGCCAGCGATTCCTGGAGCCGCGCGACTCGATCAGGATCGACTTCGGCCAGGAACGACAGCGTGATGTGCCAGCGCTCGGGAGGGATCCAGCGCACAGCGGGAGAAGTCTCGGTGTGGAGCGGAGTCAGTGCCTCAGCGAGGTGAGCGATCGCCTCGTCGCTGGGATACAGCGCCACGAACATCCGCATGAATCCACCCTGCCTGCATTGGCTGTCGACCGGACCCCGGGGGGCGCAGATGAGCGCCCGGGGTCATCATGGTGGGGTGCCGGTAGTAGCCATCCAGGGAAGCTTGGTGCGGCGCATGCTGGTTACCGTACTGCTCGTCGTCGCCCTCGTAGGCATGCACCACCTGGTTGCCAGTGACTGCGCCCTACACGTCGATTCGCACCAGGTGGCTCACGTCGCCGACGGCGACCGGCAGGCGGCCCCGGCGCCCCCGCACGTATCCGATGCCCACTCCGTGGTGGACTTCAACTGGGTGCAGCCCCCGGCGGGATCGGGTAACGGGACCGATTTGCCGACAGTGATGACGTGCGTCGCGATCCTGTTACTGCTCGTGCTGTTGGTCCGCCCACGATCCTGGATGAGTCAACGGAGCTGGTGGGATGCGCGGCGAAGCCAGCGACAACCGGGCCTCATTAGCGTCGTCCGGGCGCCGGACCTGCATCAACTCTCCATCAGTCGAACCTGATCTGCCTGATCGCGAGGCAGATTCTCGACCTCGATCCCGTCACGGGGTCGTGGTCATCGTTCGATGACTGGAGGATGAATTGGATACGCAAAGGCGGAAGACGGGGTTGGTGGCGGGTGGTGTTGTCCTGCTGGCGCTGAGTCTAGGAGTGGCGGGCTGCGCATCGACTGACTCGTCACATGGCGGGGAGCACATGGGCGGCGACACAAGCCAGGTCGGGATCGCTGGGGAGGCGATGTTCGCGCAGATGATGATCCCCCATCATGAGCAGGCGGTCGTCATGGCGGAATTGGCTGAGACCCGAGCCGAGGACGCTCAGATCAGGGCGCTAGCCGGGGAAATCAAGGCCACCCAGCAGCCGGAGATCGATCTCATGGAGTCGTGGCTCACTGAATGGGGAGTCTCGCGCATGTCTGGAGACGAAGCCATGATGATGCATGGCGGTCACGGGATGTCGGGCATGCTGACCGATGAACAGTTGGCGGAGTTGGGGAACTCCGAAGGAGCAGCCTTCGATCTGCTCTTTGCGGAGTTCATGATCATGCATCACGTGGGTGCGATCGATATGGCACGAGACGTGTTGATGTCAGGCAGTGACGAGCGAGTATTGGCATTGGCCCGCGAGATCATTGTGGTGCAGGAAACCGAAATTTTGCGACTACAGGCTTTCCTCAATGGCGAGGATGCGGGAACGGTCGACATCACCGCCATCAGTCCACGACTCGGACACCTGCACGGAGCTGTGGTGTCTGGATCGGACCTGCTGATCGGGACGCATGATGGTGTGCATCGAGTGGCGATCGATACCGGCCGGGCTGAACGCGTGGGTGAGTCTGCCGATGACTTCATGGGGTTCGCTGGTGATCCCCAGGGCCTTCTCGCCGCGAGTGGACATCCCGGTCCTGGGTCGGCCCTTCCGGACCCCCTGGGCCTGATTACGAGCGCCGATGGGGGTCGCACCTGGGAGCCGGTGAGTCTGACCGGCGAGGTCGACTTCCACAGTCTCGCGGTCAACAATGAACAGATCGTGGGATGGGATACCCGAGGTTCCCTGCTGTGGTCGATCGATGCGGGGTCCACCTGGGAACCGGGGCCTCAGGTCACCCCGACGTCACTGGCGTGGTTCGACGGTGTGGTGTGGCTTGCGAGTTCGGAATCGGGACTGGCGACGTGGGTTCCCGGCGATCGAGATATTCGTCCCACGCTCGACCAGATTCCCGCGGTGCTCCTCGCTGCTTCCGAGGATGGCTCAGCGCTGTGGCGTATCGATCGAGACGGTTCGGTGCACCGGACCCTCGATGGTGAGCAGTGGGCGCCCGCCGGCAGAGTTCTCAGCGTGGAGGCATTCGCGGCGGAACGTGATCGCGCCTTCGCGGTGACGATGACGAGCCTGCAGGTTCTCTCGGTGGGTAACCGCTAGCGATCAGGCGGCGTCGCGCAGGTGCTGGTGGGTCATCGCCTCGAGTGCGGAGATCGGAGCATCAGCGGCCAGTGGCGCATCTGGGCGGTCGAACACCGGTGAGGGCAGCGTGTCATAGGAGTGACCGCTTGCCGTGGACGTCCAGGTGGCCTGGCCGTGTTCATCGAGGGTGACCAGGAAGTATCCGGCGGTGACGATGAGGTGATCGGGCCCACAAGCGGGATGCAGGTTCTCCATGGTGGTGTTCGACCCGTCGAAGTCATCGGCGTGGTCGAGTTGTGCGTCACTCGCCGGGCGGGAGCACACGGGCATCGTGCACTCCTGGGCGCGTGCGGCGATGAAGCGGCGCAGGGCCTCGCTGGGGCGGTATTTCGTGTTGTTGATGTCGAGCAGGCTGCGGCTGGAGTCGTCGATGAGCCAGCGGGACCAGTCCTGCGAGTCGGCGGCGAGTTCGCGAGCGATGTCGGCGGGCACCCAGCCATAGCCGGGGATGTAACCGGGTTCGTCGCTCATCCCGAGCGCAGTGGGTAGGTCGACGATGATGGCAGCCTGCTTGCGGCGACGCTTGGCGCGCGCAGATTCACGGGGTGCTGACTCGAATGGTGCTGGTTCGAATGGTGCTGGTTCGAATGGTGCCGGCTCGAATGTGGTGCCGTCAGAGGGTGTGGCAGATATGCCCTCACGAATCGCGGCGTCTGTGGATGACGAGGTGGCGGTGGAGATGGCGGCGAGGAGGAGTTGGCCACGCAGGGTCGCGGCGTCGGGGACCGGTTGGCCGGCTGCCCGCAACCATGCCCGGCGCACATCGGCGAGGTCGTTCAGCGCGTCGAGGGCTTGGCTGATGCGGGTGTGATCGGCGGTCAGCATGATGCGGCCCTGCCCATCGGCCTCCATCCAACCGTTGGCTTGGATGATCTCGCGGTTGGCGCGGATGCTGTCGGCCATGGCGGGACCGTCGTGGCGGGCGAGGGATTTGCGGATGCGGTGGGCGAGGCGACTCGGTGGTTCGCGGTCGGGTGATGATGCGACATCACGCAGGACGGTGTCGATGAGTTCGTCAGCGAAGCCGTCGAGTTCTTTTTCGCACACCCGCAGATGGCCGTATCCCCATCGACCGACGCGAGCCATGGCGAGGATGAGGGGATGGGAGTGCAGGAACCGGGTGGTGTTGATGCGGCGACCGGCGGTGCGCTTGGACACGGTGGTGGCGAGGGCGACCTCGGCCGTGGTGGCCATCTCGCGGGTGTTCCAGGCATCGCCTTCGCACTCGGCGAATTCCCAGGCTTTGGGGATGGGGCGACTAGCCGGTTCGAGATCGTCGAGCAGGACGACTTCTGCCGGTGGGTTGCCGTCGAGCGGATCACCCTCACTCTGTCCACAGCTATCGACACTTCGTGAGGGCATATCTGCCGCGTCCCCATCGGCGTCGTCTCGATCTCGGCGCACCAGGGGGAATCCGGTGGTGGCCTCGTAGATCAGTTCCTCGACCTCATCGCTCACCCAGCCATCGAGGGGACCGGCGACGCCCATGACGGCCTGGGCCTGCAGCGCCTCCAGCCATGCGGAGTGGGTGTTGACCGTGCGCAAGTAGGTCACCCGATCGTGGATGTCCAGATCGGCGAGGTCGATGCGCTCGAGGCAACTCAGGGCGAGCGCACCGACCCCGGCCTCGGTTGCGGCTGTCAGCAGCCGATGGGCTCGGGTCGCTGAATGCACCGGTGGTCGCGTGGTGGCCCCGGAGGCCTGACCTGCCGCCAACGCCGAGGCCACATCAGCGGGCAAAGGCGATGGCATGCCAGTTCGACGCTGCTTTCGGGTGCCCGATGGCGGAGTCGCTGGGCTCGGCTGGGGTGTCGGGGAGGTCGTCGCGGAGTTCATGTCCCGACGCTACCCAGGGGGTCCGACATTCCAGTCTCGCCGGAAATCGGGGGCATCTTGGGCGCTCCGGCTTCGCAGGTGGTGCGGATTTCGGCTGATGGGGAGGGAATATTCGGGCACCGGGATGCCTTACAGTAGAGGGACAACTGAATAGTGCTTCACCCATGGAGCACAGACCATGGGGGTGACAGGTTTCGACGATCAGGTGTCTGACACCGGAGAAGCGTGCCGAGGACCTCAGAAGATCTCGTTAACCATTCTGGGAAACCAATAACTGCCGAAAAGAAGCAGTCTGCTTTCGCCCTCGCCGCCTGAGCGAGGAGCGAAGCCGTCAGCCCGGGGCGTCCCTGACCCGGATCCTGGCGTCGACTAGGGGACTCACCAACCACTCCGGTCACGGGAGTGCGCGGAACACCTCACAGTGACTGGGCCGCCACCGCGACGTGCCGTACGAAGCGCGGGGGCCGAGTAGCGACAGCACGGCTACGCACGTAGAAGACCGGCTCAGGTCTGAACGGACCCGGGTTCGATTCCCGGCACCTCCACAAAGACAAAGACCCAGGGTTGATCCCCTGGGTCTTTGTCTTTGTTTGGCTTGTGGGCGTCGGGAATCGGGAGGAGGGTCGCCGTGAGGCGACTCGACGGATCCCGGCACCTCCACAAAGACGAAGACCCAGGGTTGATCCCCTGGGTCTTCGTGTTTGTTTGGGTTGGGTGTTGTCGGGAATCGGGAGGAGCTCACCGGCAGGTGAGCGACGGATCCCGGCACCTCCACAAAGGGGTGCTAACCGTTGGTTGGCGCTTGTGATGAACGATGCTCTCGGCGGCTAAGTTGGTTGCCGGGAGCATCGTGTTTTTCTGGGTGAATCTTCTCGATCGCGCCGAGCCGAGGATCGGCAGGCTGACGAGGAACGACGCCTGCTTCATCGTGGCCAGGGTTGCCTGCGCAGAAGTGGCGTTTTGGAGGCGCCAAGTTTAGCACTAGAGTGGCACTATATTGACTTTAGTGGCACCACCTGGCACAGTGGTGCCCATGACGGATGTTTCAGGCCATGCAGTGGCGTTCCAGATCGGCCCGAAGGGGAGATCTGTGCTCCCCGTGGCTGTACGACGGGCAGCGGGCCTTGAGGAGGGCAGCGATGTAGTCGCCATTGCGCTTGGCAAGGGGCGCGTCCTGCTGGAGACAGTGGATGCCGTCAGGGAGCGCGTATGGGCCGGCGCGCCAGAACCGGACACGTCAGTCGACTCCGTAGCTGACGTTCGTCGGATGCGGCAGGACGATACTGCCATTTCAGACAAGGCGGCCGTGCGTCGCAGCAGCGCAGGCAGCAGCGCCTCTGACGAGCGTGGAGCAGCCCTGCTGTCCAGGCTGGGTCTGTGATCACCCGGCAGGTTGTTCTAGACGCGTCTGCCGTTGTCGCGTGGCTGATGAAGGAACGCGGGTGCCAGACAGTGGACAAACTCCTACCCGTGGCAGTGGTGCCGTCATCGGCGCTCGCGGAGTCGCTCTACCGAGCTGTAGAGCGCGGCCACGCGCTACCCGCGGAGGAGCTGTACCACGCGCTGCTCGTGACAGGTATCTTCGTTGAGCCTGTTACCGAATCAGATGCCGTGCGCGCAGCCGAACTGATCGCCTGGTCCCGGACGCAGGACGAGGACCAGCTTGACCGCTCGCTCTCCTTAGGTGACGGGCTGTGCATCGCGGTAGCCGAACGCCTTGGCCTTCTGGTTACGGGCGGCGATGAGTACTGGGAAACGGTGCCGATGGCAGCGGAGTACGTGCCCTTCCGTTGATCGCACTGGCGAATGTCTGTAGACGAGGTTGAGTGCAGGCCGATTTCAGGTTGACCAGCCCGGAAATCGGCAGTGTCGGCTCACGTCAGAGCATCGGTTAGCACCCCACAATGACTAAGGCCCAGGGGATCAACCCTGGGTCTTTGCTCTTGTTTGGCCTGTGGGCGTCGGGCTGCTGTTTCAGGCTCCGGATATTTCCTGAGGTCGTGAGCACTTCATCCGTGTGAAACCCGAATATCAGCCGTGTCGTCGATCCCAGTCGGTTCACGACATCGTGTTTAGGTGAAGGCGGCTGAGGCCCGGTATCGACCCTCTCTTGTTTCCCGACAGCTACGCCGCAAGTAGTGCTCAGATGCTTAGGAGCTCGTATGTCCCCCCGTCGAGCAATATGTACGGCCGCCGTGGCCGGTGTCGTGATCGCGTCGACTGTCGCGGCAGGAGCCGCCCCATCGGTGGCCGAGATCTCTGCGGGAGTGAGTGGGGTCAGCGTGCAGCCGAGCGGCTCCGCACCTGGCACGGCCACAGCGGTCATTAAGACGATTGCCGTCGGGAATGGTCCCGAGGGGGTGGCGATCAACGACAGTGATGACACGGTCTACGTCGCCAACTGGAATTCCGACTACGTGTCGGTCATCAATGGCCGCACCGGTGCCGTCGATGACACCATCACTGTGGGGCAAAGACCCGCGGGGGTGGCGGTCAACCAGTCCGATGACACTGTCTACATCACTAACTGGAACTCCAATTACGTGTCGGTGATTAATGGGCGCATCAGTGTTGTGGATGACACGATCAGTTTGGGGGCACAGCCCAATCTCGTGGCGGTGGATCAAGGCGATGACACCGTCTACGTCACAATCCGATTTTCCAACTATGTGTCGGTGATCAATGGCCGCACCAGCGAGGTCGATGACACAATCATCGTAGGCAAGAATCCTAGTGGGGTAGCGATGGATCAAGGCGATGACACCGTCTATGTCACCAACGACGGCGACGGTTATGTGTCGGTGATCGATGGCCGCACCGGGGACGTCGATGACACGATCGCTGTAGGCCAAAGGCCGCTATGGGTGGCGGTGAACCAATCCGACGACACCGTATACGTTGCCAACCTAAATTCCGACACGGTGTCGGTGATCAATGGCCGCACCGGGCTCGTGGAGGACACGATCGCCTCAGTGAAACCCTACGGAGTAGCGGTGGATCAGGCTGATGGCACCGTCTATGTCGCGAACTACGGCCCCGGTTATGTGTCGGTGATCGATGGTCGCACCGGTGACGTGGATGACACGATCACCGTGGGGACAGGGCCCATATTGCTGGAGGTGGATCAGGCGGGCACTAATCAGGGTGTCGTCTACGTCGCCAATTTCGGGTCTAACGATGTCTCGGTGCTGGCAGAGGTATCGCCCTCCATCAGCCCTTCAGTCGGGCCGTCTGGCGGCGCGGTGACGGTGACGTTGGATGTGCCGCAGGTGGGGTTCGATGTGGATGACGCGACCATCACGTCAGTCCTGTTCAACGGCACACCGGGCACGGGACTTTCCGCCGGTGCGGGGGATACCTGGACGGTGACGGCTCCTTCGGGATCGGGCACGGTCGCCGTGACCGTGACACTCGACGGCGGATTGACTGCGTCTGCGGGAACCTTCACCTATGGCTCACCAACACCTCCTGTGCCCCCAGTGGTGTTCCCGCCGTCGGCGCCTGGTGTGGTGAGCGCAACGGCAGGGGATGCCTCGGCTGAGGTGGCCTGGACTGCTCCGTCAACTGCTGGTTCGTTCCCGATCAGCACCTATCAGGCGGTCGCGGCTCCAGGTGGGCGAACATGTCTTGTGGCTGTGCCCGCGCTGTCGTGCATGGTCACCGGCTTGACGAATGGCACTCAGTACACGTTCACAGTTCGGGCACTCAACGGTGCCGGTTGGAGTTCCTACTCCGCACCCAGTGCTGCGGTCAGACCATCGGTGCCAGTGGTGAAGTCGATCCTCATCGCCGGCAGCCGGGTAGCCGGTAACTCCCGACGTATCGAAGTGGAAGGTACCTCAACCGGCCTTGTCGGCCAACAGGTGACTCCGTGGTTGAAATTCCCCGGCCAGGCGTCCTTCGTCGCTGGTGTGGGAGTGCGCACTGTCGACGCCGAGGGCGGGTTCACCTGGTCCCGCAGAACCGCCAAGCGAACTGCCGTGCACTTCGCCGCCGGTGACGTGAGGTCCAACACCGTGGTGATTCGGCCGCGTTAACGCTCGCCGGGATCCAATACTGGAAACAAGGGAATCGAAGAGGGCGAAGGTGACATCGGCACATCGCCACATTGACGCATCGACAGATGATGCCTTGATGTCCACAGGCTAGTCTTGGGGGATGCGGGCGACCCTCAACCTCGATCGATGGGCCGCCCGCTGGTCGACCTCACCCAGTCTCACTCTCTCGCCGATGCGCTCGATGATGAGCGAGTCACCGGTGGTGGTTCGTGATCGTTCCCGATGTGAATGTCCTGATCTATGCGATGAACTCGGATTGTCCGCAGCATGAGCGAGCGTGGGCATGGTGGGAGTCAGCGCAACGGGGGCCGGAGCATCTTCACGTGATGGAGCGGCTGCTCGATGCTGCCGGCCGCGGTAGCGAATTGATCAGCGATGCACATCTCGCAGCGTTGGCTGTGGAGAATGGCGGAACGGTGTATTCCGCCGATGCTGACTTCGCGCGATTCCCCGGAGTGCGATGGGTGGATCCGCTCGCCGGGTAATGCACCTCGACCGTTGCGGCGATCTAGAACGGGGGTGGGTCGTCGTGTTCGGTGTTGTCGTCACCCGATGGGCTTCGTCCGTGGGTGAGGTTGTCGGTCATGGTGCGCCAGTAGGGCTCGCTGGTGCGGGTGAGGCCGTGGCGGGTGGTGTGGGTGATGGTGCCGTCGGCGTTCATGCGCACGCGGGTGTGGTTGAGGGTTTTGCGTTGGTGGTCGGCCCAGCACATGGCGTGCAGGTTCGCCGCGGAAGTGTCGCCAGTATCGGACCAGGCGATGACGTGGTCGATGTCGAGTCCGGGTGCGTGGCGGTGGCATTCGGGAACACTGCATTCGGGGTAGGCGGCGAGGATGTAGTCCCGCAGGTGTTGGTGGGGTTTGTATCTCGTGCGCCCGAGGTCGAGGAGGTGTCCGGTGACGGGGTCGGTGGTCCAGCGCCGCCACGTATCACCGTGGGCGGCCAAGAGTCGCGCGTAGTGGGGGTCGATGGGTCCATAGCCGAGGATTTCGCCGGGGTGGTTGGCGAGTCCGAGCAGGGTGGGTAGGTCGAGGAGGACACCGACCTCGATGCGGGCCTTGCCCTGGTGGCTGGGCACCTGTCCGGTAGCGGTCAGGGTGTCTGCGGCGGCGCGGATGGCGGCGAGGAGGGCGTCGGCGCGGGCAGCATCCCAACCCAGCGGGCGCGCATCCGGGTTGGAGGTGAGGTGGGTTTCGCGGATGCGGGTGGCCAGGGCGGTGAGGGTGTCGTAGACCTCCATGGCCTGGTGGGCGGGTAGTTGTGCGGTGAGGGTCGCCGTGCCGGTGGAGTGGTGGAAGTGGATTTCGACGAAGCGGCGGGCAGTGGCTTCGGCACGTCGTTTCGCGACCGTGTCGGGGTCGACGGCGATGAGGGCTCGACGGAGTTCGCGCACGGCCCAGGCGCGGTCACGCCAGCAACCGGCACCGGTGTCAGGGTCGATGACTGAGACCGCCCGCGGCAGGACACGATGCTGCACGGCGCGAGCGACGTCATCGTCGAGGCCGAGGGTGGCGTCGACGAACGCCGTGGCGACTTCCCAGGAGATCCGCCCGGCCCGTAGTGCGGCACCGGTGTCGGCGAGGACTCCGTCAACCGCGAGCGCGTTCCCGGTGATGATGCGCATCGCGGCTTTATTGGTCGAGAGGCCGGTGGTGATCGCGACCTCGTCCATGGTGATCTCATCGACGATCTCCACCCCCGATCGCGTATACATGCGGGCCTCGGGTGGGTTCTCGATGGCGTCGATGAATCCTGCGGCGGCTGCTGCGGCCTGGTCATTGACCCATCCCACGCAGCGTTCCCACAGGTGCGCATAGATCAGGCGCTGATCAGGAGCCAGTTCGGAGGCGTTGATGCGGCGCAGCTCGTCGAGGAGTTTGGGTCCGGGTGGGAAGGCGAGCAGTTCACCCAGGCGCATCTGGACCGGGTGGGTGCTGATCGAGTGCTGCCACACGATGTCGGCGATGATCGCCTCGAACTGCGACTGCACCGCAGAGGAATCAGCCGAGGCTGATTCCATCGGTGGGGTGGTGCTGTTCAAGGTCATACCTGAACCGTACACCAGTACGATTGCGGGGTCAAGGGTTTTTCCCATATTTCCCAACGTTTTTTCCGATCCTGACTGTCCACAGGTGATCCACAACACCCCACCGCCAAGACGACCCAAACTTGCGCGTTGGCTCCCGCGTGGCGCGTGTGCGCGGGGGCACGTCCAGCATGATCGGCGCGACCTTGCAGTCGATGGTGCGCTTGTCCGACCGGGTGGAGTGTCGAGCCGATAAGACCAGCGAGGTGTCAGTTGTGCATGTCAGTAACCCGGGGGGTAAAGCCCCCACTTTCGGGCTCGGGCGAACGGCAACTAGCCCTTGCTTCAGTGTTCGTGTTGTCCTCGGTACGTGAACGCTTTGGTGCTGGAGCGCACGTGCCCCACACGGTCTGGTGCGCCTACGAGTGCTGCCCTCGACGGCAGGGGATAGAAAGGACACCGCGAGATGATCCGGCGAGTTCCCGCGAGTCGATCTGCGTCCCTCTCGGGTCATGTGATCGGCGTCATCGGACTCGTGTCGGCCGTATTGGTCGGCGGGTTGGCGACCGGTACCCCGGCGTTTGCCAATGGTGGCTGTGGCGAGACGTTCAGCGGGGGTGATGGCAGCAGTGGCACCCCGTACTTGATCAGCGGGGCGGCCGATGTGGCGGCGCTGAAGGGTGACGTCAACTGTTGGGCGAGCGGGACCTATTTCGAGCAGACCGCGGACATCGACATGGGTGGCATCACGTGGACCGATCATGCAATCGGCTACAACAATTT
>CAJXYI010000030.1 GCA_913063435.1 uncultured Actinomycetales bacterium | reverse complement strand
CGCCCGCGATGGCAGCAAGCCGCGAACAGGTCTTCGCGGTCATCGATGCAGCGTTCGCCCAGCGGCGCAAGACGCTGCGTGCCGCACTCGCCACCTGGGCGGGCTCATCCGGGCGCGCTGAGGATCTGCTGATCGCGGCTGGCGTCGACCCCGGTGTGCGCGGCGAGCAGTTGCGCATCGATGCCTTCGCCCGCATCGCCGAGGCTGTCGCGGTGGTCTGACCCGTGCCTTGGACTGCGACCCCTAGAGTCGGATCGTGAACGTCACCGCCAGCGCCCCGGCGAAAATCAACATCGTGCTCGCCGTGGGGCCGGCTCGCGAGGACGGCTATCACAATCTGGCGACGGTGTTCCACGCGGTGGACCTGCGTGACACGGTGACAGTGGAGCCAGCCCCGCCAGGATCGGGGGTGTCCATCAGCGTCGAGGGTGAGGATGCTGCATCGGTGCCGCTGGATGGCTCGAATCTCGCAGGGCGTGCTGCCGTGTTGCTCGCCGAAAGCACTGGACGATCAGCGGATGTGCGCATCCACATCAACAAGCAGATTCCGGTCGCCGGTGGCATGGCGGGCGGAAGCGCGGACGCAGCAGCGACCCTCGTCGCCTGCGATGCGCTGTGGGGGACGCGGATGTCGCGTGCCCAACTGCAG
Organism: uncultured Actinomycetales bacterium; assembly: GCA_913063435.1. Classification (GTDB taxonomy): domain Bacteria; phylum Actinomycetota; class Actinomycetes; order S36-B12; family S36-B12; genus M55B157. Next base: position 28,618 of record CAJXYI010000030.1, on the reverse strand, counting down.
ACCCTGGGCGGTCAACTCGGATCGGATGTGCCATTCGCGGTGCACGGCGGGACGATGATCGGGCAGGGCCGCGGCGAGAAACTCACCCCGGTGTTGAGTAGCGGGACTTTGCACTGGGCGGTCGTGCCGGTGACCGGTGGGTTGTCGACGCCCGCGGTGTACGCGCGCTTCGACGAGTTGGCCGCTGATAGCCGTGTCCGCGAACCGACCGTCGACGATGACGTTCTGGCGGCCCTGCGCACCGATGATGCCAAGGCGCTCGCACCCCTGCTGCGCAACGACCTTCAAGCCGCAGCGCTGTCGCTACGCCCGGATCTCGCGATGGTGCTCGAGGAGGGCATGAAGTCCGGTGCACTTGCTGGCATCGTGTCCGGCAGCGGGCCGACATGCGTGTTCCTCGCTGAGGATCACATCAAGGCGAAGGTGCTGCGGGTCGCCATGCTGATGAGACGCAGCAGGTCGTTGGAGGAGCCGGGGTTGCGACACCTGCCGCCACCGGGTTATCCGGGCCTGCCGGCACTGGAGGTCACCGGACCTGCTCCCGGTGCGCGTCTGGAGGAGTGATTGGCGGGTAACTCTCCCCGCGGTCCAGGTCACCTCACGGTCCAGGTCACCTCACGGTCCAGGCAGCCCACTGCTAAGACGACCCTAACTTGCGCCTGGAGACACTCCTAGGCGCAAGTTAGGGTCGTCTTAGCGGTGGTTTACAGCGAGTCGAAGGGTTCGGTGAGTTGGCGCAGCAGGGCGGCGAGGAGTCGCTGCTCGGACTCATCGAGCGCGGCCAGGATGGCTTCTTCGCGGGTGAGCAGATCCGATAGTGCAGCATCGACTCGATCGCGACCAGCAGCGGTAAGTTGCACGATCACGCCGCGCCGATCCGCTGGGTCGGGGGCGCGGGTGATCAAGCCATCCCGCTCGAGTCGATCGAGCCGATTCGTCATCGTCCCGCTGGTGACGAGCGTCTCGGTCGCCAAGCGCCCGGGTGACAGTGCGTAAGGCGATCCGCTTCGGCGCAGCGCTGCGAGCACATCGAACTCGCCGGTTTCGAGGTCGTAGCGGTCGAAGGCCGCGCGCCGAGCGATATCGAGGTGGCGGGCCAGTCTCGTGACTCGGGAGAGCACCTCGAGCGGGCCGACGTCGAGATCGGGGCGTTCGCGCCGCCATGCGGTGACGAGTGCATCGACGGTGTCGGTGTCGGGCCGCGAGGTTGTGTCGGCACCGGGTGCGAAACGGCGACCGGCTTCGTGCGCGGGCACGATCTGATCCGGCACGATCTCATCCGGCACGATCTCATCCGGCACGATCTGATCGGTCACGCCTCCCACACTACGACCTCCCCCACTACGACCTCCCCCACTCGTCTGAGTTACCTGAATGGTCGCTAACTCATCGAGTTAGCGACCATTCAGGTAACTCAGACGCAAAGGAAGTGGGAGGGGTTGGGGGTTGGGTTTAGGAGGTGCGGCGGGAGGAGAGGAGCGGGCGGGGTTTGGCCTCCAGGTGCGACAGGCCGTTCCACGCGAGGTTCACCAGATGCGCGACGACCTCCTCCTTCTTGGGTTTGCGCACATCGAGCCACCACTGGCCGGTGAGCGCGGTCATCCCCACCAGCATCCGTGAATACGCGGGTGCCAGACCCTTCGGCAAACCATGCGCGGAGAACTGCTCGGCGAGCAGATGCTCGACCTGCGCGGCGATGTCGACGATCAGACTCGCGAACGAACCGGTCTGCTGCGACACCGGCGAATCACGTACCAGGATCGTGAAGCCCTCGGGGAACTCATCGATGTAGTCGAACAGTGCCATCCCGGCCTGCTCGAGCAATTGTCGCGGCGTCTTGCCCGACAGCGCACTGGTGATGCGTTCGAGCAGCGTGTTCATCTCACGATCGACGACGACCGCATATAGCCCCTCTTTGCCACCGAAGTGCTCATAGACCACCGGCTTGGAGACATCTGCTGCCGCGGCGATCTCCTCGACGCTGACCGCCTCGTATCCCTTCTCGGCGAACAGGCGTCGACCGACAGCGAGGAGCTGCTCGCGACGTTCTCGTCCGGTCATCCGCACGGGAGCGACCCTAGCGGGGCACGGATCGGTTAAGGACCGATATGGGGTTCAGGATCGGGTTCTTCAGGTTCGGATTCAGGACCCGCTGCCGGAGTCGGAGGGTTCGACCCAGCCGGGGATGCGCCGGCGCATAGTCGGGTCCTTCAACTTCGCGGCCAGCCGCGCCGGGTTGGGCCAGCGCACGTCTTGGGCGAGACGCATCTTCTCCAACACGCGGATGAATTCTGCGGACAGGTCGATCTGGCCCCGAAGAGCACCGTGGCGGGCCGAGGTCGGCTCAGCATGGTGCAGGTTGTGCCAGGACTCTCCGAACGAGGGGATCGCCAGCCAGGCGACATTGGAGGAGTTGTCGCGCGTAGTGAACGGGCGCTTGCCGAACACGTGGCAGATGGAGTTGATCGACCAGGTCACGTGGTGGACGAGGGCGATGCGGACTAGCCCGGCCCAGAAGAACGCGGTGAGCGCACCCATCCACGACCAGGTGATGAGCCCACCGAGCACCGCGGGCAGCAGCAGCGACGTGATGACGAGTGCGGGGAAGAACCGGGCGACGCGGTTGAGGTCCTTGTCGGCGGCGATGTCGGGTGCGTATCGCGCGATGGACGTCTGCCCACCATCGAACAGCCACCCGATGTGTGCGAACAGCAGGCCCTTGGCGACTGCGCGATGGGAGGTGCCGAAGCGCCACGGGCTGTGCGGGTCGCCTTCTTCGTCGCTTCGTGAGTGGTGCAGTCGGTGATCGGCGACCCACTGCGCGATATTGCCCTCGATCGCCAGGGACCCGGCGATGGCGAAGGCGATGCGCACCGCGCGGGGAGCTTTGAACGAGCCGTGGGTGAACAGTCGATGGAAGCCGACGGTGATGCCGAGGGCGGCAATGGAGTAGAAGACGAGGGCGAGGATCACATCGGTCCAGCCCAGCCAGCCACCCCAGGCGACCGGGATGGCCGCAACCACGGCAAGCAGCGGGACGACGACGAAGACGCCGATCACGATCTGCGCGGCTCGGCTCAAGGGCACCGTCTCGGGCGCGGGACGAGATCGAGGGGTCGTGGTGGACGGCGAGGTCGGGGTAACGGGGGCGGCCTGCTCGGTCAACGCCACGGGCTTCTCCTTCATGTGGTGCATGGATGGTTCACGGGTGGTGCCGGACGGCCGCGAAGAGCAACCTACGCCACCGTAACCTACGCAGGCGTAGCCTGTAAAGGGGGGATGGCACACTGGTCCCCCACACCTTCCCGGCTCGTCTAATGGCAGGACAAGAGATTTTGGATCTCTGAATGGGGGTTCGACTCCCTCGCCGGGAGCAACCGCAGGCCGGTAGTGTTCGCCGCGATGAACGCCGCACCCGGCACGCACCCCCCGGTCGTGGTCATTCTGGCCGCCGGTGAGGGCACGCGTATGCGCTCTGCACTGCCCAAGGTGCTGCACCCGATTGCTGGCCGGTCCCTACTCGAACATGTCATCGCCGCTGCCGCTGCAGCCCAGCCGCATCACGTGATGGTCGTCGTCGGGCATGGTCGCGATCAGGTGATCGCCCACCTCGACGAGGTTGCCCCCTGGGTGGACACCGTCGTGCAGGCCGAGCAGCGCGGCACCGGTCACGCGGTGCGTGTCGCACTCGCCGCACTGGTCGAGGGCGGGCACCTGGATGCCTCGATGAATGGGCCGGTCGTGGTGCTCAGTGGGGACACCCCCCTGCTGACCGGTGACACCGTCGTGCACCTGCTGGCCACGCATGCCGAACGTGGCGCCGGAATCACCTTGCTCAGCGCACTGCTCGATGACCCAACGGGTTATGGCCGCATCGTGCGCGGTCGCAATGACCAGGTGCAAGGCATCATCGAGCACCGCGATGCCGACGAATCGGTGCTGTCGATCAACGAGATCAACGCGGGGATGTACGTGTTCTCCGGCTCGGTGCTCGCTGAAGGCCTGCGCCGGATCGGCACGGACAATGCCCAGGGCGAGGAATACCTCACCGATGTTCTCGGGATCGCACATGCCGACGGCGAGACGATCGTCGCCGACATCGTGACCGATCCAGAGGAGATCCTCGGTGTGAATGATCGACGCCAGCTCGCCGAGGCCGCCGCCCACATGCGCGACCGCATCAACCATCGCTGGCTTGCACATGGGGTTTCCATGCTCGATCCGACCAGCGTGTGGATCGATGTCGACGTCGACATCGATCCCGATGTGATGCTGCTGCCGGACACCTATCTGTTTGGACCCACCACGATCGCGCGAGGTGCACGCATCGGCCCGGGCGTCACGTTGACATCGTGCGAGGTGGGTGAGGAAGCCCAGGTCCGCCACGCCGTCGCCGACCTCGCCGTCATCGGAGCACGTGCCACCGTCGGCCCCTACACCTATCTGCGCCCCGGCACACGGCTCGGCCAGGCGGCGAAGGCCGGTGCCTATGTCGAGATCAAGAACGCCGACATCGGCGATGGTGCGAAGGTGCCGCATCTGTCGTATGTCGGAGATGCGCAGATCGGGGAGGGCACGAATATCGGTGCGGCCACGGTGTTCGTCAATTACGACGGGGCGGCCAAGCACCACACGGTGGTCGGCAAGCAGGTCCGCATCGGCAGCGACACGATGCTCGTGGCCCCGGTCACCATCGGTGACGGCGCCTACACCGCCGCGGGCTCTGTGATCACCGATGATGTTCCGCCCGGGGCCATGGCGGTGGGGCGTGCTCGGCAACGCAATATCGAAGGGTGGGTGGGTCGACGGCGAGCCGACTCATCGTCGGCTCAAGCGGCCCAGGCCGCGCAACAGCAGGAGGAATCCCGGTGAGCAGTCTGACCGTACCCCCGAACAAGCGCCTGGTGCTGCTGTCGGGCCGATCCCACCCTGAGCTGAGCCAGGAGGTCGCCGAGCAGCTCGGTGTCGACCTCTGCCCGATCAGCGCCTATGACTTCGCCAACGGCGAGATCTTCGTGCGGTTCGAGGAGTCGGTCCGCGGTTGCGACGCCTTCGTCCTGCAAAGCCACACCTCACCGATCAACACCTGGATCATGGAGCAGCTGATCATGGTCGATGCGCTCAAGCGCGCGTCTGCCAAGCGCATCACGGTGATCGCACCGTTCTATGGCTATGCCCGCCAAGACAAGAAGCATCGCGGCCGTGAACCAGTGTCGGCGCGCCTGATGGCCGATCTATTCAAAGCCGCCGGAGCCGATCGGTTGATCTCGGTCGACCTGCACACCTCGCAGATCCAGGGATTCTTCGATGGACCGGTCGATCACCTCTTCGCGCTCCCGTTGCTCGCCGATCACGTCGCCCGCAACACCGACTCCAGCCGCATCACCGTGGTGTCCCCGGACGCCGGTCGGGTTCGCGTAGCGGAGAAGTGGACCGACATCCTCGGCGCTCCCCTGGCGATCATCCATAAGCGTCGTGATCCGGATCTGCCCAACCAGGTGCGCATGCTCGAGGTCGTGGGTGACGTCCAGGATCGGATCTGCGTCGTCGTCGACGACATGATCGACACCGGCGGCACGATCGTGCAGGCCGCGGAGACACTGTTCGACAACGGAGCCGCCCAGGTGATCGTCGCTGCGACCCACGGCATCTTGTCCGAGCCGGCGCGGGAGAGGCTGATGAACTCCCGGATCAGCGAGGTCGTGGTGACCAATACGCTGCCGATCCCGGCTGATCGTCGATTCGACAAGCTCACGGTGCTATCCATCGCGCCACTGCTGGCCAAGGCGATCTATGAGGTGTTCACCGACGGTTCGGTGACGCGCATGTTCGAGCCGGTCGAGCAGCCCACGCTGATCGGGCCCTGAACGCCTGCGCTATCCTCAAGGCTCGTTCCACGGCGAGGGTGTCGGTCGCATCTCGTGATCAGCAGACACCGTGATCGACGGGGTTGTCCGCCTCTCGCTGCGCGCACATCCCGTCGATGAAGGAGTAAGCCGTGCCGATCCAATTGACCGCTGAGCCCCGTTCTGATTTCGGGAAGGGTGCTGCGCGTCGGCTTCGCCGAGATGGTCGCATCCCTGCTGTCATGTACGGCGGGAACAACGAGGTCGTGCACGTGTCCCTGCCGGAGCACGAGACGACTCTCGCGCTGCGCGTGCCCTCCGCCACCTTCGAGATCGCCCTCTCGGGCGCGACGACGCTGGTCAAGCCGCGCGATGTGCAGCGCGACCCGGTGCGTCGCAATGTCGAGCACGTCGATCTGATCATCATCGACGCGGCTGAGGCTCGTGAGCGCGAATCCCGCTCGAAGGTCATGGTCGCTGAGGCCGAGGCCGCTGCGGAGGCGGCCGCCACCGCTGCTGCACCGAAGGGTGCCGCTGAAGAACCCGAGCAGGCAGCAGCCGAGGGTGAGTCCGCCGAAGGAGCATCGGGCGAGGGTTCACAGGAGTCTTGAGTTCACCCCACTCGTGTCGTCGGTCAGGGACCTGACCGAGCAGACGCTGGCATCGAAGGAGCGCGCTGGTGAGCCTTCCCCGTGACGGTGCCACGCTCGTCGTGGGACTGGGCAATCCCGGTGATCGCTATGCCGCAACCCGGCACAACGTCGGCGCCATGGTGCTCGATCACCTGGTCTCCACCGCGGGCGATCGGTGGAAAGGGCAGCGCAAGACACGATGCGACGTAGCCGAGATGCGCTGGCGTGGCCACCAGGTCGTGCTGGCACGACCGCACTCCTATATGAACGAATCGGGTGCCCCGGTTGCGGCCCTCGCGGCGTTCTATGACGTGGCACCTGATGGGATCGTCGTGCTGCATGACGAACTGGATCTGCCCTTCGGGGCCCTGCGCATCAAGGCCGGCGGTGGAGACAATGGCCACAACGGATTGAAGAGCATCCGGCGGTCGTTGAGCACCGGAGAGACGATCCGGGTGCGCATCGGAGTCGGTCGACCGCCTGGGCGCCAGGATCCGGCAGATTTCGTGCTGCGCCCCTTTTCGACCGAGGAACGCAAGGCCCTGCCCGAATTCATCCAGCGCGCCGCTGATGCGACGGAGTGCGTGGTGACCGAGGGTGTGGCCATGGCGCAGAATCGATACAACGCCGCACCCGAATAGGCCGATCTCGATGTTCTCACCCCGAACCTGCCTGTCCGCAGCACCGCTACGAACGAGGAGTCAGCACATGAGCGATCGCGAATCCGAGCATCTGGACGATATGCAGGTGTCGGCGATGATCGCCGGAGAAGCGGGGGCACTGCTGCTGGACCTGCGTGATGCTTTCGGTCCTGTGGATTCCCCGGAAATCGCTGACGAACTGCGTAAGGCAGGAGACCGGCGATCGCATGAGCACATCGTCGCCCGATTCGCCGAGCTCCGCCCCGATGATGTGGTGCTCAGCGAGGAAGGCGTCGATGATCCAGCGCGACTCGATGCCGACCGGGTGTGGATCGTCGACCCGCTCGATGGCACCCGGGAATTCGGTCAGGGCCGAAGCGACTTCGCCGTGCACATCGTGCTGTGGAGTCGCGATGAGCACGCGCCCACCGGCGCCATATTGAGCGCGGGCACGGTCGAGCTACCGGCGCAGAAATCCGCACGTCGCACCGATGACATCGCTCCTGCGATTCGTGGACTGCCCGATGATCGACCGGTGCGCATCGTTGCCTCGCGCACCCGACCACCGAAGGTGCTGGCTGCTGCCGTGGACATCCTGGCCGCGAAACTCGCCGAGCACGGCCACGATCGTGGTGTCGAAGTGATCGACGTCGGATCGGTCGGTGCGAAGGTGCACGAGATCCTGTCCGGGCGCGCCGAGGCCTATGTGCATGACACTGGGTTCTGGGAATGGGATGTCGCCGCACCACTCGCGGTCGCCCACGCCTACGGGTTGACTGCGACCCACCTGGATGGATCGCCCGTCGCGTTCAACATCCCCCGGCCCTATGTCACCGACTTGATCGTCGGTCTGCCATCCCTGGTGCTCGATCTGCAGGCGGCGATGAGCGAGGCTGCGCGCGCGTGAGCTTGCTTGGACTCCGTTCGGTTCTGCCCGCCGGGGCACCGCACCTGCAGGAGGTGCTCGCGCGTGCGGGGGCACCGGGCTTCGGTGCAGACATCATCGCACCGGCCCCGGCGCGGCCGTTCCTTGCTGCGGCACTCGCCGAGGCCATCGGCGAAGCGGATGATGCCGACCCTCCCGTGGTGGTCGCGGTCACCGCGTCGGTCAGCGAAGCCGAGGATCTCGCCGCCGGTGTCGACGACCTACTCGGCGCTGACTCGGCGACGGTCTTTCCCGGCTGGGAGACGCTGCCGCATGAACGATTGAGCCCTTCGGCAGACACGGTCGGTGAACGCATCGATGTGCTGCGTCGGCTCACCACCGGCGATGCTCGGTCGCGGGTCATCACCACCTCCGTGCGTGCATTACTGCAGCCCTTCGCACGTGATCTCGCGCAGATCGACCCGGTCATCGTGCGGACCGGCGACGAGGTCGATCTCGATGCACTGGCCCATCAACTCGTGCAGTTCGGCTATTCACGCACCGATCTGGTCGAACGTCGCGGTCAGTTCGCGATGCGCGGCGGCATCCTCGATGTATTCCCGCCGACCGCGGAGCATCCGGTGCGCGTCGAACTGTTCGGCGACGTGGTCGAAGAGGTCCGTGCGTTCTCGGTTGCTGACCAGCGCTCGCTGGCGGATGTGCCCGAGGGCTTGCATGCGCTGCCTGTGCGTGAACTGCTGCTGACCGACGAGGTGCGCCGTCGTGCCGATGAGTTGTCGCGAGCCCACCCGCAATTGGCGGAGATCGCGTCGAAGATCGCCGAGGGTCAGGTGGCCGACGGCATGGAGACACTCACGGCTGCGTTGGTCGACGACCTGGTGCTGCTCATCGATCTGTTGCCCCCCGGGTCGACGCTGCTGATCTGCGATCCCGAACGTGTACGCGCCCGTGCCGAGGACCTCGTTGCGACATCGCAGGAGTTCCTCGAAGCGTCGTGGCACACGGCAGCCGCCGGTGGTGTCGCTCCGTTGGATATGGCGGCGCTGGAAAGCACAGGCGCGGGTGCGCTCGATCTCTCGGGTTCGGCGTATCGGGATCTCGATGATGTCGCCAGGAGTGCTCAGAGCCGTGGTCTGGGGCAGTGGGCCACCGGAGCGTTCGGGTTGTCTGCTGAAGCGTTGGACATCCCCGTCGAGATCATCAACCCCTATCGCGGGGTGATCACCGACGCAGTCGCTGATATCCGGGGCTGGATCACCGATGGGCGGGCGGTGGTGGTGGTCGCCGAGGGCCACGGATCAGCAGAACGTCTCGCGATCAGTTTGCGCGAGGAAGGCCTAACGACGAACCAGGTCGACGATCTGCAAGCCCCGCCGACACCGCGAGAGGTGACCGTCACCACGGCGCGGTTGACCGAGGGTGCGGTGCTGCCCGGTGTCGTCGTGCTGACCGAGGCCGATCTGCTGGGTGAACGTACGCAGGTTCGCGATCTGGGGCGCATGCCATCGCGGCGGCGCCGCACGATCGACCCGCTGCAGTTGACCCCTGGTGACTTCATCGTGCACGAGCAGCATGGGGTCGGCCGCTATGTCGAGATGGTGCAGCGCACCGTTGCTGATGCAACGCGCGAGTATCTCGTGCTGGAATACGCCTCCTCCAAGCGCGGGCAACCTGCAGACCGGCTGTATGTACCCACCGATCAACTCGATCAGGTGACGCGCTATGTCGGTGGTGAGGCACCGAGCCTGCATCGACTCGGTGGCAGCGATTGGCAGCGCACGAAGTCGCGTGCACGTCGTGCGGTGCGTGAGATTGCCGGCGAACTCATTCGCCTGTATGCCGCGCGCACGGCGACCAAGGGCCGGGAATTCGGCCCGGACACACCCTGGCAGCACGAGCTGGAGGATGCGTTCCCCTATGTCGAGACCCCCGATCAGTTGGCCTGCATCGACGAGGTGAAGGCTGACATGCAGCGGGCGATTCCGATGGATCGGGTGATCTGCGGCGATGTGGGCTATGGCAAGACCGAGATCGCGGTGCGAGCGGCATTCAAGGCTGTGCAGGACGGCACCCAGGTGGCTGTTCTCGTCCCGACCACCCTGCTCGTGCAACAGCACCTGGCGACATTCGCCCGTCGCTATGCACCGTTTCCCATCACAGTTGCGGGACTGTCCCGGTTCAACACCGACGCGGAGGCGAAGAAGGTGATCGCCGGGTTGGCCGACGGCAGCATCGATATCGTCATCGGAACTCATCGCCTGCTCACACCGCAGATCAGGTTCAAGGACCTCGGTCTCCTCATCGTGGATGAGGAGCAGCGGTTCGGTGTCGAGCACAAGGAGCACATCAAGGCGTTGCGCACCAGCGTCGACGTGCTGACGATGTCGGCGACACCGATCCCTCGCACGCTGGAGATGTCGCTGACCGGAATCCGCGAGATGTCCACGATCACCACGCCTCCGGAGGAGCGCCTGCCGGTGCTGACCTATGTCGGCCCGTATGAAGACCGACAGGTCGCCGCGGCGATCCGGCGTGAACTGATCCGCGACGGTCAGGTGTTCTTCGTGCACAACAGGGTCGATTCGATCGAACGTGCGGCGGCGCGGGTGCGTGATCTCGTTCCGGAGGCGCGGGTCGCCGTTGCGCATGGACAGATGAACGAGAACGAACTCGAACGCATCGTGGTGCAGTTCTGGGAGGGTGCGGTCGATGTCCTCGTGTGCACGTCGATCGTGGAGAACGGTATCGATATCGCGAATGCGAACACGCTCATCGTCGATCGAGCCGACACGCTCGGGTTGTCTCAACTGCACCAGTTGCGTGGCCGAGTTGGCCGCGGGCGGGAACGCGGCTACGCCTACTTCTGCTATCCGGGTGAGAAGCCACTGAGCGAAACGGCCTACGAGCGGTTGTCGACGATCGCCCAGCACAACGATCTCGGTGCAGGCATGCAGATCGCGATGAAGGACCTCGAGATCCGCGGAGCCGGCAACCTGCTCGGCGGGGAGCAAAGCGGCCATATCGCCGAGGTTGGCTTCGATCTCTATGTGCGCATGGTCGGTGAGGCACTGGCTGCCCACCGAGGCGAGGCGGAGGGTGACCGGGTCGAGACGCGGGTGGAACTGCCCGTCGACGCGCATATTCCGCATGACTACATCGGTGAGGAGCGGCTGCGCCTCGAGGCGTATCGGCGCCTGGCCGATGCCCACGACGATGCCGCGATCGATGCGGTCGCCGAGGAGCTGCTCGACCGCTACGGATCACTTCCGGCTCCGGTCGAACGGCTGCTCGCGGTGGCGCGATTCCGGACTCGGGCGCAGGCGGCCGGGCTGGAAGAAGTCGTGCTTCAGGGTAGGTCCATCCGGATGCATCCGGTGGAGTTGGCCGAATCCGCATCGATGCGCCTGACCCGGTTATACCCGGGAACGCTGGTCAAGCCCGCGGTCCGTACGATCCTCATACCGCGTCCGATGACCGCGACGGTAGGCGGAGCGCCCGTGGGCGATCTGGACCTCTTGGAGTGGGCGACGGGCGTGGTGGACACCATCGCACCTGTTTCATCGGCGACTACTGGGAGAAGCGCGTGACCTCGAAGCGAACGGCCCGACTGCGCTCGAAGGCCGGGGTGACCGCGGGGCTCGCCCTCGCCGGGCTGCTGTTGGCCGCCTGCGGTGGCGCTGTGGCCGCGGGATCAGCCGCGGTGCTCGGTGACGAGCGCATCCCCACCAGCGAGGTCGCTGATCAAGTCGCCCAGATCAACACCGCGCGGGGATTGCCCGCGGATGCGGGAAATGCGGCGACGACGGCGAGTGTCATCCAACGCCTGGTGATCACCAATCTGGTCGATCAGGCCGCCCAGCGCCTCGATGTCACCGTCAGCGATGGGGCTGTCGATGCGGAACTCCTCGCGCTCGAAGCCAATGCCGGGGGTCGAGAGGCGCTGGACGAGGCGCTGCTGCAAAGCGATATCCCGCCGTCCGCGGCCGGCGACCAGGTGCGGGTGTCGCTGCTCGTGCGGGAGATGGGCCTCCTGCTCGACCCGAACGGTGATCCGCAGACGCAGAACACGGCGGTGTTCGAATACGTCGTCGCACTGTCCGAGGAGCTCGATGTGTCGATCAGCCCCCGGTTCGGCACCTGGAATCCAGACCAGTTGGCCCTCGGCCCGCTCCCCGACGATTTGTCGACCCCGGCTCCGCAGGCCGAGTCCGCAGCGGGCTGAACCGGATCGCGGGACTCGCCATGACCACCGGTGATCGGGTCACCGAACTCGTGGCGGTGATGGACCGTCTTCGTTCCCCGGGTGGTTGCCCCTGGGATGCCCGCCAGACCCACGCCAGTCTCGTGGAATACCTCGTCGAGGAGGCCTATGAGGTCATCGAAGCGATCGAGGCGGATGACCGCGAGGCACTGCGAGAGGAACTCGGCGATCTGCTCTTGCAGGTGGTGTTCCATTCGCGCATCGCAGCGGAAGATTCCGACCATCCGTGGACGATCGATGATGTCGCTGACGGCATCGTGGCCAAACTCGTGCGCCGACACCCGCATGTCTTCGGTGACGACACCGCTGATTCGGCTGAACACGTCGAGTCACGCTGGCATGAGTTGAAGGCGGCCGAGAAAGGCCGTGATTCGGTCACCGAAGGAATTCCGGCTGCACTACCGGGATTGATGTATGCCGCCAAGCACCTATCGCGCAGTTCCGGCCTCGAGGTGGCGGTCCCCGGACATCCGATGGCCGCTGCGAGCCTCGCGGAGTTCACCGATGAAGAAGACTTGGGTGAGTTCCTCCTTGGTGTTGTGGCAGAGGCCCGCGCGCGCGGCTGGGATGCCGAGGCTGCTGTGCGGTCGGCCACCAGGGCCCATGCCGAACGGATCCGGTCGGCGGAGGCCGAACGTGCGAGTGTGGGTGAGTGACACCTGATGAGTGATGCGTCCAATGCGGCCACCGCAGAGTTCCGGGCCGCCGCCCATGCTGCGATCGCTGATCTGTTGGCGGCCAACCCGGTCAGCGCGACGTCGATGGGCGATCACCGCTTCGATGATCGCCTGCCTGATCGCACCCCCGACGCGGTCACCGACCTCGTCACGCGCCTCGATGATCACCTGACCCGACTCGATGCCGTCGACGATGTCGAGTTGGAACTATCCGATCTGGTCGATCTGGAGATCCTGCGTTCGAAGATCACCGCGATGCGCTTCGACTTGGCCGAGGTGCGCCGGCACGTGTGGGATCCACTCACCTGGAATCCAGCCACAGCGATCTATCTGCTCACCGCGCGCGACTTCGCCCCTGCTGATGCGCGGGTGGAATCGGCTTCCGCGCGACTGGCCGAGATCCCGGCCTATCTGGCTGATGCGCGCGCGACACTGGGGGAGATGTCGGGGATTCACGCCGAGACCGCGATCGGCCAGCTCGGCGGATTCGCCCGTGTCGTCGACGAGGTGCGTGCATTGGCGCAGTCGTGCGGGATGGATGTGTCGCAGTTGGCGGACACGGCGTGTGAATCCGTCGCTGAGCATGTCGTGTGGCTGACCGATCAACTCCCCAGTGCGCAACGTGATTCGCGTCTAGGGGTTCGGTTGTACAGCGCGGCGGTGTGGCATCACCTCGATGAGGAGATCGGACCGGGCGAGATCCTCGAGGCCGCAGAGGCTCATCTGGATGACACGACCGCACGGATGCGCGAACTCGCGGCTGAATTCATGGGCGAGAAACCCGTCGCCGGGATCGTGCGCCGGGCGCTGGATCGCATCGCCGCCGAAGCTCCGGTCACGGATGCGACGATCCTCGGCCTGTCCGCCGACGCACTGGAGCGCACGACGCGGTTCGTGCGCGAATCAGGATTGGTGAGTGTTCCCGAGCTCGACACGCGCATCATCGAGATGCCCGAGATTCATCGCGGGATCGCGGTGGCGTACTGCGATGCGCCCGGCCCGCTCGAGACGGCGGACGTCGCGACCTATGTCGCCGTGGCACCCACTCCCGATGATTGGCCGACCGATCGGGTGGAGTCGTTCTATCGCGAATACAACGGCACGCTGTTGCACGACCTGATGATCCACGAGGCGATGCCCGGCCACGTTCTGCAGTTGGCCCATGCCCGTCGACTCGATGCGATGACGCCGGTGCGCCGGTTCGGTTACAGCGGGGTGTTCGTCGAGGGCTGGGCGGTCTATGCCGAGGAGCAGATGTCGCTCGCCGGCTACACCCCCGATGATCGACCCGATGCGCATCTGCGGTTGGAATTGCAGCGATTGAAGATGAGCGCCCGCATGGCGTTGAATGCGATCCTCGATGCGCGAGTGCACGGCGGTGACATAAGCGAGCCCGAGGCGCTTGACCTGATGCAGCGCCGCGGATTCCAGGAGGAGGGCGAGGCGCGCGGCAAGTGGCGCCGTGCGCTGCTCACCGCAACCCAGTTGCCGACCTATTTCGTGGGGTGGCGCGCAGTTCGCTCCATCGGCGACGACCTGCGTGTGCTGCACCCGGATTGGACGCAGCAGCAGGTGCACGACCTGATGCTGTCGAAGGGATCACCGGGCCCACGCCATCTTCGTGCCCTGCTGGGGCTGTGATTCAGTCGGCGGCTCCGGACGCGCCCTGCGGGTCATTCGCCCACTGGCCGATTGGGATGCTCCCGGTTTGCTGGAAGGAACACGTATCGCCGATACCCATACTGACGATGGATGCTTCTGCGGTGACGGTGGGACCGAACAGGTCTGCCGTCACAAGGATCTCGAATCGGGCCCCGCATGAAGTGGGCGACGATGGTGAGTAAACCTGGGTATACCGAAGGGCTGACGATTCGACGGTCAGGGTCGGCTGCGCGATGATCAGTGCGCCCAGAGAGATAGTGACCGCGACGGATGGCCCAACAGTGGTGTCATTGCCCGGGGCGAAGGTCGAGGTGAATGTCAGGGGTGGCAGTCCTCGTGGAGTGGCAAACGTCGTGGTGATCGTGTTGCTCTTGCTGGGATCGGCATCGTCGATGAAGACCGATCCGGGGCCTCTGCGCCGTTCCAGGGGCGCGTCGAGGGCCTTCACGCGGAATACGATGCGATCGTCGAAGACGCGGGCCGTGCGCAGTTCGACGACCTGGCTGGGATCACCCCCTATGGCGATTGCCGCATTGGGGAATTTTTGTCGCAGGCGGTGCGTCGACGGAGTCCAACCGAAGTCGCGCAGAAGTTCTGGCGCAGTGATGCGCTCGGTATCCCGAGCCGGCCGGTCCGTGAACCGGGTGAAGGTTGCGGGGAGCGTGACGATCGCGCGGCCGAAGTCGCCGCGGCTGGGAATCACCCGGATCGTCGCGGAATCGATGGTGAACAGATACGAGACGTCGATGGGATCGACGGGCTCGGCTGTTTCAGCCGTCGCCGGTCCGGCGAGGCCCACCATCAGGAGGACGGCGGAGAACGCCGTGGTCAGGGCGAGAAGCGGGTGTTTCCGGCTGGACATCCTTTTACACTAGAAACCCACCACAGCGGTTTCAACTCAACACGGCGTGGCCTCGCCCACGCCAGAATCCGGAACTGCAGAGGGCGAGGTAGGGCTCGACGGAGTGCGGCGCGGGACTAGGCTTTGCAACCATGGCCAGCATCGACGATGTCCTCGCCCGCGAAATCCTCGATTCCCGCGGAAATCCCACCCTCGAGGTCGAGATCGCCCTAGACGACGGCACCACGGCTCGGGCCGCAGTGCCCTCAGGTGCCTCGACCGGTGCCTTCGAAGCCGCCGAACGACGCGATGGTGATGCGGGGCGTTATCTGGGCAAGGGAGTGCAGGAGGCTGTTCTCGCCGTCGAGGACGAGATCACCCCGGAGATCCTCGGCATGGATGCGGCCGAGCAGCGGATCATCGATCAGATCATGATCGACCTCGACGGAACGCCGAACAAATCACGCCTGGGTGCCAACGCGATCCTCGGCGTTTCCCTGGCTGTTGCGCGTGCTGCGGCTGATTCCGCCGACCTGCCGCTGTTCCGATATGTCGGTGGACCCAATGCGCACGTGCTTCCCGTGCCGATGATGAACATCCTCAACGGTGGTGCGCATGCTGACACCGGAGTGGACATCCAGGAATTCATGATCGCACCGATCGGTGCATCGACATTCGCCGACGCACTGCGTTGGGGTGCCGAGGTGTATCACGCATTGAAGTCAGTATTGAAAGACAATGGCTATGCCACAGGTTTGGGTGACGAAGGTGGTTTCGCACCCGACCTGGCCAATAACCGGGCGGCCCTGGAATTGATCGGGACCGCTGTCGACAAGGCCGGCTTCACGCTCGGAACGGATATCGCCCTCGCCCTCGACGTCGCCTCCACTGAATTCTTCGCCGATGGTTCCTACACCTTCGAAGGTGCCGCACGATCGGCTGAGTGGATGACCGGGTACTACGAAAGCCTGCTCGCGGACTTCCCGATGGTGTCGATCGAGGACCCCCTCGCCGAAGATGACTGGGCCGGCTGGGTGCACCTGACCAATGCGATCGGTGCGCGCCTGCAACTCGTCGGTGATGATCTGTTCGTCACGAACCCCGAGCGTCTGCAGCGTGGCATCGATGAGGGCGCGGCGAATGCACTGCTGGTGAAGGTCAACCAGATCGGCACCTTGACCGAGACCCTCGATGCCGTCGCTCTGGCGCACCGCAACGGATACCGCTGCATGATGAGCCACCGCAGTGGTGAGACCGAAGACACCACGATCGCCGATCTGGCCGTCGCCGTCGATGCGGGCCAGATCAAGACCGGAGCCCCGGCACGATCGGAGCGGGTGGCGAAATACAACCAGCTGCTACGCATCGAAGAGGAACTCGCCGATGCCGGCCGATACGCCGGCGGGAGCGCCTTCGCGCGTTGACCACGTTCGGCGTGAGACTATCGTCTTCATGACCACGAGGCGGACGAGTTTCACCGGGCGTGCGGTGGTCGTCATCTGCGTTCTCGCCGCGCTCGCGATCACGCTGGCCGTCCCCATCCGCGAACTGCTGTCTCAGCGGGCGGAGATCACTGCCCTCTCCGAAGAGGTCGCTGCTGCCGAGGAACGTGTCGATGACCTGTCGGCGAGCGTGGCCGATTGGAACGACCCGTCGTTCATCGCGGCGCAGGCCCGGACCCGCTTGCGATTCGTGTTTCCCGGCGAGGTCGGCTATGTCGTCCTCGGTGCCGACGACCGTCCCCTGCCTGCCGAACCCGCCCCGGTCGAACCCGATGGGATCGACCCCTGGTTCGCCCTGATGTGGGAGAGCCTGCGCAGTGCCGATGCGCCTGAATCGGATGCGACCGAAGTGCCAACCCCGGCAGACGCCGGCTGATGCTGTCGCCGATCGACCGCGCCACCATCGCCGCCCAGCTCGGGCGTGAACCGCGGGGTGAATCGACCGTCGCCCATCGCTGTCCATGTGGTCGCCCCGATGTTGTGCTCACCCATCCGCGCCTGCCCGATGGCACACCATTTCCCACCCTGTACTACCTGACCTGCCCGCGGGCGACCGCTGCGTGTAGTCGTCTGGAAAGCCAGGGCGTGATGCGGGACATGGAGGATCGGCTGGGTAGTGACGCCGACCTCGCTGCCGGATATGCCAGCGCACATGATGCCTATCTAGCCGCGCGCGAGGAATTGGCCGATGTGCCCGAGATCGCCGGCATCAGTGCGGGAGGAATGCCCCACCGCGTGAAATGCCTGCATGTGCTGCTCGCCCACGCCTTGGCCGAGGGACCGGGTGTCAATCCGCTTGGAGACGAGGTGCGCGAGGCGGTCGGTGCGTGGTGGGAACCCAACGATTGCGGCACGCTCGACAACGAAACACTCGATGCTGTTGCGCTCGACGTGGATGCGCTGTCGGCTGACGAGAAAGGCTGATCCAGATGACTCGAGTCGCGGCAATCGATTGCGGCACCAACTCGATCCGACTGCTCATCGCCGACGTCGAACCCGGTGGCGATCTTCAGGCGGCCCGAGGTGGTTTCACCGAGATCGATCGGCGGATGATCATCGTGCGACTCGGTGAAGGAGTCGATCGAACCGGTGAATTCAGCCCCGCTGCACTCGAACGCACTTTCGCCGCGTGCCGCGCATACGCCGAAGTGATCGACGACACGGGGGCGCAGCGAGTGCGTTTCGTGGCAACGAGTGCGAGCCGGGATGTGTCTAATCGCGGGCAGTTCATCGATGGGGTGCGCGGCATCCTCGGCGTCAAGCCCGAGGTCATCTCAGGTGCTGAGGAAGCCAGCCTGTCCTTCGCCGGTGCGGTCGGTGGCCTCGCTGATGGATTGGCTCCATCACCTCGACTCGTCGTCGATATCGGTGGCGGGTCGACCGAATGCGTGCTCGGGGACAGTGCACCGGTTGCGTCATTCTCAGTCGACATCGGGTGCGTTCGCATGACCGAACGCCACCTGCAGTCCGATCCTCCGACGGATGCGCAGATCGAAGCGACGCGTGTCGATATCTCGAATGCGCTCGACGAGGTCGAACGACACGTGCCGCTGAACGAAGCGGCCAGCATGGTGGGGCTCGCCGGGACGGTGACCACGATCTCGGCGATCGCCCATCGACTGCCCGAATACGATCCGGCGTTCCTGCACGGCAGCATCATCACCGCCGAGCAGATCGATCAGGTTGTCGCTGAGCTCCTCGTCATGCCCCGAGCGCAGCGCGCAGCGATGCCGGTGATGCATCCCGGGCGCGTCGATGTGATTGCCGGTGGAGGATTGGTTCTTCAGGCGGTGGTGCGCCGCGCCGGAGTCGATGCGGTGATCGTCAGCGAGACCGACATCCTCGACGGCATCGCCCGCACCCTCGCATCCGGCACTACAACGTCTGAGTTACCTGAGTGGTCGCTAACTCATCGAGTTAGCGACCACTCAGGTAACTCAGACGCGGAGGAGGGGGTGTAAGCGATTGCTGAAACCTTCGCTACCTCGTTACACTCCGCAGCCATGGCAATCACCATCCGCGACGTAGCCGAGGCGGCGGGAGTGTCCACCGCGACGGTCTCACGAGCGCTGCGCGGCCTGGCCCATGTCGATCCGCAGACCCGTGCAAGGGTCGAGCAGGTCGCCAAGGAGATGGACTACGTCGTCTCCCCGAGCGCATCGCGGTTAGCCAGCGGCCGGACGGGCACCATCGCCGTCATCGCCCCTTTCATCGCTCGCTGGTTCTTCTCGACGGTACTCAGCGGTGTCGAAAACGTATTGCAGGGCAGCGATATCGACCTTCTCGTCTTCGAGGTCGGCGATCCGGCCGTGCAATACCGCATTCCCCCCGAGCGGCGGTTGCGCGGGCGCGTCGACGGTCTACTCGTGGTGTCGCTGCCCTCTGATGAATCTGCCGTCGCAGACCTACTGTCGCTGGGAATGCCGGTCAGCCTGATCGGATCAGCCGCACCCGGTGTGCCGTCGGTGTCCATCGACGATGTCGCGGCCGGACGGGTGGCGACCCAGCACCTGATCAACATCGGTCACGAGCGCATCGGGATCATCACCGGTCAGCCGAATCCGACCGGCTTCACTCCCGCGGATGATCGGCGGCGCGGATACGTCGCCGCACTCGATGAGGCAGGGTTGGTCACCCGTCCGGAGTACGAAGGCCACGGCTACTTCACCGTCGCCGGCGGGGAACAGGCGATGACGGGGCTGTTGGCATTGGCCAAGCCGCCGACGGCGGTATTCGCCGCCTCTGACGAGATGGGCTTCGGGGCGATCCGCGCTTTGCAGCGGCACGGACTGCGTCCCGGTCACGACGTCGCCGTCGTCGGGATCGATGGCCATGACCTCGCGGACCTGCTCGATCTGACCACGGTGGTCCAGCCCGTGCGCGACCTCGGCCGGATGGCCACCGAAGCCCTACTCACCCAGTTGAGCCTGCCAACGGCCGACCGGAGTCAGGTCGCGGTGGCGACGACCGTGCCGACGACGCTCGTCGTGCGTGGATCGACCGTGCCATCGACACAGACCGTCGTGCAACGGCAGGTGGTTACGCGCTAATGCGCTCGCGCGCGCCGGTCGAGGCGAAAACGTAGGTGCGGGCAGGGCGAACACGAACAGTGTCCCCGATGCGCGTGCCGATCGATCCGGGTTCGCGGGCGATCATGCTCACCGACGTACCGTTGAACTCCGGCGTATCGCCATAGACGTAGGCGCGTGGATGCCGGCGGCATAACCGAGGTAGGCAGACACCCATGGCTCGTTCAGCGTCGCCCAACCACCGACCCGATCGCCGAGGTGCGTCGCTGCGAGATGAGCGTATTCGGCGAAGCGCTGTGCCGTGCTGCGTTGGAGCCAGCCACCCAGGTCGTGTAGTTCACTGGGCAGATCCCAGTGGTACAGCGTCGCGACTGGTCGGATCCCGCGTTCGAGCAGCCCATCGACGAGGCGGTTGTAGAAGTCCAGTCCTGTCGTGGACGCCGGGCCCGATCCACCCGGTTGCAAGCGCGGCCAACTGATCGAGAACCGATACGCATCGACACCCAGCCAGGACAGTAGATCGAGATCCTCCTCGAGCCGGTTGACGTGATCGCACGCCGGCTCGGCTATGGCACCATCGACGATCGCGCCGGGGATCTGGGCGAAGTCATCCCAGATGCACCGCCCGCGACCGGCTAGATCGCCTTCGATCTGCCACGACGAGGTGGCCACCCCGATCTCCATATCAGCAGGCAGGGTCAGGTCATCTTTCGCACCGGCGGCTGTCATTCCGGTTATCGTCCCACTACCCTGGCGGACATGGCTGAACTCATCGACATCGAATCGACCGCCACACCGCTGCAGGGCCTCCTCGCCGTCCCCGACTCCGGGAGCGGTCCCGGTGTCATCGTGATCCAGGAATGGTGGGGTCTGGTTCCGCACATCGAATCGGTGGTCGATCGGTTCGCCGCCGCCGGGTTCGTCGCGCTCGCCCCCGACCACTATCGCGGTGAACGCACCACCGAACCCGACGAAGCGGGCAAGTTGATGATGGGCCTGAAAGTAGCTGCGGCCGCCAGCGATATCGCCGCATCCGCCGACCACCTCGTTCGGTCGGGGATGCTGCCCATAGACAAGGTCGGCGTCGTCGGTTTCTGCATGGGCGGTGGTCTGGCGCTGCTGGCTCCGACAGTCAGCCCGCATATCGACTGTGCCTCGGCGTTCTATCCCGCCATGCCGTGGCCGGACTATCACCCTGATTGGGCGAATTACACCGATCGCGAAGCACTCATCCACCAGGCCGAATCCGATATCCCGAACACCGGGGCGGATATCGCGCGCTATGCCGAGGAAATCGGCGAACATGGCGGTGTCGCCACCATCGTGGACTATCCCGGAACGCAGCATGCGTTCTTCAACAGCGACCGGCCCGAGGTGTACGACGCGAAGGCAGCCGGGCAGGCTTGGGACCGGATGATCGAGATGTTCACGCGGCGACTCTCCGGTCCTTTCGCCTGATCTATCTCCCCTTGAATCCGTGCGTGACACCCTGCGGCGACTCGACGCCGACATCGTCGCCTGCCGAGCCTGCCCGCGTCTGGTCGAATGGCGCGAAGAGGTAGCGCGGACGAAACGGGCGGCGTTCGCCGATGAGGATTATTGGGGACGCCCGGTGACGGGATTCGGCGACGCGCATCCGGATGTCTTGATCGTGGGGCTCGCGCCAGCAGCCCATGGAGCGAATCGGACCGGTCGGGTGTTCACCGGTGACCGCAGCGGTGACTGGCTATTCGCCGCATTGCATCGCGCCGGATACGCCTCCCAGTCGCTGTCGGTATCACGCGGTGATGGTCAGGTGCTGACCGGTGCTCGGGTGACCGCGGCGGTGCGTTGCGCGCCGCCGGAAAATAAACCAACCCCCGCCGAACGCGACCAGTGCCTGCCATTCCTACAACGTGAGATCGCATTGACATCGCCGCGGGTCATCGTCGCGCTCGGTTCCTTCGGTTGGGCGGCAGTGCTCAAAGGGCTCTTCGATCTGAGATTCCCCGTTCCCCGGCCGCGACCTCGTTTCGGTCACGGGGCAGAGGTCGAGATCGGCCCGGTGACGTTGCTCGGTTGCTACCACCCGAGTCAGCAGAACACCTTCACCGGCCGGCTCACCGAGTCGATGCTCGATCAGGTCCTCATGCGTGCGCGTGCGCTAGCGTGACCACTCGTGACTGATACCCCATCGCTCGCCGTCACCGTGCTCGGACATGACCGCCCCGGCATCATCGCCGAGGTGACCGGTGCTCTCGCCGATCTCGGTGGCAACCTCGAGGACTCCTCGATGACCCTGCTGCGTGGGCACTTCGCATGGACCCTCATCGTGTCGGGCCCGAGCCTGGAACAGGTGCGCGAACGACTCGCATCATTAGCCGAGGACGATCTCGTCGTCACCGTGCTGGTCGTCCCCGAAGACAACGCGGTCGCTGCACCCTCCGATACGAGATATCTGCTCAGCGTGCACGGCGGTGATCGTCCCGGCATCGTGTCGACGATCACCGGAGTGGTGGCCGCCGCCGGCGGCAACATCGTCGACCTGACGACGCGACTATCGAAGGATCTCTACGTCGTCGTAGCCGAGATCGTGCTGCCGAATACCGTCGAGATCGGTGAGTTGGAGCGGGAACTCACAGCAGCAGCGGGTGCGGTAGGTGTCGGTGTGACTCTGCGACCAGAGGACACCGACCTGCTGTGAACTCTCTCCTACCGGACCTGCCGGAACTGCACAACGGGCGGGTGCGCGACGTCGTGCGCGCCCCCGATCGAGTGCTGTCGACTCCGTGTCCCGAAGTCGATCCGACCGAGCCATCCATCATGTCGCTGGCAGCCGACCTGCTCGCAACCATGGCGGTGTCACCCGGTTGCGTCGGTTTGGCGGCGAATCAGATCGGGGTGTCGGCCCGGGTGTTCTGCCTCGATGTGACAACGCACCCCAAGACCCATACGCATCACGGTCGCTTCGTTCTCGTCAACCCTGTTCTGGTGGAAGCGACACGCAAGGACCGGGCGCGTGAGGGATGCATGTCGGTGCCTGATTTCACCGGTGATGTGCGCCGAGCATCACGCGTGGTGATGAGTGGGCTGCTCCCCGGGACGGGGGAGGAGGTCACGATCACCACTGATGCCTTCGAGGCGCGTGCGGTGCAGCATGAACTCGACCATCTCGACGGCCTGCTCTTCCTCGACCGCGTCGTCGGTGCTCATGCGATCCACCCACGCCAGACCTATCTGTGAACTCGCATTCACAACCGTCTCGAGGCGCATGCCTAGTGGGGGGCGGTTGAGGATTCCGTTGTCGCGCCTGAGGGATTCGCTGCACTGCTGGCACCGCCCTTGGGATCACCGGATGTCTTGGTCAACAGGGCGACTCCGAGCAGGCCGGCTAGCAGCAGGATGGCTGCGAACACCAGCATCGTGATGTTGAAACCGACCAGATAGGAATCACGTACTCCGGCGAGCACCTCGGCCCCGATCTTGGAGGTCTCGTCGTGGGTCTGGCTCGCGTAGGCGGTCACTTTGTCAACGGCCGTTCCCAACTGCGTGGAGGGGACTCCGGCTTCTTCGAGCCGCTTGATCACCCCACCCGTGGTCATCTTGTCGACCATGACCGTCGAGATCGCCAAGCCAATGGTGTACCAGACCTGCCCGATCGTCGTACGTGCCGATGTGACAGGGCCGAAGTAGCGCGCGGGGGCGGACTGCATGATCAGATTTCCGAAAGGCAGCGATGCCACGACGATGCCGAAGCCGATCAAGCCGCTAGGTACGAGGAAGATCCAGAACGAATCGGCCGCGCTCACCACTGCCAGCAGAACGAAACCGGCTGAGGTGATAACCGTGCCGATCAGCAGGGCAGTGCGGTTGCTCATGCCCTTGCTCATGCGCTTGCCGAAGACTAGGCCGGCGGCAACGCCGAGAAGCAGGAACGGCAACTGCCAGAGGCTCACCTCGAGTGAGTTCAGTCGCGTCGCATAGTGCCAAAGGTTCGACATCTGCAAGAAGGCGACCGCGTTGCCCATGTTGTAGACCAGGCCGGCCAGGATCGCGGCAAGGAACACCGGGCTGCGGAACAACTCGATCGGGAAGAAAGCATCGGCACAGGTCTTTTCCCGCCACACGAAACCTGCTGCTGCAGCGATGCCGACGACTAGTGGAAGGTAGAAGAACGGGTCGGTGACGCCCCGGGACAGGTTCCCGATTCCATACAGGGTGCCGGCAACGGCGATCACGAGAGCTATCTGTCCCACGGCATCAGCCTTTCCGGTGGACACGACCGGTTCGCTGGGAAGGACGAGGGGGACGGCGAAGAAGCAGGCCACCGCGACGACCGGTGTGACCAGGAAGGTCAGGCGCCAATCCACATCCGATAGCGCGCCGCCGAGGAACGTGAAGATCACGGTGAAGGTCATCAGGACCGCGGTGAAGACGCCGATGGCGGACGGCAGTGTCTTCGGGGTGCTGACGGCACGGATGTAGGCGAAAGCGGCACCGTACACAGCACCGAGTCCGATGCCGGCGATCGCCCTGCCCGCGAGATAGAACGTCGACTGAGGTGCCAGGACGACGATGATGTCCCCGATAGCGCTGAGGAGGAGCGCTGCGAGCAGGACCTTGCGGCGGCCGATCCGATCAGCGAGCAGTCCGGTGCTGACGACGCTTGCAGCAAGCGCGAGCGTTGAGATGCTCGCGGCTAGCGCCTGCAGATCACCCTGCATTCCCAATGCCTTGCTTGCCTCAGGAAGGGCTGTAGCGGCAATGTTGGGATCGACTCCTTGAACACCTCCGAGGATTCCCAACAGCGGGATCGCCAGTTTGATGAAGCGAGGATTCTTCGTTTTCACCTCGGTGGTCATGTTATCCCTATCGGTTTTCGGTGGCGTTGTCGCAAGATGCGACGGGAATCAGATCAGGTCAGCCGTGGCATCGGTGACCGGTGTGACGTCACCGGTCGACGGTCCAGCACCGATCCGAACGATCTTCGTGTGCTTGGCGGTCAAGGCGGGAAGTGACACCTTGCGGATGGATTGATCCCCGTAGGTGCGCCAGTAGTAGTCGCCGGCCTTCGGATCACGGGCGCATGTGGCGAGCGTCCACTCCGCTGCGGTCATTCCGTGTGCTTGCGCTTGAACGGAACCGATCGGGATGTCGAACATGTTGAGCAGGTGGAACACCTCATGAATGCCATCAAGGGCGGTTGCCGGGTCGGCATGGCTGGCGGAGTAGTACGCCGCGCGAACGAAGCGGCTCGGTGATGTTCCATCACCAGGAAGGCCCAGGGCTCCGGTGCCTTGCGAACTCGCGACCAGGTGCACACCGAAGGCGTCGCTGCTGTCGACGTTGAGCGGTCGAATGTTGAGGTAATTGCCGAGGTTCTTCAGGTGGAAATCGAAGTCGGGCGCATTGGCCATGGCTCCGATGGGGTTCTCGGTGACCACCAGTTTCTCCCCTAGGGGCTCGATGACGATCGAGGTTCCGTCGGCGTCGTAGGCGATCCAGTGGAACGGAGGGGCCGCGTCTCCCCATCCGGGAACAGCGATGTCGGCGATGGTGATGTCGGCAACCGCCTCGGCCAGCTCACGGGTGGACGCACAGGTGCCCAGGGCCCATCCGCTGAAATCGATCGCATTCATGGACTTCTCGGCTGTGGCCTTGCCCATCGGCACATAGTCGGCGTACTGGGAGAAATAGAACCCGGCCACCGTCAATCCGGCGTCATTGAACCCGTCGACGATGCTGGGATTGTCGAAAGCGCCGATGCCGACGGCGGCATGCTGGGTCGTCCACGTCATTCCAGGCTGCGAACCCAGCGAACTCGATCCGTCCATTCCTGCGGGGACGAAGAGGATGCGCAGATCCAGGTCGATGCCGAATTCGGCAGTGCGACCTGCCACAACCGAGCCGTCCCTGCAGGTCAGTTTCAATCCCGTGCACATGATGACCAGACCCCTTCTTGCTGTTGCGTAGGTGCGCTCCTCCGTGAGGCTAACGAAAAGTCGCCGTCGATGGTCGGTTCGCTGCAAATTGATGGCTTCTGCCGGCGGGACGACACCGGTGCGTTAGCGTCCGTTCATGCACGCTATCTATGCCAACGGCATCAACCGCGACGATCCGCTGTCCGTGCTCGCTATCGGCGACGTTGAACCGAAACCCACCCCAGAGGACTGGGTCGATGTTGACGTCAAGGCGATGAGCCTGAACCATCACGACGTCTGGGCGCTGAAAGGTCAAGCACTCCGTGAGGAGCAGGTGCCGATGATCCTGGGCACCGATGCTGCGGGAATCGGCTCGGATGGATCGCCCGTTGTGGTGCACGCCGTGATCGGGGAGCCCGTGCATGGTGATGAGACTCTCGACCCGAAGCGTTCGCTGCTGAGTGAGGTGTATCCCGGGACGCTGGCGGAGCGGGTGCGCGTGCCAGCTCGCAATCTCATCCCCCTGCCCGACGGTATGACCTTCGCCGAGGCAGCCTGCCTACCCACCGCGTATCTCACCGCCTACCGCATGCTGGCGACCAAATCGAATACCTCCGCCGGTGACACCGTGCTGATCCAGGGTGCCGGTGGCGGAGTCGCGACCGCTGCGATCCTCCTCGCCAAAGCGATGGGGCTGCGGGTGTGGGTGACCTCGCGCGATGCTGCGAAGGCCGATTGGGCGCGCAGCATCGGCGCTGACGACGCCTTCGAGATCGGTGCCAGGCTGCCCGGCAAGGTCGATGCGGTGATCGAGACCGTGGGCGAGGCCACGTGGGACCACTCCTTGAAATCACTGCGACCGGGAGGGGCCATCGTGGTGTCGGGGGCGACCTCGGGTGCGATGCCTCCGGCTCAGCTCAATCGGGTGTTCTTCCTGCAGTTGGTGATCGCGGGCTCCACCATGGGGACCGCTGATGAATTCGCGCGGATGCTGGCCCTGCTCGCCGAATCCGGGGTGCGTCCGATCATCGACCGTGAACTGGCCATGGACGATGCTCGAGAGGGGTTCGCGGCCCTGGTCGAGGGAACGGTGCGCGGGAAGATCGTCCTGACCCGCTGAGGGCGTGACCGGGGCTGCTCATCGGCCCCGCAGTTGCTCACGTCCCTCGGACAGCCCGGCTTCCCGCAGGTCCTCCAGCAACGCGACTCTCTCGATATCGCGACCCGAATCGTCGCTTAGGCGGCGGCTCGGGGAGCCTCGAGCCGGTGCCCCCGGAGGGAGTCGAACCCTCACTGTGCCGGGTTTAAGCCGGGTGTCTCTGCCGATTGGACTACGGGGGCGCCGGCCCCTGCGTCCCCCTATTCGGGAAGACAGGTGTCTCCCCTCGGGAGGGAATGACGCCGGGGCCTGCGTGAGTTACGGTAGAGGACAGGTTCGAAATTCCGCGAAGGAGACCGCACATGCAGACCGCCAACCCGATCCTGGCCCGCATCGACCGCGAGGCCGCGGCCCGCCAGACCACCGGGGGCCCCGGTTTCGCCTATGACGAGGGTCGCTCCGCCATCGCCCAGGCCCAGATGGGGGCACCCGCCACGGCCACAGCCGCC
The DNA here is from genome assembly GCA_913063435.1 of uncultured Actinomycetales bacterium. Taxonomy (GTDB): domain Bacteria; phylum Actinomycetota; class Actinomycetes; order S36-B12; family S36-B12; genus M55B157. The sequence continues at coordinate 1,133 of CAJXYI010000030.1, read as the reverse complement.
GGCTACGGCACCGTCCCGCCCACGATCGCCGCTGGCCGAGCGGTCACCTTCGCCGATGTGATGGCCAAGAGCGGCGTGCTTTTCGTCCTCGCCGTCCTCGGTGCGGTCGTCGGCTGGCAGTTGGCCAATACCGGCCTGGGCGTCATGGTGGTCTTCGGCTCCATGATCGCCGCCCTCGCGCTGGGTCTGACCAACGCGTTCAAGCGTCAGGTCTCCCCGCCGCTGGTCATCGCCTACGCCCTCGTTTCCGGCGTGATGCTCGGTGCGGTCAGCAACTGGTACAACACTCTCGCGCTGGCCAATGACTACCAGGGCCTGGTGCTGCAAGCGGTCATCGCGACGATGACAACATTCGGCGTGATGCTGCTGCTGTATGGCACCGGGATCGTGAAGGTCAACAACAAGTTCGTCAAGGTGATGATCACCGCGATGTCCGCCTATTTCGTCATCGCTCTCGCCTCGTTCGTCGGTGCGATGTTCGGTGTCGGTGGCGGCTGGGGCTTCTACGGCGTGGGCACCTTCGGCCTGCTGCTCGCCCTCGCCGGTGTGCTGCTCGCCGCATTCAGCCTGATGCTGGACTTCGAAGCAATCAAGCAGGGCATCGCCATGGGCCTGCCGGAGCGTGAGTCGTGGCGACTGTCCTTCGGCCTGCTGGTCACCATCGTGTGGCTGTACCTGGAGATCCTGCGCTTCCTGGCCATCATCGCCTCCGGCCGCGAATAAGCATCTGCGTATATGCGCGTCGACCGACCCGCGTAGGTTCCACCCCGTGATTGAACCCACCATCGATTACGGCGAGGAACTGACGCGGGTCGTCGACTTTCTGCGATCGATGCCGCTGGCGAAGTTGTCGCGACCGGTTGATGACGGCCCGACCCGCGCTGAGTTGGCTCGCGACGTCGCGCAGAAGCTGGCCGATGCCTGCGCGGGGGCGGAAGGCCGGCCGGTGCGTGCCGTGCCGGATGTGGGCGAGGGGGCCGTCGGCGATCAGATCGCGGTAACGGGAGCGGATCTGCTGCGGGCTGGGCCAAATGATGAGGTGCTCGCCGAGGCAGCCGGCCATCTCCGTACCCTCCGCCTCGCCCTGTAACCACCCACCCCCGCACTCCCCGGATACGTCTGAGTTACCTGAA
>CAJXYI010000029.1 GCA_913063435.1 uncultured Actinomycetales bacterium | reverse complement strand
ACTCCTGCACTGCACCCATCGCCGAGATCCACCACTTGATCTACCTATCCCAGGGCGGGCCCACCACGATGGACAACCTCGCCGGGCTGTGCTGGTACCACCACCACATGATCCACAACCAGCACTGGACCCTCACCGGTGACGCCAACCACGAATTGACCCTGACCAACACCATCACCGGCCAACACTGGACCAACCGACCACCGAGGCGGCCCGATCTCCGAGGCCGCGAACAGCGAAAACGGGAATGACCACCGTGTGGGGATAGATTGCACGCGTGATCACCGTTCCGGTCTATCGGCGCTTCTCCGACCTCGATCCGCTCGGCCATGTCAACAACGTCGTGTATCACGACTACCTGCAGGAAGCCCGTGTCGGAATCATCGGGGGGATCGACGGGGTGCTCGGGCCGGGCTTCTCCCAGATCGTGGTCGACCAGCATGTGCACCACCTCGCACCGCTGGGATATGCCCGCGAGCCGATCCAGATCGACGTCTGGATGGAATCGATGAAGCGATCGTCCTATGTGCTCGGCTACCGCATCCACGATGAGAACGGAGTTGTCGTGGCCGAGGCCACCAGTCGCCTCGCGGTGATCGATCCGGAATCGGGCCGACCCATCCGCATCCCGCAAGAGGTCCACGACCGGCTCGCCGCCGCGTTGGTGGAGCATGGAATCGAAGAGTCGAACGAGGGCTGACAGAATCTGGCGTCATGGAACCACAGCCGGAGATGCCGACGCAGTATGTTCCCGATCCCACACGTTACGACGGCCGGATGCCGCAGCGGCGCTGCGGTCGCAGTGGATTGCACCTGCCGGCGGTCACCATCGGGTGCTGGTGGAACTTCGGCGACGACACTCCCCTGACGACGCAGCGCGAGATGCTGCACACCGCATTCGACCTCGGCATCACGCACTTCGACCTCGCCAATAACTACGGGCCGCCCTACGGCTCGGCAGAGAAGAACGTCGGGCGGATCCTGCGCGAGGACTTCGCCCAACTGCGCGATGAGTTGGTCATCTCGACCAAGGCCGGCTGGGACATGTGGCCGGGGCCCTATGGCGACCTCGGGTCACGCAAGTACATGCTGGCCAGTCTCGATGCGAGTCTGCAGCGCATGCGCCTGGACTATGTCGACATCTTCTATCACCACCGGCCCGATGAGGCCACGCCGCTGGAGGAGTCGATGGGTGCGCTGGCGACCGCGGTGCGCCAGGGCAAGGCCCTATATGTCGGCATCTCGTCCTATTCACCCTCGCGAACTGCCCGCGCCGCGCGCATCCTGTCGGAGATGGGCGTGCCCCTGCTCATCCATCAGCCGTCGTATTCATTGCTGAATCGCTGGATCGAGGACGGACTGCTCGACACCCTCGAGGAACTCGGGGTCGGTGCGATCACGTTCTCGCCACTGGCCCAGGGGCTGCTCACCGACCGCTACGCCGACGGCATTCCGGACGGATCGCGTCCCACCCAGGGCAAGAGCTTCGATCCGAAGCTGGCGACACCGGAGAACCTGGAGCGGGTGCGCGGCCTCGCCGCCATCGCGGCATCGCGCGGGCAATCGCTCGCGCAGATGGCGGTGTCATGGACGTTGCGCGATGAGCGGGTGACCTCGACGCTCGTCGGCGCATCCAGCGCGGCGCAACTGCGGGAGACAGCGGCGGCGGCGAACCGCACCGACTTCACCGATGCCGAGATCGCGAGCATCGACGAGTTCGCCGTCGAGGGCGGAATCGACCTGTGGCGCTGGGTGTCGAGCATCGCCTGAATCTCAGCCTGTCTGGTTGGACACCGCGATGGCTCGGGCGTTGAACTCGATCCAGTCGGCGACACCCTCGGGTTCGCCGCTGGCATAACCACGCAGGGCCTTGACATAGGCCGTTCGCCCGGCTGCGAGCAGGCCGAGTTCGGGGCAGCCGAGCAGATCCGGATCCACCCCGCGCGCGGCAAGCACACAGCGCAGCATGGCACGGGCCACCAGGCCCGATCCCCACGCGAACGGCCGCAGCGCCAGCACCTCGCCGTGTGCGATCGCCGCCACCAGCACCGCCGGCGCATCGGTCGCACGGGTGAGCACGCCCGCGAGCGCATCGAGGCGAGGCGAGATATCCGCGACGGCTGGTAGCGAGCCGATATGCAACGGGTCGATGACCTCATCGGTCGCACGCGGACGGCCACGTTCGTCTTCGGCGGCGAAGCCTCGGGTGGCGAGCACGTGCAGGTGTGCGATGACCTGCAGCGGTGCCCTACCGAAGGTGTCCACCTGGCGTGGAATGGCAGCGGTCACGGCGATCGCCGCACCCACGGCGCGGCTGACGGGGGAATCCTCCTCGGCGACCCCCGCGCGCATCGCGGCTAACGAAACCTCGGCACCTTCGAGCGCCGCGCTTGCTCGGGCACCCTGCAGTCGGGATTCGGTGGCGATGTCCGCGGCATTCGCGCGCACGGTGCGATCCCACAGCATCTGATCGATCTCTTCGCGGGCTGCCAGGCAGGCGGGGAGCACGCCGGGAAGTTCGGCTAATGCGGCGAGCGGGTCACGGCGAGCATCGACGGGCACACCCGCAAGCATGCCCGACCGTCGACATCGATCGAGCTCGGGATCAGTACTGCTGAACGCCGCGCGCCTGGAGTTCGGCGAGCACGGCCGGGTCCTGCGCTTCGAGCCACTGGACGAGCTGGTCATTGGTCACGAAACGCACATCGGGCAGCGTCGCGGTGGCATCGCGGACGAACTGGTTCGTCGCATCGATGAAGGCACCACACGCATACGGGCTCCAGTGCATGCCCCAGATAAGCGGCGCGCGCGTGCCGTTGTATGCCGCCTTCGTGGCATTCATCAAGGTGTCGTAGGAGATCCGCTCGATCTCGGCGCACTCGCCCGGATCGGTGATGTTGGTCTGGCCATTGGAGGCCTGGAAGTAGATGTTGTAGTCCATCGCGATGGCCGAGCGCCCGGTGTCGCCGACCTTCAGGGTGGGCAGCGGGAAGTCCCACAGGCCGTAGTCGTTCTTCGACGGCCACTGGAAGAACCCGGTGTTCGAGGTGTCGTAGGTGAAGCCATGCTCGACGAACGCCGGATACATGAACGAACGCTCGCCCTCGAGGCAGGGGGTGCGGCCACCGCGATACACGTCGCCGTTGAACGGCAGCGGATCGGGATTGGTCGTGCCGGTGTTCGCGGCCCAGTCGTTGACGAACTGCTTGGCCTGCGCGACCTCGGAGTACCAATCGGCCTGGGAGAAATCCATCACCGAACCGGTGTTGTTCTGGCAGTAGTGGCCCCCGAAGTGGGTGCCGATCTCGTGGCCCTTCTCATAAGCCTCGCGGTAGTTCTCCACGCGTCCGGCGACATCCGCGGCGGTGCCACCGAAGCTGATGCCCGATTCGCCGGCCGAGCGTCCCGGGTTGGTGTATTCGAACCGCTTGTCGTCGGGCAGCAGATACACGCTGGAGACGAAGAAGGTGAACTTCGCGCCGGTCGCATCGGCGGTGTCCATGAACCGGTGGAACACCGCGTCGTTGCCGGACCCGTCGAAGGAGATGACGACGAACTGCGGCGGGGTCTCACCCGGCGCCAATCGCTCGATGGGGAAGTCCGGCTGCGGCAGGTTCACCGCCGACACTCCGCCGCCGGCACCGATGACGTCACCCACGGCCGGAGCAGCCGGTTCGGTCGGCTCCTCGGCGGGCTCGTTCGGATCGGCTGGCTCGGCGGGATCGGCCGGGTCAGCGGAGTCCGCAGGAGTCGATGGGGTGTCCGACGCGACGGGAGCCGAGGATGCTCCGGGCAGCACGGCGCCCACGATCAGACCCAATGCCGCCGCCAGCGCGAACAGCAGGGGCACGACTACCCGTGGTCGCACGAATCATTCCTCCCACTCACCCCGTCGTCCCTATCCTGACGCATGGGGGGACGGATTCGTTCCTTTCGACGCGCCCGCGGCCCTGCACTGGCTACCGTGAGCGTGTCCCATCTCACCCGTGAGGAGCTGCAACCGTGTCCGACCGAGGCGATGCCGCCCTATCCAATCTGCTCAACGAGGACCGGGTGTTCCCCCCGAGCCCGGAATTCGCCGCCCAGGCCAATGCCACCGAGGCGATGGTCGCCGAGGCGGCGGCCGATCGGCTGGGTTTCTGGCAGACCCAGGCCCGCCGGCTGTCGTGGGCCCGCGACTGGGATCAGGCCCTGGACTGGTCGAAGGCTCCCTTCGCGAAGTGGTTCGTGGGCGGGCGGTTGAATGTCGCCTATAACTGCGTCGATCGCCATGTCGAGGACGGCCACGGCGACCAGGTGGCCCTGTACTTCGAGGGTGAGCCCGGCGACACCCGTGCCATCACCTATGCCGATCTGCAGCGGGAGGTGTCCCAGGCGGCGAACGCCCTGACCGAACTCGGTGTGGGTGCCGGAGATCGGGTGGCGATCTATCTGCCGATGATCCCCGAAGCGGTCATCGCGATGCTGGCGTGTGCGCGCATCGGCGCCCCGCACTCGGTGGTGTTCGCCGGGTTCTCCGCAGAGGCGCTGCGCTCCCGCATCGACGATGCGCAGGCGACGCTGGTCATCACCGCCGATGGGCAGAATCGTCGCGGTTCGGCGATGCCGCTGAAGCCCGCCGTCGATGAAGCCGTCGCGGACACCCCGTCGGTGCGCAATGTGCTCGTCGTGCGGCGCACGGGTGGTGATGTCGAGATGGTCGAGGGCCGCGATGTGTGGTGGCACGAGATCGTCGAGCGCCAGCCCGACACGCACACCCCCGAGGACTTCGACTCCGAGCATCCCCTGTTCATCCTCTACACCTCCGGGACGACGGGGAAGCCGAAGGGAATCCTGCACACCTCCGGTGGCTATCTCACCCAGGCGGCATACACGCATTTCAATGTGTTCGACCTCAAACCCGACACCGATGTTTACTGGTGCACCGCCGATGTGGGTTGGGTGACCGGGCACTCCTACATCGTCTACGGCCCGTTGGCGAACCGCGCCACACAGGTGATCTATGAAGGAACCCCGGACACCCCGCACCAGGGACGCTGGTGGGAGATCGTCGCCAAATATGGCGTCACCCTGCTCTATACCGCGCCGACGGCGATCCGGACGTTCATGAAGTGGGGCGCGGATATCCCTGCGCAGCATGATCTTTCCAGCCTGCGACTGCTCGGCAGCGTCGGCGAACCGATCAATCCCGAGGCGTGGATGTGGTACCGCGATGTCATCGGTGGTGGGCGCTGCCCGATCGTCGACACTTGGTGGCAGACCGAGACCGGCGCCATGATGATCGCCCCACTGCCCGGCGTCACCGCATGCAAGCCCGGTTCGGCGATGGGTCCGCTGCCGGGGATCGGTGCCGCGGTCGTCGACGACGAGGGCAGGCCCGTCGGCAATAGCGGGGGTGGCTACCTCGTGCTCACCGAGCCGTGGCCGTCGATGCTGCGCGGTATCTGGGGAGACGATCAGCGATACGTCGACACCTACTGGTCGGGTTGGCCGCAGTACTACTTCGCCGGCGACGGCGCGAAACTCGATGACGACGGGGCGATCTGGTTGCTCGGCCGTGTCGATGACGTGATGAACGTGTCCGGTCACCGCATCTCGACCACCGAGGTCGAATCAGCGCTGGTCTCGCATCCGGCCGTCGCCGAGGCAGCGGTCGTGGGAGCAGCCGATGACACCACCGGTCAGGGCATCGTCGCGTTCGTGATCCTGCGCGGCGGTGTCGAGTCCGGAGCCGACGGCGGGCAGTTGATCGCCGATCTGCGCAATCACGTCGCCAAGGAGATCGGCCCGATCGCCAAGCCTCGCCAGGTGATGGTCGTGCCCGAACTGCCCAAGACCCGCTCGGGCAAGATCATGCGCCGCCTGCTGCGCGATGTGGCCGAGAACCGCTCGCTGGGTGATGCCACCACACTGGCCGACCCGGCGGTGATGGGGCTGATCGAGGCCGGATTGAAGACCGGCAGCTCCTCGGACTGACCGATCCCCCGGCGCAGAGAACGACGCTTATCCGGACTAGCAGCATCCCCTTAGCCCGGTTTGGTGTCGTTCTCTGTCGCTGAGCGCTGTCCGGAGGGGGAATGTCGAGGCGTGGGGGCGACGGACTGACCGATCCCCCGGACTCCCACGCTCATGCAGGCTCACCCGATAGCCTGGCGCGCGGACGAACCGATGAGCACGACCAGATGTGCACGACGAAGGGAAGACCCATGTCCGACCGCCTCGCGCCCGGTTCAGGGGATGACGTACCCCTGAAGAAACTGATCACCTCGGCCATCGCCGATATGCAGCGACTGATCAAGGCCCAGGTCGAATTGGCCAAGATCGAGATCGCCGGCAGCGCCCAGGCGGCAGCGAAGACCGGAGGACTGCTCACCGGTGCGCTCGTGATGGCCGGCACCGGCGGGCTGTTCCTCCTCGTCACCATCGCCTATGTGCTCGTCGCCATCGGATTGCCGGTGTGGGCGGGCTTCGGCATCGTGACCGCGTTCCTCTTCCTCGTCGCGGTGATCCTCGGCCTGCTCGGTCGCTCCGCGGCGAAGAAGATCAAGGGACCCGAGCGCACCATCGCCGAGATCAACAAGACCAAGGCGGCGCTCAGTGGGTCACCTGCGCCGGCGATCGGCACCGTGCCGTCGTCGGCCCGCGACTGAGCGGCACCTCCTCGCTCGGTGATCCTGCCGGCGAGTTCACCCCCCTCGACCCCGAGGAGGCGATCTTCACCCCCGGGCCGTGGGAACACCGCGATGTCTCGGCGAACGGCGCGCGCTTTCACGTGGTCGAAGCCGGTCAGGGTCCAGCGGTCGTTCTGCTGCATGGCTTTCCCACGTTCTGGTGGTCGTGGCGCGACCACATTTCGCGGTTAGCCGATGCCGGTCATCGCGTCATCGCGATGGATCTGCGCGGTTATGCCGGATCAGATCACACCCCGCACGGCTACGACCCCTTCACCCTGGCCCATGATGTTGCCGGAGTGATCCGCAGTCTCGGTGAGGAATCCGCGACGATCGTCGGTCACGGCTGGGGTGGACTCATCGCATGGACCATGCCGGTGCTGACCCCGGAGGTCGTGCGTGCCATCGTGCCGGTGTCGATGCCGCATCCGCGCAGGTTGCGCCGTGCCTTGTTGACGGACGGATTGCAGCGTGGGCGGTCGATGTATGCGATCGGTTTCCAGTGGCCGTTCCTGCCCGAACGTTCGCTGATGGCCGATGACTGCGTGCGGGTGGCGGAGTTGATCGAGCAGTGGTCGGCAACACCGGGATTCCCCGACGCGCACACCGCGCGGATGTATCGATCGGCGTTCGCGCTGTGGCCGACGGCGCACTGCGCGGTCGAATATCACCGGTGGGCGTTCCGATCGTTCCTGCGCAGCGACGGATTGCGCTATGCGCGGCAGATGGAGGCCGCGATCGAGGTGCCGGTGCTGCAGATCCATGGCGCTGATGACACCTCCGTGCTGCCGCGGGTCGCGGAAGGGTCAGCGGAGTGGGCGACGAATGACTACGAGTTCTCGCTGGTGCCCGAGACCGGGCATTTCCCGCACGAGGAGGATCCGGACGGCTTCGCAGGAATACTGATGCCATGGCTGGACAAGCACAGGGCGAGCCGACCGAACGCCGGCTGAGCAATACCCGCCCGCGCGATGCGCTGGGTCGACCGCTGCCATGGGGCGCGCAGGGCGAACAGATGGTGCCCGAGCGAGAGTTCATCAGCTCAGCCGATGCGGTCACCGAGGCGATCGACTACCTGCAGCGCGGTTTGCCCTTCCATGCCCATGAGGTGCTCGAGCAGCGCTGGCGGTGCGCACCGGAGGATGAACGCGAGTGGTGGCGGGTCTTGGCGCAGGCAGCGGCGGGAGTCACCCAGGCTGCACGCGGCAATGAGGTAGGTGCGCAGCGGTTGCAGCTGCGCGCCCGAGCGAGCCTGGCCGACCTGGCCCCGCCCGATATCCCCGCCGGTCTCACCGCACGAATCCGGTTGCTGTCAGGTCTGCTTTTCGATTGATACTTTCAGCGGGTGCGGCAGGGGCCGGTTTCGGTGGGTGCTGTGGCAACCTCACCAAATGTGGCGATCGCGGTGGCCTGTTCGGCGGTGATCGCATAACCGGTCTCGTCATTGTCGAGGCCGGCAGCGAACACCACACCGTAGACACGACCATCGGGGGCCAGCAGCGGCCCACCGGAATTGCCGGGGCGCACATCGCCGCGGAAGGAATACACCTCGCGCATCACTCCGGCCCGGCCGTAGATGTCCTCGCCGCGCGCATCGATCTGGGCGCGAATGCGTGCCGGTCCCGCCACGAGTTCACCTCCGCCGGGGAACCCCGCCACCACCGCCGGATCGCCGGTGGCGGCTTCGCGTTCGGTGAAGTCCAACGGTGTCGCCGACAGCCCCGGCACTGCCAGCACCGCGAGGTCGATGTCAGCATCGAAGGCCACGACGGTCGCCTCATACGACGACGGATCACCGGGGATGCGCACGCGCGGGGAATCGACACCGGCGACGACATGCGCGTTGGTCATGATGCGATCGGTGGCATAGACGAACCCGGAGCCGGACACGCCCGTGCCGCATTCGACCGTGGTGATGCGCACCAGCGACGGCCACGCTGCACGCACCGCCGGATCTCGCAGCAGCGCCGGATCGGGTGCGGGCACCTGGGGTCCGGCGTCATAGCCGATCCCGGCGAACACACGCGGCAGTGGCGATGCCGCGACAGCGTCACGTAAACCGACGAAGAAGTCGCGCGCGACATCGGGCACCACCCGGTCGATGCCGGTGATCAGCGCCGATCCGCGCACCTGACGCACGAGGGACTGCTCGGGCAGCACGGCAACGGCGGACGCGATGACCCACAGGACCACCGCGAGCGCGGTGACGTTCAAGATCGCACCACCGGCGTTGTCGACGGCACGCGCCGGTGACCAGGTGATGGCGTCGCGCAACCGGCGACCGATCATCGAGGTCAGGGTCTGGCCGAGAAGCGCTGCGGCGAGGATCGCGGTCGCGAGAGTGAGCGCTCCGGCGATGTCGGGCAGGTTGAACGGTTCGATGAGACGCGGAAGCACGAGTGCCGCGGCCAATCCGCCGCCGAGGAATCCGGTGAAGGACAGCAGCCCGGCGACGAAACCCTGGCGCCATCCCGACCAGGCGAAGACGATGAGGGCTCCGATGAGGACAAGATCGACGATGTTCATCGAGTCGATCCATCAATACTGTCGACGATGTTCATCGAGTCGGGTTAGGCGTTGAGGTCGACGATACGGGCGTCATCCCAGGGTTGGGCCCAGCCACCGAGGTCGAGCAGGCCGTTGATCAACCCGGCGGTGAAACCCCACACGAGCAGGCCGCGGACTTCGAAGCCGAAGCCGATATAGCCGGAGGGGTGGCGCACGCGCACGCGGTGGGTCGGATCGGCGAGTTCGCGGATGGGCACTCGATGCACGCTGGCGACCTCGGCCGCATCGACGGCACGCACCGGCACCGGATGGTGCCACCAGCCGAGCATGGGGCTGACGATGAAGCCCGAGACCGGCACCCACAGGTCCGGGAGTGCGCCGAACACGGTGACGCCGGCAGGGTCGAGTCCGGTTTCCTCCTCGGCTTCCCGGAGTGCTGCGGCACGTTCGTCGATATCACCGTCGTCGATGGCACCGCCGGGGAATGCGGGTTGGCCGGCATGCGAACGCATCGTGTGCGCGCGTTCGCAGATCAACAGGTCCGGACCCGATGCGCCTTCGCCGAACAACGCGAGCACCGCGGCACGACGGCCTCCATCATCGGGCGGGGTGAATCGGGTCAACCGCGTCGCAGCGACTCCGTCGATGGCGGTCGCCAGCGGCCGCAGGAAGTCCGGGATGTCGGCGGACTGGTCGTGCCAGCCCAGTGCGGGGTCTCGGGCGAGTGTCGTCATGGCTTCGCGATCCCGAGATAGTCGGTGATGAGTTGGTCCATGGTGGCCTGATCGGGGATGCGTCCGTCGTGGCGGCCGGCGATGCGTCCGTCTGCGGTCACGAAGAACGTCACCGGCGGGCCGGGGACGGTGAGTGCGGCACGCACCTGACCGGGTTGATCGACGACGGAGGGGAACCCCAGATCGAGCGCGGCTGCGATGTCGAGGGCGGCCTCGGAGCGGTCCTGCATATCGATGCCGAGCATGATCAGGTCATCGGCATAGGTGCGCGCAGCCTCGGCCAGCAGCGGCATTTCGATGATGCACGGCGGACACCACGATGCCCACACGTTGATGATCAGCGGGGTGCCGCGCAGGCCGGACAGGGTGACATCGGGCCCTTCTCCCAGGCACGCGAAGGTCAGGTCGGGAAGGCCGCCGCCCAGAGCGCCGACGGGTTCGATGGGCGCGAGGGACGGATCGGAATCGGGGCAGTCGGGCAGGCCCGCGGCGATGACGAGTGGCAGGAGTGCCGGATCGCGCGGGGACGACGTGTTCATCGTGGTTTGCGTCGGGCTCGGCGATGCGATGCGGTCCCCGGCGACACCACCGTCGGCGGCAGTCGAGCACGCGGCGAGCGCGAGTGCCGCGGCGGCCAACGAAGCGATCAGTGCCCGGCGCCTCATGCTCGACCCTCGGTGGTGATCAAGGCGGCAGCCACCACCGGATCGGTGGGACCTTCACCGAACGACGGGCACCAGCGCGCCACCGGGCAGGCACCGCACGCGGGCTTGCGCGCGTGGCAGCAGCGGCGACCGTGCCAGATGAGGTCCTGGCTGAGAACCGTCCAGTCCTTGCGCGGGAACAACGCCATCAGGTCATGCTCGATACGCACCGGATCGGTCTGCTCGGTCCAGCCGAGGCGACGCGCAAGTCGACCGACATGGGTGTCGACGGTGATGCCGGGGATGCCATAGGCGTAGCCCAGGACGACATTCGCGGTCTTGCGTCCGACGCCCGGCAGGGTGGTGAGGTCCTCGAGTCGATCGGGCACCTCACCGTCGAACTGATCGCAGATCACCGCAGCCATGCCCTGCAGGCTCTGCGCCTTGGCACGGAAGAAACCCGTCGGACGGATGATCTCCTCGAGTTCGCTCAGTTCAGCGGCGGCGATATCCGCGACATCGGGATATCGGTCGAATAATCCTGGGGTCACCGCGTTGACGCGCTTATCGGTGCACTGTGCTGACAGCACCGTCGCGGCGAGAAGCTCCCACGCCGTCGTGAAATCCAGTTCGCAATCCGCCTGCGGATACGTCTCGCGCAGCACCCGGGCGACCCTGCGGGCCCGCCGCACCAGGGTCGTCGCCGGTGCCGATGTGCGGGTTGATGCTGCCGGGCGCCGCGAACCATTCGACCGACCGCTGCGGGGTCGTGAGGTGGCGGACGTAGACACCATGCCAGGGTACGTCGGCCCCGCCATTCATGCGTCCTCGCGCCACGCCCGCCCCGGGGATCGGGGCAGGCCACCCGCGCATGCTCGAACCGGACGCATAGGGGAGACTAAAGAGACATCCAAGCCGCTGGGGAACCCCACTCCATGCTGGATTCAACGGAAAGGAAGGCCCCGACCGCCGTGGACGACGCTCTCATGCAGTCTCCCCTCTTCGCTTCCCTCGATGCCGAGGCCGCGGCCGCGCTGCGCGCCTCCATGACCGAGCAGGCCACGCCTCGGGGCACCGTGATCTTCGCCGAGGGCCAGATCGGGGACAACATGTACGTCATCGTCGAAGGCAAGATCAAACTCGGCCACGCCTCCCCCGATGGTCGTGAGTCGCTCATGGCGGTGCTGGGGCCCGGCGAGATCTTCGGCGAACTCTCCGTCTTCGATCCCGGCCCACGCGCGGCATCGGCTACCGCATTGACCGATGCCCGCGTGCTCGCACTCAGCAACACCGCCCTGCGTTCCTGGCTGGCCGGGCGGCCCGAGGTCGCCGAAGCGCTCCTCGCCGCCCTCGCCCGCCGCCTGCGCCGCAACAACGAGACGCTCGGCGACCTGGTGTTCTCCGATGTGCCCGGGCGGGTGGCAAAGGCGTTGCTCGACCTCGCCGACAAGTTCGGTGAGATCACCCCCGATGGCCTGCTCGTCAAGCATGACCTCACCCAGGAGGAACTGGCCCAACTCGTCGGGGCTTCGCGGGAGACGGTGAACAAGGCCCTCGCCGATTTCGCGCAGCGCGGTTGGCTGCGCGTCGATCAACGCGAGGTGCTCGTGCTCAGCGTCGATCGCCTGGCACGTCGCGCGCGCTGAGATCACTATTCGTTGCGGGTTCGGCAAGCACGACCCCTCGTTCCCGCAGGATCCGATCGACATCCGCGATCAGCAGTGCCGCGTATTCCGTCGTCAAGTGATGCTTATCGCGATAGGTCAGCACGCCATCCACCGTCGCCGGGCACCTTCGATCAGGGCAGATCAGGTCGTTCAACGAAACCGAGACGATGCGCGGATTCTCGGCTTGGAGTTCGGCGAAGAAGGCGAGGATCGGCTTCGTCTTGCCCTTCTTCACCGCGCGTCGATCGCAGTCGGTCCGGTCGGGATTAGTAACGCAGCGGACCATAGGTTTCGTGGTCTCGGGTGTCGGTTCGAACAGGACGATCTCAGCCGAATACGGCAATAGCTCATCGATGAACGTGGTTGCGCCCTGGATCATCTCAGGGAGCCACTCCTCATCGCGAGGAACCAGGGTCCGTGCATCGGATAACTGAAGCTCCTGGAACTGGATCGATCGAGACACCAGGATCGTCACATCAGGTCGCCACGTGCGGGCGATGTCCAATGCCGGCTCGGTGAGTTCCTCGGCGCACGGCAGGACCGCATCGGTGCGCGGCGACACCGCGGTCACCTCCGCCCACGGACACGATGCGCGAACCACGGACTTCAGTTGCCAGCCCTGCTCCTGTGCCAGTTCGGCGAATGCCGGCTGCCAGAACCCGGCATGGGAATCCCCCACGAGCAGGACCTTCGCTCCCGTCGCCGCACCCGCCGTCTGCTCACCGACGGCCTCCTCCTGCTTGTCCGCCGCCAGCTGATCGACGACCGCGGTGATCTGCGCGGGTGGACGCAGATAGCTCCATGTTCCCGCTGCGACGATGCCGGCTGCAGTGAGCAGGGTGACGAGCACCACGACGGCACGCTTGCGTGCGCGCAGGTCGATGCGTCGAACAGGTTGCTCGACGAACACATAGGTCACCGCTGCAAGGACAGTAGAGGTGATGGCGACGATGGCGGTGTTCACCGCCCAGTGCCAACTCAGGAACCCCGCGAGCCCGCCGATGATGATCAGCGGCCAGTGCCACAGATAGATGCCATAGGACAATCGGCCGATCCACTGCATCGGCGCTGCCGCGAGCCACCGAGTGCCGGCTAACCCCGGCAACCACCACACTGCCGCAACGAGTACGGCTGTGGCGATGGTGGCGATCGTGGAGGCCGCGAGGGTAGAGCGTTGACCGAATAGCGCTCCCGCCGGAAAGGCCGACGATGCGGAGAACACGATGGCGATGATCGCGACCGGGGCGATCACAGCAGCCACCGGACGCCACCATGACGGCAATGCGCGACCGCTGACCGCAGGCGCGAGGACGAGCAGCGCCACCAACCCACCGGCCAACAACTGCCACGCACGGGTGAAGGTGGAGAAATATGCGACATCCGCATCGATGCCGGAGAGATAGACGGCATAGCCGAACGATGCGATCGTCACCGCGGCGACCGCTGCGAGAGCAACGCGGGATTTCCTGAAAGCCAACAGGAAGATCGCGAGTGCCAGCAGCGGCCACACGAGATAGAACTGCTCTTCGATGGACAGCGACCAGTAATGCAGCACCGGACTCTTGGCGGTATCGCTGGCGAAGTAGTCGACGGCCTGCTCGGCGAACACCCAGTTCGACACATACAGCGCCGCAGCCGGGAAGGACGTGCGGTTGGTCGTGACATCGATGGCCGGAGCCACAGCGGCATAGGCGACAGCGGTCACCGCGAGGACGAGTAGGGCAGCCGGCAGGAGACGACGTGCGCGTCGCGCCCAGAACCCGACGAGGTCCAGTCGACGGGTCGACCACACTTCGCGAACGATGAGTGACGTGATGAGGAATCCGGATAGGACGAAGAACACGTCGACGCCCACGAAACCGGCCGGCAGAAACGGCACGCCGGCGTGGAAGAACACCACGAGGCCGACGGCGATCGCGCGCAGGCCATCGAGGCTGCCGTTGTGCTCGAGGGTTGCCCAGGCGGGTCGCTCACGATGCCCCGGGGTCGACGTCGTCGCCAGCATCGGCTGGCTGCGATCGTCGTGATCACTCACGTGAGCTCCTGCTGTTCGACTTCTGCATTCGGGCATCCCCGCTTTCCCCTGGGGGAAGGCCTCCACTATGGGAAGGATGTCAGCCGAGATGCAAATCCGCAGGCATCGGGCGCTTCGACGGTGCGCGTCGTGACCGGCTCAGCCTCCTGCCTCGAGGTAGGCCACCTGCGCCTGTGCTGACATCACGGCCGCGGGGCGCACCGCCTGGGGGATGTCGTCGTACACCGCGTCCACGACTTCGTCGGCCGTGCGGGCACCTGCAGCCATCGCGTTGCGCACCTGCTCGAGGCGAGCACGGCGGTGCTCGACATATTCGGTGATCACCGTCGCGGGATCGGTGAGGACCGGTCCATGTCCGGGAAGCAGCGCATGGGCGGATTCGGCCTGACGTCTCAATATCTCCAGGGAATGCAGATAGGCACCGAGGTCACCGTCGGGCCAGGCGACGACCGTCGTTCCGCGACCCAGCACGGTGTCTCCGGTGAGGATGAACCCCTCCGCGGGAATGACCAGGCTCACCGAGTCACCACTGTGTCCGGGGGTTGCGACGATGCGCGCTTCGAGTCCGTCGACATCGAGCACGTCGCCATCGCCGAGCCCCTCGCCGCCATAACGATGCCCGGGGTCCAGGGCGCGCACCGGTGCGTCGGTCATGTCATGCCAGCGACGCGCGGACTCGGAATGATCGAGGTGTCCGTGGGTGAGCACCGTCGCTGCCACGGTGAGATCACGTTCGGCGAGTGCCGAACGCAGTGCATCGAGATGAGCATCGTCATCAGGCCCGGGATCCACGACGATGCAGCGTCGCGCACCGGGCTCAGCGAGAATCCAGGTGTTGGTGCCGTCCAGGGTCATCGGTGATGGGTTGGGTGCCAGCACGCACATCGCGCGTTCACCGAAGGCGCCACCGTGCCACGGGGCGCTCGAGCCGAGGACGGGAAGTCCGCTCACGGACTGCACTGTATCGGCGATGAGTCAGAGGATGCCGCGGGATTCCGAGCCGGCAGGTGGGCCATCCAGCGACCACACGACCTCATCGGTGCGGGCATCGACGACCTCCCACACGACCTCACCCTCGACCATCCGGGTGCGAGGCAGCAGCGGGCGCACCACCCGGTCACGCGCCCGGATCGCCAGATCAGCGGTGTCGGGGAGTCCGACGAGGTCGGCCAATGTCGACACCGTCGGGGGCAGCATCGCCATCCGACCCTCGTGATAGTCGGTGAGTGCCTGCGCCGGATCGACCCAGATGCATCGGTCTGCTTCACCGCTGACATCACGCACCGACTGTCCCTCGGGCACGCGAGTGACGAAGAATCGCACGTCGTAGCGGCGTTCTTCGACCTCGGGAGTGATCCAGTGCGACCACAGCGGCAGCAGATCCGGATCGATCGCCAAACCGCGACGGGCCAGGATCAGCGGCAACTGCTCCGATGATGCGTTCACCGCCATCCGGTCGTCTTCCCACTGCCGATCCTCCACCGGAAGCCGACCGGATTCGTCGACGGCGAGCAGCACACCGGTCTCTTCGAATACTTCCCGCACCGCACCGACGATGATGCCGCGAGCAAGGTCGGCATCAGCGGTCATCCGATCAGGATCGATCGGCTGCCCGACGAAATCGATGCGCGCAGCGAGATCCTCGTCATCGATGCGACCACCGGGAAAGACGTGCATGCCGGCGGCGAACGCCATCGACGGTGCCCGCCGCATCAGATAGGTCATCGGCCGCTGCGGTGCATCGCGCAGCAGCACGACCGTCGAGGCTGGCCGCGCGATGGGCGGAACCCAGGAGCCATCCCCCGCCGCGAGCGCAGCCGCGCGTCGGGTCAGCTCGGCCGGCATCCGCGGCTTGCCGTTCAGTCGCCCACCTCGAAGATCATCTCCACCTCGACGGGAACACCCATCGGCAATGCCGCAACGCCGACTGCCGAACGTGCGTGCCGGCCGGCGTCGCCGAACACCTCGAGCAGCAACTCACTCGCACCATTGACCACCGCGGGTTGACCGGTGAAGCCCGGCTCGCTGGCGACGAATCCGACGACCTTGACCACCCCGGTCAGGGCGTCGACACCACCGGCCACCGAGGCGGCAGCTGCGATGGCGTTGATCGCGCACTGTCGAGCGCACTGATAGGCGGTATCGGGATCGACCTGCGACCCGACGACACCGACGGCGATGTTCTCGCCATCGCGCATCGGCAACTGTCCCGATGTGTAGACATACCGACCGCTCACGGTCGCGGGCACATACGCGGCCAACGGCTTGACGACCTCGGGCAGTGCGATGCCAAGCTCGGCCAGCTGCTGCGAGGGAGTGCTCACGACCCGACCGGACGCTTGAAGTAGGCGACGACGTTCTCCGGCTGCGGACCGGGGACGATCTGCACCAGTTCCCAGCCATCGGCACCCCAGGTGTCGAGGATCTGCTTGGTGGCGTGGATGAGCACAGGCACGGTGACGTATTCCCACGTGGTCTTCGCTGAGGTCATAACCCGACCCTAGCGCCTCGGCAGACAGGTGCCCATTGGCGTTAGGCTCGCGTTCGTGCCTGCTGATTCCTCTGCGCCCGGTGCCGGTGGTGACTGGCCGGATGTGCTGCTGCATGTCGTATCGGGCAAGGGTGGCACCGGCAAGACCACGGTAGCGGCGGCTCTTGCGCTCGCCCTGGCCTCCGATGGTCGCCGGGTCATGCTGATGGAGGTCGAGGGACGTCAAGGCCTCGCTCAACTCTTCGACACACCACCGCTGCCCTATGACGAACGCAAGTTGTCCGTCGCGCCGGGCGGTGGCGAAGTGTGGGGATTGGCCGTCGATCCGGAAGAAGCGCTCCTGGAATATCTCGAGATGTTCTACAACCTGCGTCGCGCCGGTTCGGTGCTGCGCCGCATGGGAGCGGTCGACTTCGCCACCACGATCGCACCCGGTCTGCGTGATGTGCTGCTCACCGGTAAGGCCGTCGAACTCGTTCGCCGCAAGGACAAGGGCAGTGCGAATCCGTATGACGCTGTCGTACTCGATGCTCCACCTACCGGGCGCATCACTCGATTCCTCAATGTCAACACCGAGATCGCCGGGTTGGCGAAGGTCGGTCCCATTCGAACTCAAGCGGATTCGGTCATGGCGGTGCTGCGTTCGGAACGCACCGCAGTGCATTTGACGACCCTGCTCGAGGAGATGCCGGTGCAGGAAACCTCCGATGGTGTCGCCGAACTACGCGATGCGGCACTGCCTGTCGGTGGCATCGTGGTGAACATGACACGGCCACCGATGCTGGACGCTGAATCGTTGGCGCTCGCGGCAACATCGGGGCTGCCGCGCCCGATGATCGCCGAGGGGGTGGCCGCTGCCGGGCTCGGTGGGGCCCGCTCGAAGTCGGGAAAGGCGATCACCGATGCGCTCCTGGCTGAGGCGAGCGACCACGCGGCGCGCGTCACACTGGAATCGACCGAACGCGAACGCATTTCACAGCTGGGAACACCCGTCTACGAGCTGCCGTTCCTCGCCGGTGGAATGGATGTGGCATCGCTGTTCGAATTATCGCGACTGCTGCGCGAGCAGGGAATGGCGTGAGCGACATGGCAGACAACGACTCCGGTATTGATTCAGCGGGAACCCTGCTCGACCTGAAGGCACCGACGCTGGACCTCGATGATGTCATCGACGATCCGAACACCCGGATCGTCGTGTGCTGTGGCGCGGGTGGAGTGGGCAAGACGACGACCGCGGCTGCACTTGCACTTCGGGCCGCCGAGCATGGTCGCCGTGTGTGCGTGCTCACCATCGACCCGGCGCGACGCCTCGCCCAGGCCATGGGGCTGACCGAGTTGGATAACACTCCGCGACCGGTCGTCGGGGTCGATGGCGACGGCAGTCTGCACGCGATGATGCTCGATATGAAGCGCACCTTCGATGAGGTGGTCGAATCGCATAGCGATCCCGAACGTGCGCAGGCCATCTTGGATAACCCGTTCTATCAGGCACTTTCCTCGTCCTTCGCTGGCACGCAGGAATACATGGCGATGGAGAAACTCGGGCAGTTGCGGGCCGAAGCCGATGCCGACGGCACGTGGGATCTGATCGTCGTCGACACACCGCCGTCACGATCCGCGCTGGACTTCCTTGATGCGCCCGAACGGCTCGGCACCTTCCTCGATGGTCGGTTCATCCGCGTGTTGACGGCGCCTGCTCGCGGTGCCGGTCGCGGGATCGGGCGTCTACTCGGTGCCGGATTCGGACTGTTCGCCGGTGTGCTGACGAAGATCCTCGGGGCGCAACTACTCGCTGACCTGGGTGCTTTCGTCGCGGCCGTGGACACGATGTTCGGTGGTTTCCGCGAACGCGCGGAGTTGACCTATGCGCTCCTTGCCGATCCGGGCACCGCGTTCGTCGTCGTCGCAGCTCCTGAGCGAGATGCGCTGCGCGAGGCGTCGTATTTCGTGGAACGTCTCGAAGACGACAAGATGCCGCTCGCTGGGCTGGTGCTCAATCGCGTGATGTCCGTGCGGGCACCGGATCTGAGTGCCGAGGAAGCGATGGTTGCAGCCGCGCATCTGACTGAAGCCGGGGAAAACCCTGAGACCGCGGCCCTGTTGAGTCTGCACGCCGATCGGATGCGCACCCGCACGTCACAGCAGCGCTTGGCGGTGCGGTTCACCGCGGCTCATCCGCTGGTGCCGGCAGCGCAGGTTCCCGCACTCCCCGAGGACGTGCACGATCTCGAGGGCCTGCGCACCGTCGGCACCCTCCTCACCCACAACCCCTAACCCCCCTTTTCGTCTGAGTTACCTGAATGGTCGCTAACTGAGGTAGTTAGCGACCATTCAGGTAACTCAGACGCGTTGTGGCGGGGTGTGGGGGTGGGGGCTGTGGATGATGAACACAGGGCCGGCGGGATTTCCGCACAATCGGTGCATGCCTCCCACCGTCCCACTCCCGGATGAGTCCTATCCGCTGCCCGGCCGGGCGGCGACGCACGACCGATTCCAGCAGTTGCTCAACACCGTCGGGCGCGAACCTTTCACCATCGCCACCATGTCCGATCTCGGCATCACCCGCGGCCAGCTGCGGGCGATGCATCGGCGCGGCTACGTCACACGCCTCAATCGGGGCCTCTACGCCCTCATCGGCGATCACTCTGACCTGCCGCCCTCGGCTCACACCCGGGCGCGTGCGGCGCTCGCTCCCCTCGGCGACCGGTCCGCCGTCATCACCGGCCCCCTCGCCGGTGCCTTGCACGGACTGCCCTTCGTCCACGCGCCGACGTCCCTGCCGATCCGCGATTCGGTGGAGATCCTGGTCCTGGAATCCGATGGGCGTCGATGCGGATACCGCGAAAGCGACGCCGTCGTCCGTCGCGTTCGCGAATTCCCGCCCGATGTCGAGATCATCGACGGCATTCCCGTCACATCCGTGACGCATGCGGCGATCGACATCGTTCGGATGGGCTTCCGCACACGGCTGCACTCCCGCGCGAAAGCCCTCTTCGTTCCCGAATCCCTGGTCGTCCTCGATGCTGCCACGGCCCGATTGGGGGCGACGACCCCCGAGGAGGCCCTCGAGCTGGTCATGCGCCTGCGCCCTCGATTCCGCTACGGGCGGGGCATTCGCACCGTCGATGCGATCGTCGAGCTCATCGATCCGCGGTCGGAATCGCCGATGGAGTCGTGGTCGCGCGGGTACATGATCATCTTCGCCGTCCCGGAACCGATCCTGCAGTATGAGGTGGTCGGTGCCAACGGACTCGTCTACCGCGTGGACTTCTGCTGGCCGGAGCGCCGGGTGATCGGAGAGGCTGATGGCCTGGCGAAGTATGGCCAGACGCCGGCCGAGGTGATCGAGGCCAAGGACCGTGAGATGCGGCGCCAGCGAGCCCTCGAGGATGCCGGGTGGACCGTCATTCGATGGACATGGCAGGAGCTCGCTACCGATCCCAAAGCGGTGATGGCTCGCCTCAACCAGACGCTGCGCACCGCCCGTCGCGCAGCCTGACCCCCACCCCGGACTGGACATACGCGTCTGAGTTACCTGAATGGTCGCTAACTCACCGAGTTAGCGACCATTCAGGTAACTCAGACGCCCAAAGGAGGCGAGGAGGCGAGGAGGCTAGGAGGCTAGGAGGCGCGGGAGGTGCTGGTCGACGACTCGCTGCCCGTGCGCTCATAGGCGTCGCGGGCGTTGAGCAGCAGATCACGCCAGGAGGTCACATGCGGCCGGCGACGCAGCAGCGCGCGTCGCTCACGTTCGGTCATCCCACCCCAGACACCGAACTCCACCCGGTTGTCCAGGGCATCGGCGAGGCACTCGGTGCGGACCTGGCAGCCCGAGCAGATCACCTTGGCCCGGTTCTGAGCGGCACCCTGGACGAACAGGGAATCCGGGTCGGTCGTGCGACAGGCGGCGTGAACCGTCCATTCACCGGAGGCTGTCATGTGATCGAACATCTCCTTCCAGAACCGAATCAGGAAGATCCGTTCGTCACATACGCCCCACGAGTGACGTGGTTCACGTGCGTGACAGTGATCTCCTCTGGCAACGCCGGACGCTACGCGCCCCACGGATCATCAGACAGGTCACTTCATGCCCCTTTAGCATAGTATTAATTAACTAATTATGTGATCCACGTCATCCCAGCATCGGTCATGGGTTGTTCATTCGGGTCAGCAGACCCACCCGATCCGGGCACCGGTCATCACGCCGCCGCGTCACTTACCCTAGGAACAGGCCACATCCGCCCCATCGGCACCCGCTGCACGCATCCCCGCCCGACGACCAGGAGGGTTACCCGCCCGTGGCACCTCGCCGGCTCCGCCCCGACGGCTCCACCGGACCCACCGGTGCCGTCGCTCGCCTGCTGGCCTTCGTGGCCGTCGCCGGGCTCGCCGGGGTCGTTGCAGCGGCCATGGTCCTGCCGCTGGCTGCCGGTGCCGGTGCACTCACCCGCAATGCGGTCAGCAGCTTCGAATCGCTGCCCTCCAATCTCGATACCCCCGACCTGCCCGAACGTTCGGTGATCCAGGCCGCTGACGGTTCGGTGCTGGCCACGATCTACTACCAGAACCGCATCGAAGTTCCCCTCGATGCGGTCGCGCCGGTGATGCGTCAGGCCATCGTGGCCATCGAGGACGAGCGGTTCCTGGAGCATTCCGGAGTCGACCTGCGCGGCACGGTGCGCGCGGTCGTCAGCAATGCCGCCAATCCTGGCGGCAGCATCCAGGGCGGCTCCACCATCACGCAGCAGTACGTCAAGAACGTCCTCATCACGCAGGCCACCAGCGAAGAGGAACTGCAGGCAGCCCAGGGCCGCACGCCCTCGCGAAAGCTGCGCGAGATCCGCTACGCCCTCGCCTTGGAACGCCGCTTCACCAAGGAGCAGATCCTCGAGAAGTACCTCAACATCGTCTACTTCGGCGGTGGCGCCTATGGCGTCGAGGCTGCAGCCCGAAGGTATTTCTCGAAGCCGGCCAGCGAGTTGAATCTTGCTGAGGCCGCCACCATCGCCGGAATCGTGCAACGTCCCACCGCGTTCGATCCCACCCGCAATCCTGAGCAGTCCGAACGCCGGCGCAACATCGTGCTCACCAAGATGACCGACCTCGGTTACATCACGCCCACCCAGGCAGCCGCCGCTCGTCGCATCTCCGTCGAGAGCATCCTGCAGCCGTCCAAGCCGGCCAATGGTTGCACCTCGTCGTATGCGCCGTACTTCTGCGAATACGTCGTGCGCACCATCCGCACCGATCCGGCCTACGGTGAAACCCCCGCCGAGCGCGAGGGCCTGCTGCGACGTGGCGGGCTGACGATCCGCACCACGTTGGATCCGCGAGCGCAGCAGGGTGCCACCGACGCCGTCACCTCCTACATCCCGGTCAAGGACGAAAGCGGCCGTGCTGCCGCCATCACCCTGGTGCGACCCGGAACCGGCGACATCGTCGCGATGACGCAAAACCGGGAATGGGGCTTGAAGGGCCGCGGAAAGACGACGTACAACTACAACGTCGACCGCGATATGGGTGGCACGATCGGCATGCAGGCTGGATCGACGTTCAAGGTCTTCACCCTGGCCGCCGCACTCGAGGCTGGCTTCACGCCCACCGAACGCATCGACTCACCCAATCCCAAGACGTTCGACGACTTCGTGAACTGCCAGACCGGCGAACCCTTCGGACCGCTCACGTTCCGCAACTCCGGCTCGTCGGGATTCCTGGACATGTGGGCGGCTACAGCGTTCTCCACGAACACGTATTTCCTCACCCTTTCCGAACGCTATGGACTGTGCCGGCAGGCCGAGATCGCCGAGCAGATGGGCGTCAATCTCGCCAGCGGTGGGGATCTGCTGCGAGTGCCGACGTTCACCCTCGGCACGATGGAGGTCTCGCCGCTGTCGATGGCCGGCGCCTACGCAACGCTCGCCAATCACGGTGAGTTCTGCGAACCGCGACCGATCCTGGAGATCACCGATCGCAGTGGCAACACCGTGCCGGTCGCACCAACGCGGTGCCGGCAGGTGATCGATCGTGGCGTGGCCGACACGATCACCGCCGTGTTGACCGGCGTCATCGACGGTCCGCTGTCCGGGCGCACCGGTGCGGCGATGTCGCTACCGGATCGACCCGCTGCCGGTAAGACCGGTTCGACGAACGACAACGCCGCGATCTGGTTCGCCGGTTTCACCCCCGACCTCGCCGGTGCGGTGTGGGTGGGCGATCCGCGCGGTGGGTTCAAATACCCGATGACGAACGTCACCATCAACGGGCAGTACTACTCCTATGTCACCGGTGGGCAGATTCCCGGACCGATCTGGCGCGAGTCGATGATGGCGGCATTGGCCAGCAGCCCACCGCAGGATTTCCAACTCCAAAGCCCGTTCGGGATCGGGCCGGTGCGCGGCAACTCCGGGGCGTTCAATCCCCCGACGCTCACGCTTCCTCGCCCGCAGGCACCTCGCAATGTGACCGTCAACGCAGCCAATGCCGAGGGCACCTCGATCGAGATTTCCTGGGATCCGTCGCCGGAGGTGGCGGTGAACACCCAGCCCGGGCAGCCGGCGTACCTGCCGGTCAAGCCGGTGCGCTACACCGTCAACCTCGATCAGGGCGATTTCAGTTGCTCGGTGACGGCGAGTACTGGCCGGATGAGTTGTGTGATCGACGGCTTGACTCCCGGGGAGCGGTATCGCATCAGCGTCGTCGGTTTCAGCCCGACCGGGGCGAGTGGGGATTCCGCGTCCGGGCTGGCCTGGCGGGTTCCCGGTGGCTCTGTCGATCCGGTGGAGCCGACCCCGGCACCCAGCGATCCCGGTGAGCCGGTCGCCCCCAGCCCGACACCCAGCGATCCCGGTGAGCCGGTCGCACCCAGCCCCGCACCCAGCGATCCCGGCGGGCCGGAACCGACGACACCTGCGCCGACTCCGACGCCACCGCCGTCCACTCCGACACCGACACCGTCAGCCACTCCCGCCACGGGAACGTCGTCGTAACGAAAGACGACCTCAGGACGCGAGGGCGGTCTTGACCATCGCGGCAACCGCACCGCCATCGGCGCGCCCGCGCACCTTGGACTGCAGGGTCTTCATCACCGCACCCATCGCACTCGGACCAGTCTTACCTTCCGCCGCAGCGGCCGCAACCGCCTCATCGACCATCGCCTGCAACTCGTCCTCGGATAGTTGACTGGGCAGATAACGCAGAATGACATCGAGTTCAGCGAGCTCGGCCTGGGCACGATCGGGTGCGCCACCGTCGGTGTAGGACGTGGCCGCCTCGCGCCGCTTCTTCGCCTCCGTCGAGGCAACGGCGATGATCTCGTGATCGCTGAGTTCCTTCGCCGTGCTGCCGGCAACTTCGGCGTTGGTGATCGCCGTCAACAGCATGCGCACGGTCCGCAACGTGACCTCATCATGGTCGCGCATCGCCTGGGTGAGATCGTCCTGCAGCCGATTCTTCAACTCGCTCATAGTCACTCATCCTCTCACCCGCCGCCATCCTTCCCCCTCTATGCGACCCGAATCGTCGGCTAGAACGGCTGCAAGCGACGATTTCGGTCGCGCACCGGATGAGTGCGGCCATGCGAGACTGGGGGCGATGCGTCTGCGAACTGCCCTGGCCACCGCCGCCCTCGCCGGAGCGGCGGGGTTGGCCTATGCCCGATGGGAGGCCCAGTCGTATCGGTTGCGGCGAGTTCGCGTTCCTGCGCTCCCCGACGACCATGATCCCGTGCGGGTGCTGCACCTGTCGGATCTGCACCTGACACCCGAGCGCGCGAAGTTGCAGTCCTGGGTCGGCGCGCTCGCTGAGTTGCGGCCCGATCTGGTGATCGTGACCGGCGACATCATCTCCGACCACGATGCAGTGCCGGTGGCCATCGATGCGCTCGAGCCGCTGTTCGACGTGCCGGGAGCGTTCGTGCTCGGCAGCAATGACTACTACGCACCGACCCCGATCAATCCGTTCAAGTATTTCGCCGGTCCCAGCGATCTTGATCCGCAGCGTGCAGAGTTGCCGTGGCGTGACCTGATCGAGGGACTGCAGGCCGCTGGCTGGGCGCACCTGGGCAATACGCAATCGAGCGCCCAACTATCGGCTGGGTCGATCGCACTGCGCGGAGTCGATGATCCGCACATCGAACGCGACGATTACGCGTCGGTTGCGGGCGTGACAACAGGGGTGACATTCGGTGTTGCGCATGCGCCCTACACCCGCGTGCTGGATGCGATGGCAGCCGATGGTGTCGATCTGATCCTCGCCGGACACACCCACGGAGGGCAGGTGCGACTACCGGGTGCTGGGGCGCTGGTGACCAATTGCGACCTGGATCGAAGTCGGGCTCGCGGCCTGTCGCGACATCGGGATGCTCATCTGCACGTGTCGGCCGGTTTGGGGACCTCGCCCTACGCCCCGATCCGGTTCGCCTGCCCTCCGGAGGCGACGCTGATCGAGGTCATCCCGGACTCATCGAGGTGATTCGAGGCGGCTAGACTTCCCGGGCACTTCGGGGTGTGGCGCAGCTTGGTAGCGCGCTTCGTTCGGGACGAAGAGGTCGTGGGTTCAAATCCCGCCACCCCGACGCAAACCACTTCGGCGTTCATGCGATCAGCATGGGCGCCGAAGTGCGATATCGGAGGGGTCCATGGATTTTCCGACGAGACCCGCAGGGTCGACGGCTCCCGCCACCCCGACCACGTGCGTTGGTCGCTGAGATGGCCGCCATTTGCGGGACTTGTCGCAGATTTGGCGACCAACTCAGCGACCAACGCTGTTCCGAGGTGACCATCGAGTGCATAAGGGGTCGCACAGGGCTAGCACTGCGCATTCGAGACCGAATCACCCAACGAAAGGACTCACATCGTGAAGCCCCGTAGGTTCGTGTCCATGCGCCTAAGACTCCCCGCCACCGTCGCCGCCACTCTCGGCCTGCTCGCCGCCAGTCTCACCGGCCTCGCCGTCGCCCCCGCCGCCTCGGCATTCGAGCCGACCCTGAACTTCATCGAGTGTCCTGCCGACGCCAAACCCCAAGGTGTGGAGTGCGCGGAGTTGACGGTGCCGCTGGATTGGCAGACCCCCGATGACGGCCGCACCACCACGATCGCCCTGCGAGTCATTCGATCCCCGCGAGGCGCAGGCGGCTTCACCTTCAACCCCGGCGGCCCCGGTGGCGAGGGCATCAGCATCGGTGATCTCATTTACGACGATCTACCCCGGCTGATGCGTCAGCGCTATGACTTCGTCATGTGGGATCCCCGAGGTGTGGGGTTGAGCGGCCCGGAAGTCACCGGCTGCCAGCCCAAGCCGAATAGCCCCAGCGTCCCCCTAACGGGCCCCGTGGACTGGGAGAAGGTCTGGGCAGACTTCGCCGTTGCGACCGGAGACGCCATCGCCGACTGCTTCGCCAAGAACCCCGATTCCGCGCCCTATCTGGGGACCTGGCAGGTCGTCCGCGACCTCGAGGCCATGCGCGAGGCACTGGGCTTTCCGCGCTGGAACTACTGGGGCATGAGCTACGGCACCCGCATCGGCTATACCTACGCCAAAACTTTCCCCGACAGCATCCGCACCATGATCGTCGATGGCAGCCTGTGGCCTCAAGAGTCGATCTATCGCCTGTCCAGCCAGCAGCCAGCCGCCTGGTACACCGCCCTGCAGGTGTATGCCTCGGTCGTCGACCGCGCACAGGCTCGGAAGTTCGGGCAGATCATGGACTACCTCGACGACACGGTTGTGCCAGTTCCTGATGGCCAAATCACACGATGGAGTTTTGGGCCCTTCATCCTCAATAGCCTTGGTTCTCAGGCGGCATACCCGGCCCTGCGATCAGCGATCGATTCCGTTTATGACCTCATTTTCACCGAGCAGACGACTCGATCACGAACACGGGCTGCGGCCGCGATCGAGGCTTTGGGTGATCCCGAACCCGATCCCTCCCTCGACTACATCTTCTCCTTCATCAACTGCGCCGATCTGCACGATCGGCCCACACCGCAGACTGCTGCCCGCATCGCGGCCAACGCGGCGCGCGACTACGGGGACGTCTATGCGATCGCGGCGATCAACAGCGTGAATTGCCAGGGACTGCCCGCGGACTATTCCCCCGGCGTACCCCGTGACCTGAGCACGATCTCGCTGCGCAACCCACCGGTCGTCGTGCTGTCCCTCGGTGACAAGAACACTCCGTGGATTTGGGGGCGCACCATGGCGAACCAGTACGCCGGATCGCGCACGATCACCTATAACAGCTCCCAGCATGTGACCTATCTGGAGACGCCATCGAGGTGCGTCAACAATCCCGTCACCCGCTATGTGCTGTTCAGAGAATTACCGCGCAACAACATCTTCTGCGGCTACGCACCCTCGCCTCAGCCGGAGCCCTAGGTCAGGCCTCACACATCAGCGGCCAGACGCACTCCGCTGAATGCCCAGCGACTGTGCGGGGGGTAGAAGTTCCGGTAGGTGGTGCGGGCATGGCCGGCCGGTGTGATGCAGGCCCCGCCACGCAACACCATCTGGTTGGACATGAACTTGCCGTTGTATTCCCCTACCGCGCCAGCCGCCGCATGGAATCCCGGGTAGGGCAGGTACGCCGACGACGTCCACTGCCAGCACGCGTCGTCGACATTGCGTAGCGCACCCTGATCCGCGGCGAGCTCCCATTCGAATTCCGTGGGCAGTCGAGCTCCCGCCCAGGACGCGTAGGCATCGGCCTCGTAGTGGCTCACATGGATCACCGGCTCATCGAGATCGAGGGGCCGCGTTCCCGACAGGGTGTGCTGCCACCACTGACCGTCCTCCTCGATCCAATACAGCGGCGCCTGCCAGCCCTCGGCCTTCACCCGCGCCCAGCCATCGGAGAGCCAGAACTCGTGGCGCGCATACCCACCGTCGGCCATGAACTCCAGCCACTGCCGATTGGTCACCAGGTCTCGATCGATTCGGAACGCCGGGACATACACCGGATGTCGAGGCGTCTCGTTGTCGAAGCAGAATCGCTCGCCGGCGGCGCCGATCTCCACCAGCCCACCGTCGACGATCGCCCAGTCTTCGCCAGTGTCACCAGCGATGGGGTGAACGTGATGTTGACCGGATGAATACGCAGCCGGGCGCAGCGGATTGCGGCTCATCACATGCTTGATGTCCATCAGCAGCAACTCCTGATGCTGCTGCTCATGGTGGAAGCCCAACTCCATCAGTGGGGCCAGCGCCTGGATAGCGGTCTCGTCGAGTCCGGAGAGGAACTCCAGCATCCGCTTGTCGATGTCGCTGCGGTAATCACCGACCTCACCGGCCCCCGGTCGAGTGATGAAACCGCGCTCGGGCCGCGGGTGCCTGGGGCCCTTCGCCTCGTAGTAGCTGTTGAACAGCGTCCAGTAGCCATCGGCGTAGGGCCGATATCCCTCGATGTGATCACCGAGCACGAAGGTCTCGAAGAACCAGGTCACATGGGCGCGGTGCCATTTCGTCGGGCTGACATCGGCCATCGTCTGGACGGTTTGGTCCTCCGGACTCAGCGGTGCAGCCAGGGCCTCGGTGTGCTGGCGGACCGCGGCGTATTCGGTGAGCCAGTCCTGGTCGATCATGTGGGGGGCCATGGGAGAACCTCCGGTTCAGCGGTCGATCGCTTGCGGATGTTCTCCACCACCATGCCAGAAGTCGCCGGGGCGTGCCCAGCCCCGTTGACCGAGCTAGACGAGCAGTTCGGCGATCTGGACCGCGTTGAGTGCTGCACCCTTGCGCAGATTGTCATTGCTGACGAACATCGCCAGCCCGCGCCCGGCAGGTGCACCCTCATCGGCGCGCAACCGACCGACGAACGACGGGTCGGCTCCGGCAGCCTGCAGTGGTGTCGGCACATCCGAGACGATGACACCCGGGGCATTCGCCAGGATCTCCAGCGCCCGCTCAACCGATAGCGGTCGGGCGAACTCAGCGTTGATCGACAGTGAGTGCCCGGTGAACACCGGGACACGCACGCACGTGCCCGAAACCAGCAGATCCGGAATACCGAGGATCTTGCGGCTCTCGTTGCGCAGCTTCTTCTCCTCATCCGTCTCGCCCAGACCGTCATCGACGATGGAACCTGCGATCGGCACCACATCGAAGGCGATTGGCGCGACGTACTTATTCGGCTCGGGCAGTGCGAACGCGTGACCGTCGTGGACCAGTGCGGTGATGTCGTGCTCCATCGCCGCGCGCACCTGAGTCTCCAGCTCGGCAACGCCTTCCAGACCTGATCCCGAAACCGCCTGATAGGTCGAGACGACAAGTCGCTCGAGTCCGGCCTCGCGATGCAGCGGCATCAGCACCGGCATCGCGGCCATCGTCGTGCAGTTGGGGTTGGCGATGATGCCCTTCGGGCGATTCGTGGCGGCCTCGGGGTTGACCTCGCTCACCACGAGCGGCACATCGGGATCCATCCGCCAGGCCGAGGAGTTGTCGATCACGACTGCGCCGGTGGCGGCGAAGCGTTCGGCCTGAGCGCGTGACGTCGTCGCACCCGCGGAGAACAGCGCGATATCGATACCGGTCACATCGGCGGTGGCCGCATCCTCGACGACGATCTCCTCGCCGCGCCACGGCAGCGTGGTGCCGGCGGAGCGCGCGGAGGCGAAGTAGCGGATGCGATCCAGCGGGAAGTCGTGCTCATCGAGCAACCGGCGCATGACACCGCCGACCTGACCGGTTGCGCCGACGACGGCGACGGTGGTCATCGGCCGGTCCCGGCATAGACGACCGCTTCGCCATCGGCGTCGAGGCCGAAGGCGGTGTGCAGGGCGCGGACGGCTTCGGCCGCTGCCGATACCCGAGTGACGACCGAGATGCGGATCTCCGAGGTCGAGATCATCTCGACATTCACACCGGCATCGGCCAGTGCGGAGAAGAACGTCGCTGAAACGCCCGGGTGCGAACGCATCCCCGCGCCGACGAGGGAGATCTTGGCGATCTCATCGTCGAACAGCAACTGCTCGAATCCGATATCGGCGCGGACGGCCTCCAATGCCGCCATCGCCTTGGCAGCCATGCCCTGCGGACAGGTGAACGTGACGTCGGTGCGACCCGTCGTGGCAGCGGACACGTTCTGCACGATCATGTCGATGTTGATGCCGGCATCGGCGAGCGCGGTGAAGATCGCTGCTGCCTCGCCGGGCTTATCGGGTACGGCGACGACGGTGATCTTCGCGTCGTTGGTGTCGGCAGCGGTGCCGGAGATGATCGGCTGCTCCACTTTGTCTCCCTCGGGGGTAGCGGCGATGCGTTCGGCGATTGCGGTCTCGGACAGCACGAAGGTGCCCTCGCGCGCAGAGAACGATGAGCGCACGTGGATGGGCAGGTCGAAGCGGCGGGCGTATTCGACGCAGCGCAGATGCAAGACCTTCGCTCCCGCAGCGGCGAGGTCGAGCATCTCCTCGTAGGTGACGTAGTGCAGTTGGCGGGCCTTGGGCACCATGCGGGGATCGGCCGTGAAGACCCCATCGACATCGGTGTAGATCTCGCATACATCAGCACCCAATGCTGCAGCGAGGGCGACCGCGGTGGTGTCCGAACCTCCGCGGCCGAGGGTGGTGATGTCCTTGGTGTCCTGCGCCACACCCTGGAATCCCGCAACGATGGGGATCGCGCGGTCGGCGATCGCATCGCGGATGCGCCCGGGGGTGACGTCGATGATGCGCGCGGCACCGTGGGCGGCGTCGGTGATCAGCCCGGCCTGGGATCCGGTGTAGGAGCGGGCCTCGGCACCGAGGTCGTGGATGGCCATCGCGAGCACCGCCATCGAGATGCGTTCCCCGGCGGTGAGCAGCATGTCGAGCTCGCGTGCTGCCGGCTGAGGCGAGACCTGTTCGGCGAGATCGAGCAGGTCATCGGTCGTGTCGCCCATCGCTGAGACGATGACGACGACATCGTGGCCGGCGGCGTGGGTGTCGACGATGCGGCGGGCCACGCGCTTGACGCTGTCGGCATCAGCCACCGACGATCCGCCGTATTTCTGCACGATGAGGCCCACTGGACGTCGCCCCTTTTCATCAGCGCGCACACCGGCCGCCCCCTCCCGGGGCGAACACCTACGGCGGAACCGCCAGTCTACTCAGCCCCTCCGTCTGAGTTACCTGAATGGTCGCTAACTCGGTGAGTTAGCGACCATTCAGGTAACTCAGACGTTCCGGGAGGGACCGGGGGTGGGG
>CAJXYI010000028.1 GCA_913063435.1 uncultured Actinomycetales bacterium | reverse complement strand
CCAGATGGTCGAGCAGTTCGACGTTCGTGCCCAAAGCGCCGCGGTTTTCGCATCCACTCTGTCGGGAGGCAACAAGCAGAAGGTGGTTCTCGCCCGGGAGATGTCCCGTGAATTGCGGGTGCTCATCGCAGCCCAGCCGACACGCGGCCTCGATGTGGGATCAATCGAGTTCGTGCACCGCAGGATCATCGAAGCACGTGACGCGGGTGTCGCCTGCCTTGTCGTGTCGAGCGAACTCGATGAGGTGTACGCGCTCGCCGACCGGATCATGGTCATGTACGCCGGTCGTGTCGCTGGGATCGTCGAACCTGACATCTCTCGGGATGATCTGGGCCTGTTGATGGCGGGAGCGACCGGCTGATGAGCGATCCCACGAATAACGATCCGCTGATGGATGATCGTGAAGCGTCAACCGGACTGTCGGGCAGCACGACTTCCGACACCCTGCATCCTCCTACGGAACTCACCTCGAGTGTCACCGGAGAATTGCGCCGGGCGGTTCTGGGAATGAACCTGCTGGTGTCGGCCCTCGCGGTCGTGTTGGCACTTGCGATCGGTGCCGTGCTCATCGCGTTGTCGTCTCCCAATGTGATCGAGTCGGCCGGGTATTTCTTCGCCCGCCCGCTCGACACGGTTGCTGCGATCTGGCAGTCGGTCACCTCAGCGTATTCAGCGCTGATCCAAGGCGCCCTGATCAATATCGATGCATTGCGCGAGGGGGATATCTCCCGGGCGTTCTATCCGCTGTCGGAGACGCTCACCGTGTCGGCTCCGCTGATCCTCGCCGGCCTTGCTGTCGCGATTCCGTTCCGCGCTGGCCTTTTCAATATCGGTGCGCAGGGGCAGATGGCTTTCGCAGCGATCGGTGGTGGGTTCGTGGGATTCGCGATCAGCCTCCCTGCCGGTGTGCACCTGATCGTGTCGCTCATCGCGGCGATGCTCTTTGGTGCGTTCTATGCCGGGATCGTGGGTTTCTTGAAAGCTCGCACCGGTGCACATGAGGTCATCACCACAATCATGCTCAACTACATCGCCATCTATTTCCTCGGTTGGGTGCTCAACCAGGATTGGTTCCAGCGTGAGGGTCGAAACGACCCGATCAGTCCGATCCTGTCGGACACAGCGCTGTTTCCGAGATTCTTCGGTGACGGACTGCGAGTTCACGCGGGGATCGTCGTGGCCGTGCTCGCCGTGGTCGTGCTGTGGTGGACGCTGACGAAGACCACACTGGGTTTCAAGATCCAAACCGTCGGGGCGAACGCCTCCGCAGCGCGCACCGCCGGCATCGACGTCGGTCGAATCTGGATCGCAGCGATGCTTATCGCGGGTGCGATGGCCGGGCTCGCCGTGAGCATGAACGTCAACGGCACCGACAAGGTCGTGACAGCCGGCATCGTCGGCAACATCGGATTCGATGCGATTACCGTGGCGCTTCTGGGTCGTGGTTCCCCGTTCGGAGTGCTGTGGGCCGGATTGTTGTTCGGCGGTCTGCGTGCAGGTGGTTTGGCGATGCAAGCCTCCACCGGAACTCCGATTGACATCGTGCTGGTCCTGCAAGCGCTGATCGTGCTGTTCATCGCTGCGCCGGCCCTGGTGCGCTCGGTGTTCCGAATACGGGCGGGTGGCACGGAGGCGTTGTCATTGGCGAAGGGGTGGGGTACATGACCATCGCGATGCCGCAGAGGTCTTCCGATGTGCCC
The DNA here is from genome assembly GCA_913063435.1 of uncultured Actinomycetales bacterium. Taxonomy (GTDB): domain Bacteria; phylum Actinomycetota; class Actinomycetes; order S36-B12; family S36-B12; genus M55B157. The sequence continues at coordinate 29,473 of CAJXYI010000028.1, read as the reverse complement.
TTGGTGACCATCGCACCGCCGTCGCCGCGCAAGCCGATCATCATGACGTCTCTCGCGGTGGCGCTCGGTGCCGTCTTCATCTGGATGGCGCCCTCAGATCAGGTGACGACGTTCTTGTTCAACCTCGGTGATCCGGTCATCAGCATTCCCGACTGGGAATTCAACGCCCGGATCGGAGCAACGGTCTTCGCGATCCTCGCGGTGCTGTTCGCCGCTGCGGCCTGGCCGATCAATGCTCGGCGCGGGTCTCTCATGCTGCCGGCGTTGGGTGTGGGAGTCAGTCTCGTCCTCGCCTTCTTGTCCTGGGTCGGTGCCGATAGCCGCATCCCCATCACCGGTTTGCTCCAGGGTTCGCTGTTGCTCGCGGTTCCCCTCGTCTTCGGTGCGATGTCGGGTGTCCTGTGTGAGCGCTCAGGGGTCATCAACATCAATATCGAGGGCCAGCTCCTCGTCGGTGCGTTCCTCGGTGCAGTCGTCGGCTCCCTCCTGTCGAATGCCTATCTCGGCTTGCTCGCCGCACCCGTCGCCGGTGCGCTTCTCGGGCTGCTACTCGCGGTGTTTGCGACCAAGTACTTCGTCGACCAGGTCGTCGTCGGTGTCGTGCTCAATGTGCTGGCAGTCGGACTCACGGGTTTCCTGTACACCCGATTCCTGACCGAGGAGCCTGACCTGTGGAACAACCCGCCCCTGTTGCCCACGATCTCGATCCCCGTGCTGTCGGAGATTCCCATCCTCGGCCCGATCCTGTTCGACCAGAATGTCATCGTCTACCTGATGTACGTCGTCGTCATCGTCATCCAGATCGCCCTGTTCAAGACCCGGTGGGGATTGCGCCTGCGTTCGGTCGGTGAACATCCCGAAGCCGCCGACTCGGTCGGGATCCGGGTGAATCGCACCCGATTCCGGGCCGTGGTGCTCGGTGCCGCGGTCGCGGGACTGGGCGGGGCGTTCTTCACCCTCGGCAGTGTCGGTGCCTTCGGTCGGGAGATGACAGCGGGCAACGGGTTCATCGCGCTGGCTGCGTTGATCTTCGGTCGCTGGAATCCCCTGGGTGCCCTGGCGGCCGCGCTGCTGTTCGGGTTCGCGGACAACCTACAGAACGTCCTGTCCATCATCGGATCGCCGATTCCCAGCCAGTTCCTGCTGATGCTGCCCTATGTCGTGACCATCTTCGCGGTGGTCGGTCTGGTGGGTCGAGTGCGAGCACCCGGTGCAGACGGCATTCCCTTCCGCAAATCCTGAAATCCTGGAACGGCATCCCAGCCACGAGTGAGAATCCACCGGAAGCGAGGACCTGTATGTCGTCAGTTGACGCGATCGACCCGAAAACCCCGGAGGACCCGATTGATTGGGATGAGCTTCATCGAGCAGCGGTCGAGGTGATGCAGCGCGCCTATGCGCCCTATTCACGGTTCAAGGTCGGAGTCGCCGCATTCGTTGACGATGGCCGCATCGTCACAGGCTGCAACGTGGAGAACGCGGCCTATGGCGTTGGGTTGTGCGCGGAATGCGGGCTGGTCTCGAGTCTGCACGCCACCGGAGGTGGTCGACTCGTAGCTATCTCCTGCGTCGATCAGCATGGCGAGGCGCTCATGCCGTGCGGTCGCTGTCGGCAATTGCTTTATGAGCACGGCGGTGCCGCCGCGGTCATCATGACCCCCGAGGGCATTCGCACCCTCCTCGAGATCCTGCCGCAGCCGTTCGGACCCGATGAGCTGATCGCTCGCCGCGAGGACCGTTGAGGACAGACACTGACGAAACAGGAGATGGCATTGCCCGAGTTGATCGCACAACCGACCTCGATCCCCGTCCCCGGTGGAAAGACCATCGAGGAGTTCATCGGCCGTGTCGCCCAAGGCGAGCAGCAGGTATCCATCGCGCGGATGGTCGCTCCACCCGGGTGGGAGGAACCGGCGCAGCGACCGGACTTCGATGAGTACACGGTCGTCCTCGACGGCTGCCTCGTCGTGGAATCGGACTCCGATGTGCTCGAGGTCCGCGCTGGACAAGCGGTGATCACTCGAGCGGGCGAGCGTGTCAGATACGCGACGACCGATGGCGCGACCTACATCGCGATCTGCCGACCCGCTTTCAGTCCGGACACGGTGCATCGCGAACAGGGTTAGTCGCCGGGGTGACCGAGGTCATCACGGAACGAATAGGCCCTGACCGGTGGCCTCGGTGAGCGAACGTGCTCGGTCATCGAGATCGGCGACCCGGGCTGCTCGTTGCTCGAGAACCTCGTCGTGCCATGGCCACACCGAGGTGTCACTCAGGGCCTGACGAGCGCGCGCGAACTCGGCGAGGCCAGCATCGACCTCTTCCAGTACGAGTTCCTCGAGGGCGGCGCGGACGTCGGCAGGACCTACCTGCATGAGCGGAGAGGCGTAGGCGACCGTGCCGCGGACTCGAGTCTGTGCGGTCTCGATGGTGGCCACTGCTTCGGCATACGCGGTCTGAACGGCGAGCGATTCCCGCTCGCGCTGCCAGTCGTCCACCGCCACAGCACCGAGAATGAGCAGAATGAGCGCGGCGGCCGCTGCGAGCACCACTATCGGACCACGCCGGGTGGGCTTCGGTGTGTGCTCGAGGACCTCCATCGATCCCACGTTAGACGTCCCGGGATATCTTCGCCCCATGGTCGAGTTGACTATCGAGGACATCCGGCGAGCTCCCAAGGTGCTCCTGCATGACCACCTGGATGGTGGTGTGCGCCCCGAGACGGTCGCTGAACTCGCCGATGAGACCGGCTACACGGGTTTACCGGTCGCGGATGCGGATGGGTTGGGTCGATGGTTTCGCGCCGCGGCCGATTCGGGGTCATTAGATCGGTATTTGGAGACGTTCGCCCACACGGTGGGCGTCACGCAGACCGCAGGAGCGCTGCATCGGGTCGCTCGAGAATGCGCGGAGGACCTGGCAGCCGACGGAGTGGTATACGCCGAGGTGCGCTTCGCCCCGGAGTTGCATGTCGAACGGGGACTCGATCTGCACGAGGTGGTCGAAGCCGTGCTCGCGGGTTTCGTCGAGGGCCAGCGTCGCGCTGCTGAATCGGGATACTCCATCCGTATCGGCACCTTGCTCACGGCAATGCGCACTGCTGCACGCAGTCGTCGGATTGCCGAACTCGTCGTGCAGTATCGCGACCGCGGCGTTGTCGGATTCGACATCGCCGGACGCGAGGCGGGCTATCCACCCACTCGTCATTTGGACGCCTTCGAATACCTGCGTCGTGAGAACGCGCACTTCACAATCCACGCTGGTGAAGCATTCGGGTTGCCCAGCATCTGGGAGGCGATCCAGTGGTGTGGTGCGGACCGCCTCGGTCATGGCGTGCGCATCGTGGACGATATACGGATCGATTCCGAAGGAGTCGCGCACCTCGGACCGCTCGCCGCCTACGTGCGTGATCGACGCATCCCGCTGGAATTGTGTCCGACATCCAATGTGATGACGGGGGCGGCGCCGAGCATCGCCGAGCATCCGATCGGGTTGCTGGCGGCCTTGCGGTTCCGGGTGACCTTGAATACCGATAATCGCCTGATGTCGGACACCACCATGAGCCAAGAGATGGACCAGGTCTGTCGAGCGTTCGGATGGGGCTGGGAGGACCTGCGGTGGCTGACGGTCAATGCGATGAAGAGCGCGTTCATTCCCTTCGATGAGCGACTAGCGCTCATCGACGAGGTCATCAAACCCGGCTACACCCGACTGATGACCGATCGTTGATGAGCGGGTAAGCGGACACGATTTCGGCGATCACGCAGGGTACGGTGAACAATCGCAAAAAAGTAGACGGCAGGATGCAACGACGGTAGAACGCGATGAAGATGAGAGGACGAACGAATGAGTGTGAGCGAACGCATCGAGTCCAGTCAGGAGCAGGTGTCCGAGGCCATCGACCAGGTAGCCCGCGTGCGACAGGCGCTGGATCAGGCGGAGGTCATCGTGGACGGAGTGGAAGACGTCCTCGAGTTCACCGATGACGTCCTGGTCAAGGCGGCTGATGTCACCCGCACATCGCGAACTTGGCTGCCCATTGTGATCGCGGGGACTGCGGTGACGGCAGGCATCGTCGTGGCGGTGGTGGTCTGGCGTCGACGAGGGCGCCGGGACGAGGAGTGATCCCCCGGTCGGGGCCATGGACGGCCGCCGAGATCGAGGAATACCTCCACGATGCCGTCATCCCCGTCCGCATTGCGACGATCGGTTCAACCGGTCCGCTGGTTCAATCCCTGTGGTTCATCTACGCCGATGCGGCTCTGTGGTGCGCGACGCAGGCCGATGCGGTGCTGGTTCGTCGCCTCCGCGCAGATCCACGCTGCGGGTTCGAGGTTGCCGCTGATGCTCCGCCCTATCGCGGTGTGCGGGGTCGAGGCCGGGCCAGCATCGAGGCGGAAAGTGCTGCGACGGTGCTGCCTCGACTCATCGAACGCTATCTGGGCTCGCAGCCCACCGAACTCGGGACATGGTTGCTGTCGCGTCTGGACAGCGAGGTCGCGATTCGCATCACGGATTTGTCGGTGACGAGCTGGGACTACACCGGGCGGATGTGAACGAGTTCAACGTTGCATCCGAACCACTCGAGCGGGTTCGACCGGTTATAGCAGCGATTAGACTCCCTGCGGGTGCCAGACCGTGGTGATCTCGGTGAAGGCGCGCAGTCGGCCGAGGCCGGGATCGGCATTCCAGTCACCCGTGGCATGGTCGAGGACGCGCTTGACGCTGCCGGCTGCTGCCACCTGCAACTGGGTCGAGTTTGCATCATCGGGCACCCCGGTCAGATCGAGCGCGTTGACATCGGAGTGTGCGGCCAGCCAGGGGCCGATCTCGCTCGGATCTCCCGTGAGGATGTTGAGCACACCGGCGGGCAGGTCTGAGGTGGCGAGGACCTCGGCGAGGGTGATTGCCGGCAGCGGTCGGTGCTGGCTGGCGACCGCGACGCAGGTGTTGCCCGTGACGATGATGGGTGCCACGACGCTGACGAGACCCAGCAGCGCTGAGTCCTGCGGGGCGAATGTCGCCACCACACCGGTCGGTACCGGCACGGAGAAATTGAAGTACGGTCCGGCAACCGGATTCGATGCACCGGCCACCTGTGCGAACTTGTCCGACCATCCTGCGTACCACACCCACCGATCGATCGCCGCATCGACGATGCTGGCGGCCTTGCGGGATGAGACCCCCTCGCTGCGTGAGATCTCTTCATGAAACTGCGCGCGGCGCCCCTCGAGCATTTCCGCAATTCGATACAGCACCTGTCCGCGGTTGTAGGCCGTTGCGGCTGACCAGCCCGATTTCGCAGCGCGGGCAGCGACCACAGCATCTCGCGCATCCTTGCGCGAGGCTTGGGAGGCATTCGCCCAGAAGCGGCCCTTCGAATCGGAGACCGCATAGGTGCGTCCGCTTTCACTACGGGGGAAAGCACCGTTGATGAACAACTTGTACGTCTTTCGCACATCGACCCGCGCGTCCATCACACGACCTCCGAACGAAGATAGGCACCCAAACCGTGTCGACCACCCTCACGACCGAATCCGGACTCCTTGAACCCGCCGAAAGGTGATGTTGGATCGAACCGATTGAATGTGTTCGCCCATACGACGCCGGCTCGCAATCGCTGGGCCATCCATAGCGTCCGAGATCCTTTCTCGCTCCAGATCCCGGCCGACAGCCCGTAGGGCGAGTTATTCGCTTTCGCCACGGCCTCATCCGGGGTGCGAAAGGACAGCACCGCGAGAACCGGGCCGAAGATCTCTTCTCGGGCGATGCGGTGGGCAGTGCTGACCCCCGTGAAAACCGTTGGTGCGACCCACCAGCCTCGTTCGGGAATCGAGCACGGTGCGGTCCAGCGCTGCGCACCTTCGTCTTCGCCGAATTTGATGTACTCGTTGATACGAGCATGATGCACTGCGGAGTTCACCGCTCCGATATCGGTGTTCTTATCCAGGGGATCACCGAGCTGGAGGGTCTGCAATCGCCGCGTCAGGGATTCGGTGACCTGATCGATGATCGATTCCTGCACCAGTAGGCGTGATCCCGCGCAACACACCTGTCCCTGGTTGAAGAAGATCCCGTTGACGATTCCCTCTATCGCCTCGTCGATCGGTGCATCATCGAACACGATGTTCGCTGCCTTGCCGCCGAGCTCGAGGGTCAACCCTTTGCGAGTGCCGGCCACTGCTCGCTGAATCGCTTTACCGACCTCGGTCGATCCGGTGAACGCGACTTTGTCGACGTCGGGATGTTCCACCAGGTGGCGTCCGGTCATGCCGTCCCCGGTGATGATGTTCACGACCCCCGGTGGCAGATCAGCCTGCTGGCAGATATCGGCGAAGGCCAGGGCCGTCAGCGGGGTGGTCTCGGCCGGCTTGAGAACGACCGTGTTGCCGGTGGCGAGTGCGGGAGCGATCTTCCACGCGAGCATCAGCAGAGGGAAGTTCCAGGGGATGATCTGAGCCGCGACACCATAGGGCCGTATCGATGTGCCCATCCCGGCATGCTCGATCTTGTCGGCCCACCCGGCGTAATAGAAGAAGTGCGCCGCCACGAGCGGGATATCCACATCGCGAGATTCACGGATCGGCTTTCCGTTATCGAGCGTCTCCAACACCGCCAATTCCCGGGAGCGTTCCTGGATGATCCGAGCGATGCGGAACAGATACTTTCCTCGCTCGCGGCCGGGCATCCGCGACCAGACACGGGAATGCGCGGTGCTGGCAGCACTGACGGCGCGTGCGACGTCCTGGGCACCCGCCTCACTGACCTCGGCAAGGACCTCTTCAGTCGCCGGATTGACGGTGGTGAAGGTGGTTCCATCGACTGGTTCGACGAACTCACCGTCGATGAACAGCCCGTAGTGCGCCTTGATATCCACCACGTCGGTGGATTCAGGTGCCGGTGCGTACTCGAGGCTCATGGGTGGATCAGCCTGCCTTCGTCGATCGGATTTCAGTGTCGGATTCTGATGTCGTATGCGTTCGTCGGGTGGTTCGGGTGTCAATCATGGGAGACGTAGTCGGGACCGGAGTAGTGTCCGGTCGTCATGCGTTGGCGCTGCAGAAGCAGGTCGTTGAGCAGGCTGGATGCGCCGAAACGAAAAAGGTCCGGGGTCAACCATTCCGCGCCTGCGACCTCCTGAACCATGACGAGATAGCGGATGGCGTCCTTCGCCGTGCGGATCCCACCCGCGGGCTTGACCCCGATCCGTCGCCCGGTGCGAACATGCCAGTCGCGCACCGCTTCGAGCATGACGAGGGTGACCGGCATCGTCGCCGCCGGCGAGACCTTGCCCGTCGATGTCTTGATGAAATCAGCTCCTGCTGACATGGCCAACCATGACGCACGCCGAACGTTGTCGAGGGTGCGCAGTTCACCCGTTTCAAGGATCACTTTCAGGTGAGCGTCACCGCAGGCCTGCTTGACCTTGGCGATCTGCTCGAATACCAGGCCGTAGTTGCCGGCGAGGAAGGCGCCGCGATCGATCACCATGTCGATCTCGTCGGCGCCGAGATCGACAGCGGCTGCGGTGTCGGCGAGCTTGACGTCGATCGATGCGCGGCCCGAGGGAAACGCTGTCGCGACGGCCGCAACGTGGAGTCGGTCACCGACGATCGTTCGAGCGATGCCCGCCATATCGCCGTAGACGCACACGGCGGCGACGGAGGGAACGAGGGCATCTGTTGGGTCAGGATGCAACCCCTTCGCGCACAGGCTTGCGACCTTGCCCGCTGTGTCAGCACCCTCGAGGGTGGTCAGATCGACCATCGAGATAGCCAGGTCGATTGCGGTGCGTTTGGCATCGTTCTTGACCGAACGGGATGCGAGCATGGCTGCTCGCGCCTCCGCACCGACCTGATCGACGCCGGGCAGCGCGTGCAGGACGCTGCGCAATCCGGTATCCGAGGTGTCAGGCACGAACTGATGCACCAACTCGTGCGTCAACTCGCGCTCCGAAGGACTCACCCCCTCAGGGTAGTCACTGCGACAGTCGGGCACCGGGTCCCGGTATGGACCCACCGATCACACACGGGACGAATCCACTGTCGGCGGGGCGATCAGGGCTGGTACGGCGGCCAGCAGCGTGCGCATCGTCTGCTCGACATCGGTGCGAGCGGCCACCAGGTCCTCGTGGGGGGCGCAGTGAACCAACAGATAGGCCTTCACCTTGGGCTCGGTGCCGCTGGGACGGATGATCACGCGGGCTCGAACATCGACGTTCATGGCCCCGTTGAGTTCGGCGAGCAGGCCCGGGGTCGGGGGAAGTCCGTCCATCCCCGCTGCCAGATCCGCGATCCGCGTGATGCTCAGACCTCCGATGTGAGCGGGGGGTGAGGCGAGGATCTGATCGATGATGTCGTGAGCCTGATCGGCGCGATCGAATCTGATCGATACCTGGCGGGTGGATTCGACACCGAACCGCAGGGCGAGGTCATCGAGGACTCCGAGCAGATCGGTGGCCCTCGCTCGTGCCTGCGCGGCGAGTTCGCACAGGAGCAACCCGGCGGTGATGCCATCCTTGTCTGCGACATGGGTCGGATCGACGCAGTAGCCGAGCGCCTCCTCGTATCCATAGGCCAACCCAGGCACACGCGAGATCCACTTGAATCCGGTCAGTGTTGTGGCATAGGGGATTTCGGATGCTTCGGCGATGCGAGCAAGTTGCGTGCCCGAGACCAAGGATGCGGCGAATGACCCCGGGCGTGCGGATGCGCCGGGACGGTTGAGCAACCACCAGCCGAGGAGCGCGCCGACCTCATCCCCGGTGAGCATGCGCCAACCCTGTGTCGTAGCCACCACTGCAGCGCATCGATCTGCATCCGGGTCATGGGCGATGGCGATATCGGCATTGTGCGTTCCTGCGTATTCGATGAGCAGATCGAGAGCCCCGGGTTCCTCGGGATTGGGAAACGTGACCGTGGGGAAGTTCGGGTCTGACTCTCGTTGCTCGACCACTTCGATCGGGGCGGCGAAACCGGCGTGCTGCATCGCGGCGGCGAAGACATCAGTCGCCACCCCGTGCAGTGCCGTATGCACGACAGTCAGTTTGCCCAGGATGTGTGAGTTTCTATCGGGGGCGAGGACATCGGCAGCGATATCCAGATAACTCTCGAGGACTGAATCATCGAGGGTTCGCCAGTGATCGGAGACGGGAATATCGCGGGCGGGTGGCGCGGTCGTGATCGCTGCGGAGATCTGCGAGTCGATCGGCTCGATGATCTGGCGGCCGTCGGCGAGATAGACCTTGTAGCCGTTGTCCGCGGGCGGATTGTGGCTCGCGGTGACCATGATTCCCAGGTCGGCCGACAGGTGGCGGACGGCGAATGCCAGTACCGGGGTGGGCAGGGCGCGTGGCAATAGCATCGCCTGCCATCCGGCTGCGGATAGCACGCGAGCGGATTCGATCGCGAAATCCTGCGATCGGTGCCGGGCGTCATAGCCGATGACGGCGATCCGGTCCTTCGTTGGAACCGTGTGTGCGAGAGCGAAGGCTGCGCGACGCACCACCGCGGTGTTCATGCGGCGGGGCCCGGGTGCCATTGGCCCGCGCAACCCCGCGGTGCCGAACTCCAACGAACCGGAGAACGCATCCTGCAGTTCGATCAGTGCTGAGTCGTCGCCGGCGTGGGCAGCGACGATGAGGTCATCGAGTGCGGCGATGTCGTCGCTATCGCAGTCCCCTGATCGCCACGAGTCCATGCTGGCGGCGAGAGCATCATCGATGCGCGACCGATCAGCAGGACCAGACTCGTTGACCATCGCGGCCGGTCGCCTCAGAGCCGATGGATGACGTCGCTGAGTAACGTCCCCATCCGCGTGGCCGCACCCGCACCGGCGGCGAGCACTTCTTCATGATTGATGGGCTGATCGGTGACCCCGGCTGCCGGATTGGTCACCATGGACACACCGAGGACCTCCATGCCCGCCTCGCGTGCGGCGATCGCCTCCAGGGCTGTCGACATTCCCACGAGACTTGCGCCCATCGTGCGCACCATCGAGATCTCAGCAGGAGTCTCATACTGCGGTCCACGGAATTGGACGTACACACCTTCGACGAGGTCCGGGTCGATGTCACGGCACAGGGCTCGAAGGCGCGGAGTGTAGACATCGGTCATATCGATGAAAGTCGCTCCCTGCAGGGGAGATTGACCGGTGAGGTTGATGTGGTCGCTGATCAGCACCGCAGTGCCAGGAGCCCAGATCGGGTCGAGTCCACCGGCGGCATTGGTGAGCACGATGACTCGGCACCCTGCAGCGGCTGCCACGCGGACCCGATGCACGACGGCGGGGGTTCCGAGGTCTTCATACAGATGAGTGCGACCAAGGAACACCAGCACTCGATGGTCGCCAACTCGCACACTGCGCACCCGACCGGCATGTCCGGGCACCGCGGGCGGATGGAAGCCGGGCAGATCGGTGACGTCGATATCGGTATCGGGCGCCCCGAGGGCGTCAGCGGCGGGAATCCATCCCGATCCGAGCACAACGGCGATGTCGTGTGCGGCGACACCGGTGAGACGAGCGATCTCGGTTGCAGCCGACCGCGCGAGGACCGCCGGGTCGGAGGGTGTTTCGCTGGAGGAGTCGGACACGGCGGTGACGCTACCGCACAGGCGGTGAGGTAGGGCCGAATCCGCATCGTCGAGACCGGCGGCCGGAGCGGGCCTGGCTGTTCGTCACGGATCACCGGGGCCGCTGCACGGGTGCTGACGCAACCGCCGGACGTAATCACTGGGAGCACCGCCAGCCTCGGCCGCATCAGCGAGCAGGCCGAGATACTGCGCGGAGGGCAGGCCGCCCTCGTAAGCATCGAGCACATAGAGCCAGGCCAGGACATCGCCGGCGAGGGTGTCGACGCGGACGCGAATCTTGCGCCACAGGCCCAGATCGACACCTTCCCAGCCGTCGAGCTGAGCCTCATCCTGCGGGTGGAGTTCGTACAGGGCGACGAATACCGAGGAATCGGTGTGCTCCACGACGGTCGCCAGTGCACCGTCGATGCCGAGATCCTCTCCGCCGAAGGTCAAGCGCCAACCCATCAGCCACCCGGTGTCAGCCAGCGGTGACATCGGTGCGCGCTGAGCCATCCGATGCGGATCGAGATTAGTGCCGTAGGCGGCATAGATCGCCATAACCACCAGGGTAGGCCCATAGCGGCGGGTTCGTGGAGTACCCGGGGTGGGAGTTGGCGCAGGTTGTGATCGAACCGGGTCTGCCCATAGGCCAGGATGGGGACGTGACGGCAGTCGTGATCATCGGTGGCGGGCCCGGGGGATACGAAGCGGCATTGGTGGCCGCCCAGCTCGGGGCCGAGGTAACCGTGATCGATCGCGATGGGCTGGGAGGTTCGGCGGTCCTCACCGATTGCGTGCCCAGCAAGACCCTCGTCTCGGCGGCCACTGTGCGCCGGGGTCCCGGGGCGCGAGGTTCGGCGATCGACCTGGTGGGATTGAACGAGCGGATCATGGATCTCGCCCGAGCCCAGAGCAACGACATCGCAGATCGGCTCCGTCGCGACGGTGTGCAGATCATCGAAGGCACCGGTCGACTGGAATCCACGGGTGCTGTGGTTGCGACGAGTGTCGACGGTGCCGAGCACCGACTCGCTGCCGATGTGGTGCTCATCGCGACCGGCGCACGGCCTCGGGTCCTGCCCGACGCGGTCCCCGATGGAGAACGCATCCTCACCTGGGAGCAGGTCTACACCCTCCCGGAGATGCCCGAGCGTTTGATCGTCGTCGGTTCCGGGGTGACCGGGGCTGAGTTCGCCTCGGCCTATAACGCGCTCGGTTGCGATGTGGTGCTCGTGTCCAGCAGGGACAGGGTGCTGCCTGGCGAGGATCCGGATGCCGCGGCGGTGGTCGAGGACGTGTTCGCCGAACGCGGCATGACCGTGCTGTCGAGGGCTCGGGCCGTGGCTGCTCGTCGCGTCGATAGCGGTGTCGGAAACGGTGTCGGAAACGCTGTCGAAGTAACCCTCGAGGACGGACGGGTTGTGTCCGGATCCCACGTCCTCCTGGCGGTCGGATCGCTGCCCAATACCGAGGATCTCGGTCTGGCTGAGCTGGGCGTGACCACTGATGAGCGAGGGTGCATCGAGGTGGATCGGGTGTCACGCACATCGGTGCGTGGCGTGTATGCCGCTGGAGACGTGACAGGCGTGCTGATGCTCGCATCAGTTGCCGCGATGCAGGGCCGGATCGCAATGTGGCATGCACTCGGTGACGCGGTGTCGCCGCTTCGCCTGGACACGGTGTCGAGCACTGTGTTCACCGACCCCGAGATCGCCACCGTCGGAGTGACTCAGCAGCAGGTGGATTCCGGTGACGTGCGTGCTGATTCAGTGATGCTGCCTCTGGCCACGAATGCCCGAGCGAAGATGCAGGGCATTCATCATGGATTCGTGAAGGTGTTCTGCCGCCGGAGTTCGCGCATCGTGATCGGTGGTGTGGTCGTCGCGCCACACGCCAGCGAACTCATCCACGCGATCACCCTCGCCGTCGATGCGCGTCTCGATGTCGATGCGCTGGCGGCGGCGTTCACGGTCTATCCGAGTATGAGCGGATCGATCGCCGAAGCAGCTCGCCGCCTGCACGCGCTGGATGAGCTGGCCGTCGATTAGAAATCGCCGCCGCCGAAGCCCCCACCGCCGAAATCGCCGCCACCGAAGCCCCCACCGCCGAAGTCGCCGCCACCGAAGCCTCCACCGTCGCCGAAACCCGATGCTGATGCGACTGCGGGGGTGAACAGGGAGTTGGCGATCATCGTGCCGGCGAAGGCGGCCGCCATGGTTGTGCCGAATCCGGAGAAGTAGCCACGTGCGTAGGGCGCGTAGGCGCTCCCCGCATCCCAGTACGGCTGGCGCACGCCGGCAACCTCGACCTCCCTCGCCTGGGGAGTGCCGCCTTCGGCGATGGTGGTCGAACACACCGTGCACGCAGGCACCTCATGTGCCTGTCCAAGACGCGGCGCCCACATCACATCCTCCAGGCTGACACCGTGTCGAGGGTCGAAGAAGCAGGGTGCCCGGCGGGCCGGGGGAGCCTCGCCTTTCATACTCGCCTCGACGCACGCGAGGGCATAGCGGCCGTCATCGAGGGCTTTTGTTGTGGCCGCGACATCGGCCTCCGATGTCAACGTCGCACTGCGGTCACCGGCGTGAGCGTAGGCGTCCAAGGCAGTCTGCAGTTGATCACGACCCGATTGATCGAGCCGCGGATCGGCGAGATCGAAACTCCCGAGCCGTTCCCCGAGTTCGGTGATGTCCTCGTCCAGCACGTCCCGCATCTGCGCCGCCCACAGGGCACGTTGTCTGCGCGACCGCCGGACCGCGAAGAGGACGACGACGGCTATCACCGCGATGACGATCAAGAGAAAGACGAGTACGGCGATTCCCGAGGCAGCCGAATTCGATCCACCACCGGCTGCGCCGGCACCGTATTGCGCATCGACACCCGCGACGAATGCCTCCAGAACGGCGAAGGGTCCATTGCTGCTTTGCGAGGCGAAAGCGGACTCGGCGATCGAGGTCACCGAATAGTCGGTCCCACCGGCGCGGAATGCATTGCCGGCGATGATCGCGTACACGCCACCGCGCCCGACGGAATCGCGGACGTCGCGCAGCAATTGATCGGGACCGCCAGCGGTCGCGGACAGGGATTCGGGCAGTACCGCGACATAGATCGGTAGGCCGGTCGTCGAGATCTGCGCTTGCAGATCGCCGACCTGGCTCGATGTGAGCGCGTTCTGGGCTGCCGGGTCGTTGTAGACGTTCTGGGCTCGCAACTGCGTGGCGACCTCATCGACGGTGATCGCCTGAGCGGCAGTCGGGGCCCATAGGAATGCGCCGAGGATCACAGCGATGACCGCGGCGAAGCGGGTGAGGTAGCCGATGGAGGGGCGCCGCAGCGCGAGGACCGGGATGCCGACTCTGTCCATGCTGTCCATGCATCGACGCTACCCGACCCGCTCGGTCGCGCAGAAGTCAGCAGCGGGCGGGCCCACCCGTCGACGCGACGGAAAGTGCCGGTTATCGGCCGGCGGGTTCTCAGGAGTCCGGCAACACCTCGAGGGCAGAGGCCGCTCAGGGGTGGGTCGCCGCCAGGTGAATGAGCCGGACTTCGACGTCAGTCGGACAGCTCGCACAGCACCGTTCCGGCGGGCACCGTCGTGCCGACCTCAGCTGACAGCGCGGTAACCGTCCCCGCCTTGTGCGCGGTGAGGGGCTGCTCCATCTTCATCGCCTCCAACACCACGATCAGGTCACCTTCAGCGACCTGCTGGCCGTCCTCGACGGCGATCTTCACCACGGTGCCCTGCATGGGTGCGGTCACCGAGTCGCCGGAGGCGCCGCTGCCGCTGCCCTTCGTACGGCCGCGCTTGGGCTTCGAGCCATTCGCTGACGCGGGTGGGCTGGCCGCGGCAAAGCCCGCGGGCAGACTGACGTGCAGACGCTTGCCGTCGACCTCGACGACCATGGAAGTCCGCTCTGCGGGATCGTCGCCCTCGGCGGTGTCGGTGTAGGCGGGGATCGTGTTGTCGAATTCGGTCTCGATCCAGCGCGTATGCACAGTGAACGGCTCGTTCGGATTGCTCGGCGCGAATGCGGGATCTTCGACCACGACGCGGTGGAAGGTCGTGGCCGTCGCGATCCCGTCGACGCTGAATTCATGCAGGGCCCGGCGTGCTCGCTGCAGCGCTTCGGCGCGATCACGTCCGGTGACGATGATCTTGGCCAAGAGGGAGTCGAAGTTGCCGCCGATCACGTCACCCGATCGGAAACCCGCATCGACGCGCACACCTGGACCGCTGGGTAGTTCCCATCGGGTGAGCGCACCCGGAGCCGGCAGGAAGCCGCGGCCGGGGTCTTCGCCGTTGATGCGGAACTCGATGCTGTGTCCACGCAGCACCGGATCGGGGTAATCGACGAGGCCGCCATCTGCGATGCGGAATTGCTCGCGGACCAAATCGATGCCGGAGATCTCCTCGCTGACCGGGTGTTCCACTTGCAGGCGGGTGTTGACCTCGAGGAAGCTGATCGTGCCGTCCTCGCCGACGAGGAACTCGCAGGTTCCCGCATTGATGTATCCGGCTTCGCGGGCGATGGCCTTGGAAGCGGTGTAGAGCTGCTCGATCTGTTCAGGGGTCAAGAACGGCGCCGGTGCTTCCTCGACCAGCTTCTGGTGGCGTCGCTGCAGGGAGCAGTCACGGGTAGACACCACAACGACATTGCCCTGAGAGTCAGCGAGGATCTGCGTCTCGACATGACGGGGTCGATCGAGATACCGCTCGACGAAACACTCCCCTCGGCCGAATGCTGCGACTGCCTCACGCACCGCCGAGTCGTACAGCTCGGGGATTTCCTCGAGCGTACGAGCGACTTTCAGGCCGCGCCCGCCTCCACCGAAGGCGGCTTTGATCGCGACGGGCAGCCCATGCTCCCGGGCGAAGGCCACGACCTCATCGGCGCCGGTTACCGGATCGGCAGTGCCGGGAACCTGTGGCGCCCCGGCGCGCGCGGCGATGTGTCGCGCGGAGACCTTGTCGCCGAGGTCGCGGATGGCCTGTGGCGGAGGACCGATCCAGGTGAGGCCGGCATCGATGACCGCCTGAGCGAAATCGGCATTCTCTGAAAGGAAGCCATATCCGGGATGCACCGCGTCTGCACCACTGCGCACTGCGACATCGATCACCTTGGCGATGTCGAGGTAGGTCTCAGCGGCCGTGGCCCCCCCGAGCCCGTATGCCTCATCGGCGACCTCGACGTGCAGGGCGTCGCGATCGGGATCGGCGTACACCGCGACGGAGGTCAGGCCGGCGTCCCGGCATGCTCGAGCGATTCGGACGGCAATCTCGCCACGATTGGCGATGAGGACTTTATGCACGCGGCGAAGTCTAGGGACTGCCCCCGGCGTGGCACTCTGGGGGCGTGTTCATCCTTGCCTCGGCATCCCCTTCCCGGCGTCGGTTACTCGAGCAGGCGGGAGTGGTCCCCGTCATCATCGTCAGCGGTGTCGATGAAGACGCGGTGGTAGAAGCCCAAGGCGATCCCAGCTCCGCGGATATCGCATCGCTGCTCGCCCGAGCGAAGGCTGCTGCCGTTGCAGCACTCCCGCAGGCGCAGGAAGCACTCGTGCTGGCCTGCGACTCGGTCTTCGACTTCGATGGTCAGGCGATGGGCAAGCCAGGCACCGCGGACATAGCCCGGGCCCGATGGGAAGCGATGCGGGGACGCAGCGGTGTACTGCGCACAGGGCACTGCCTGATCGACACCGCGACTGGACGCCAGGCGCAGGAACTCGTGTCGACGACGGTCACGATGGGCGATGCGGATGATGACGAAATCGACGACTACATCGCATCAGGGGAGCCATTGCAGGTTGCCGGTGGGTTCACCCTCGATGGCAGAGGAGCACCGTTCATCGCCAGGATCGACGGGGATCCGGGAAACGTGATCGGGGTGTCGCTGCCCGCGGTTCGTCGCCTCGCGCGGGAGCTCGGCCACCCTTGGCCTTCACTTGTTCGGCCGCAGCGTTAACGGGGGAGGGCCGAGGCACGCCAGGCCCCGTTGCCCGGCAGTAGAGCCTGGCGCATCGAGGACGAAGGTGAACCCCAGATGCGCCGCGGTGGACTCACGGGAGGGGACACGTTCATCGATGCCACGACGGCGATTACCGCAGCGATCTCCACCGGCGTCGCACCGCCCGTGATCCGAATCTCGCCAGCGGCCGGTGCGGCATCCGATGCCGCACCTGTGGCCTCGTCGTTCATCACCCGATCGTTCATCAGAGGGGGATGTTCCCATGCTTCTTCGGGGGTCGGGTCGCACGCTTGCCGCGCAGGGTGCGCAGGGCGCGAGTGACCTGTTCTCGGGTCTCGCTGGGGAGGATGACCCGATCGACATATCCGCGCTCAGCGGCGACATAGGGATTGGCCAGTGTCGCGTCGTACTCTTCGATGCGCATGGCCCGACGGGCTTCGGGATCGTCGGCGTTGGCGATGTCGTTGCGGTAGAGAATGTTCACCGCACCCTGGGCCCCCATCACCGCGATCTGTGCGGTCGGCCACGCGAGGTTGATATCGGCACCGAGATGCTTGGATCCCATCACCACGTAGGCGCCGCCGTAGGCCTTTCGAGTGATGATGGTGACGAGGGGAACGGTGGCCTCGGCGTAGGCGTAGATCAACTTCGCACCGCGGCGGATGATGCCGTCCCATTCCTGATCGGTTCCGGGCAGGAATCCAGGCACGTCGACGAAGGTCACAACGGGAATATTGAATGCATCGCAGGTGCGCACGAAGCGGGCGGCCTTCTCGGATGCATCGATATCGAGGGTTCCGGCGAACTGCATCGGTTGGTTGCCCACGACGCCGACGGGATGCCCTTCGATCCGTCCGAAACCACAGACCAGATTGGGTGCGAACAGTGGTTGGGTTTCCAGGAATTCACCGTCGTCGAGGACGTGTTCGATGACGGTGTGCATGTCATAGGGCTGATTAGGTGAATCCGGGATGATCGTGTCGAGTTCCCGATCGACGTCACTGACGGCCAAGTCCGCTTCAACGGGGATTGCGGGGGGTTCGTCGAGATTATTGCTCGGTAGGTACGACAGGAGCGCGCGAACGTAGTCGAACGCGTCTGCTTCGTCGGCGGCCATGTAGTGCGCCACGCCGGACTTGGTGTTGTGGGTGCGTGCACCGCCGAGGTCCTCGAATGCCACGTCCTCTCCGGTGACGGTCTTGATGACGTCGGGTCCGGTGATGAACATGTGGGATGTCTGGTCGACCATGATGGTGAAGTCGGTGATCGCAGGGGAGTACACCGCACCACCGGCGCAGGGTCCCATGATCAACGAGATCTGCGGCACAACCCCTGAGCCCAGAACATTGCGGAAGAAGATCTCGCCATACAGCCCGAGTGAGACAACGCCCTCCTGGATGCGAGCGCCACCGGAATCGTTGATGCCGATGACTGGACATCCGGTCTTCATGGCCAAGTCCATGATCTTGACGATCTTCTCACCGAACACTTCGCCGAGGGAACCGCCGAACACCGTGAAGTCCTGGGCGAACACGCACACGGGGCGACCGTCGATGGTGCCGTATCCGGTGATGACGCCGTCGCCGTACGGTCGGTTGTCATACAGACCGAAGTTGTGCGAGCGATGTCGGGCTAGACCGTCGATCTGGGTGAAGGAATCCGGGTCCAGCAGTGCCTGGATCCGTTCCCAAGCGGTCATCTTGCCCTTGGCGTGCTGCTTATCCACCGCGGCTGAACGCCGATCGCGAGCTTGCGTACGGCGGTTCTCCAAATCAGCGGATTTCTCCGCCGTCGTGCGTGGTGGATGCGGTGTATCAGCCGGCTTCGTCACGCTGCGTACTGTAGCCAGGTGGACTCGCTGCCCGACGACGCCCGTCGCCTCGCCGCACGGTTGGAGATTCTCGCGGACGACCCCGACTGGGCACCGTGGCCGACACCGCTCGTCCTCGCCACGGTGGGCTCGACGATGGAGGAACTGCGGGAGCGCGCCGAGGCTGGGGCGCCTGACGGCACGTCGATCGTGGCCGATGAGCAGACAGCCGGTCGTGGCCGGCACGGCCGAACCTGGCAGTCGCCCCCGGGAACGGGCGTCTGGGCCAGTGTGCTGCTGCGCCCAGGCGATATCCCCGCGAACACACTCGGCGTCTTGCCACTGCTGATCGGCTCCAACCTCGCAGGTGTCCTGTCCCAGCGGTCGGGTGCGCACCTGTGGGTCAAGTGGCCCAACGACATTGTCTGGGCCGGGGACATAGTGCGGGCTGGAGACATCGTGCGGGCTGGCAACGTCGGCACGGTGCAAGCCCCCTCGGCGGATCACACCGGGATCGCACAGGACGTCAGTGACAACAAGGACGCGAACGACCGTCTGTCAGTGGCGAAGGTCGCCGGCATTCTGGCCGAGCGATTGTCTGATGGAGCCATCGTGATCGGGGTCGGACTCAATGTGCTCTCCGCCCCCGAGGATGCAGGCGCTATCGCGCTTGCGGACATCGCTGACGACAGCCATCGAGAAGGACTCTCCCGAGCCGAGGCTGCCGTAGACGTCCTGCATGCGGTGTCGCAGTCCGCATCGGCCTGGTCGCGCGGCGAGCATGATCTAGACGACTACCGTGCTCGCTGCATCACCCTGGGTCGACGGGTGTCGGTGACGACTGTTGCAGGAGCCGAGTCATGGCAGGGGATGGCGATGGGAGTCGATGGCACCGGTTTGCTGCTCGTCGAAAGCGCCACAGGCACCGTCACAGCGGTGTCCGCCGGTGACGTCACGCTCGCTGAATGACCCCGATGCGGCCGATGGCGGGGTAGGTGAACGTGTGACCGGTCACGTCATCGAACTTCCCGAACTCCTCATTTCGCGTCCCGCCACCGTGCAACGATGCACCCATGGGATACCCACGACGACTGCTCGGTGAGGGCGAAGTCATCGTCACCGAGATGAAACCCCACTGGCGGGCCCTGATCGTGCCCTCCGTGGTTGTGATCGGAGTGGTTTTCGCAGCGACCTGGTTGGCGCTGATGTGGGGTTCCTGGTTTTCCGGGACTTTGGGATCGATCGGTCGCTGGGTGATCGTGATCGTGGCGGTGGCGTTGATGATCGTCTTCGCGGTGCGGCCATTCCTGTTCTGGATCACCACGCAGTACGTGTTCACCAACCGCCGCATCATCACTCGGGCCGGCCTTGTGGCAAAGCGGGGCCGGGACATGCCGCTGGCAAAGGTGAACAACGTGTCCTTCGAGATCAGCGTCGTCGGTCGAATGCTGAACTACGGACGCCTCGAGATCGAATCCGCGGGGGATGAGGACCTCGTCATCGATGACGTTCCGAACGTGGAAACGATTCAGCGTGAGGTCTACCGCCTGCACGAAGAGGATGATGAACGCCGTCGCCGCCGCAGTGAGGCGACGGGAGGCGATCCAGTGCTCCCGGGAGATGGTTCGTGACTGACTCGAACGAGACGCTTCTTGTCATCGAGGCCATCGACCGACTCATTCTCGGTGCTCGCCCGAAGTACACCAGTGAGGATCTGCTGGCTCGCACCGATGTCCCCGAGCCGGTGGTCAAGGCGATGTGGCGGGCGATGGGTTTCCCGGATGCGCGGGGGGCTGCGATCTTCACCGACGCCGATCTCGAGGCATTGACAATCGTTGCGAACCTGATCGATGACGGACTGCTGGACGATTCCGTTGCCGTGACCGTGGCTCGTGCACTGGGCCAGACCACGGCTCGATTGGCCGACTGGCAGGTAGAGGCCCTCGGGCGGGCCCTGGTCGACAACGGCGAATTGACCGTTGACGAACTGGCCGACCGTGAAGCCCTGGCCGTCGCTCTCGATCGGGCGCAGGCACTTCTGCCCTCGATGGCAGAACTCCTCGTGCATGTCTGGCGTCGGCATGTTGCCGCCGCGATGGAACGTCGACTAGCTCCCACCGACGGATCACCTGACGTGCAAGCGTCGGTGGTCTTCGCCGACCTCGTGGGTTTCACGCGGCTGGCACGCCAGCTCGAGGATGTCGATCTGGCCCGGGTGATCGATGGCTTCGAATCGGTCAGTTCCGATGTCGTCGTCGAATCCGGTGCACACCTGATCAAGACCGTGGGTGACGAGGTGCTGTTCACGGCTGATGATCCTGAGACCGCCGCTCAGGCTGCCTTCGCCCTGCATGCTCGCGCCGGAGGGCATCCGGACCTGCCCGAGTTGCGTATCGGCGTCGCAACGGGGCCGGTGCTGCGCCGGATGGGTGATGTGTTCGGGTCGACGGTGAACCTCGCCAGTCGGCTGACCGCCCTTGCCCGACCCGGAACCACGCGCGTCGACGCCGCCACGGCACGGGCCCTGTCCAGTGATTCCGCCATCGTCATCCGACAGACGGCACCGAGGCGATTGCGCGGGATCGGCGTGGTGCGGTCCTTCGAAGTGCAGCAGTCATCAGCCTGGATTCGGGCTTCGGGGGAATAGGTCGCGATGTCGACCGGTCGAGCCGCGGCGCGGTCAGGCTCGGGCGCTGACCTCGGTGATGGGTAACGCAGGAAAAACCCAGCGACGGTAAGACCAGAACCGGAAGATCGTCCCGAGCGCGAGACCGACGACGTTGGCGCTGATGTTGTCGGCGAGAGGGCTGGTCAACCCCAGCGCATAGTGGCTGAACCACAGACACCCCAGCGCGATGAGCATGCCCACGCCGTTCAACACGAAGAACAGCGCGTATTCGCGACCCATGCCCGTTCGGCCGCGATATCGAAATGTCCAGAATCGGTTTCCGAAATATGCGACCGTCGTGGCGGCAATGACGCTGATCACCTTCGCTGTGAGAGGGCGGTCATAGAACGGTCCCTCCCCGCCGGCGTAGCGCAGCAGGTTGAACAGGCCCACATCGACGACGAGTGCGACGAGCCCCACCACCCCGAACTTCGCCATTTCGCGCATGACCGTCTGACCGGTCGCGCGCAGCCAGCGTGTCAGTGCGGTGATCGACGGCAGGCGCGAAGCCGCACCTGGTCGAGGTGCCGATGATCCTGCGACACGCTCGAGACGATTCTGGGACACCGCTGGAGAATACCTGGCTCCACCCCGGGGATGTCGAACGCGGACCGGTCATCACTAGCATCGCCGATGTGAACTCCCTCACCCCAGCCTCCTCGTCGGGGGATTCCTCTCCCGATGCAGCACACGCGGGTCGCATGGGTGGGCAGGATCGGCCACGGGTGGGAATGGTGGGCGGTGGCCAACTGGCCCGCATGACCGCAGCACCCGCAGCGGCGCTCGGCATCGACTTGTCAGTACTGGCGACCAGCGCCGACGAATCCGCCGCCCAGGTCGCACGACGGGTGGTACTCGGCCGGCACGACGATCTGAGAGCGTTGGATGAGTTGGCGACAGCCTGCGACGTGATGACCTTCGACCATGAGCACGTGCCACCGTCGATGCTGGAGCAGTTGCGCGCTCGCGGAGTGCACGTTCGCCCCGGTCCCGAGGCGTTGCGACATGCTCAGGACAAGTGGCACATGAGGCAGGCCTTGACCACGATGGGCGCCCCTGTTCCGGCCTGGGCCCGTGTTGCTCGATCCGCGGATGTTGCGCTCTTCGCCGAGCAGCATGGTTGGCCGGTCGTGTTGAAAGTTTCCCGTGGTGGCTATGACGGACGCGGGGTGTGGGTGGTCGAGGACGAGTCACGGGCCGCGGTGATCATGCAGGAGACGCCCCTGGCCGAATCCGCGGTCTGGCTCGTCGAGGAATACCTGCCATTCGACATCGAGATCTCCGCCCAGGTCGCACGATCGCCGCACGGGCAGGCAGTGGCCTATCCGGTGGTGCGGACCGTGCAGGTCGAGGGAATGTGCGCCGAGGTGATCGCTCCCGCTCCGGGCCTCGATCCTGATCTCGCGGTGCAGGCGACTGATCTCGCCCTGCGCATTGCCCGTGAACTCGATGTCATCGGCATGCTGGCAGTGGAGCTATTCGTCGTCTCCGGTCGCATCGTCGTCAACGAGTTGGCCATGCGTCCGCACAACTCGGGCCACTGGTCGATCGAGGGCGCGGTGACCAGTCAGTTCGAGAATCATCTGCGCGCGGTGCTGGATTGGCCACTTGGCGATCCGGTAGCGATCGCGCCCTACACCGTGATGGTCAATGTGATCGGCCCCGAGGGACCGATCCCGCCATTGCATGACGCCTTCCGCCATGTCATGGCGCGAGATCCCGGCCTGCATGTTCATCTCTACGGAAAATCGATCCGGCCCCGACGCAAGCTCGGACATGTCACCGTGGTCGGCGACAATCTGGACGAGTTGCTCGCCCGCGCCCATCATGGCGCGGACTACCTGATGGGAGTCGTCGATGAATAAGCCATCGCCGAATGAGGTGGCAGCAAGTGATGCAGCGGCTGCATCGCCGCTGGTCGGCATCATCATGGGAAGTGACTCCGACTGGCCGGTGATGGAAGCTGCCGCTCGAGCCTGCGCGGAATTCGGTGTTCGCGTCGAGGCGGATGTGGTCTCAGCGCATCGGATGCCGCGACAGATGTTGAGCTATGCCGAATCAGCCGCCGATCGCGGGCTCAAGGTCTTGATCGCCGGTGCTGGGGGAGCGGCTCATCTGCCGGGGATGGTCGCGTCGATGACGACCCTGCCGGTGATCGGTGTTCCCGTGCCGCTGGCGCACCTCGACGGTTTGGATTCGTTGCTGTCGATCGTGCAGATGCCCGCGGGTGTGCCGGTTGCCACCGTTGGTATCGGCAATGCGCGCAACGCTGGCCTACTCGCGATTCGCATCCTCGCCGCCACTGATGCGCAGTTGTCGGCACGCCTCGGTGATTTCGCCGATGCCCTTCGCGAATCCGCGCAGGCCAAGGGCGAGCGAGTTCGCCACCGTGGGTGATTCGCGACTGTACGGAGATGCATCGACCAAAGCTCGCATCTTGCGCGAGGCGCAGACCTGGTTCATCGTCGGATTAGGCAACTCGCCTGAGCGGGCCGCATACGGTGTCGCCCAGTTCCTGAAGAATCATCACAAACGAATCGTGCCCATCCATCCCAGGGCCGAAGCGGTGCACGGAGAACACGGTTATCGCACGATCGCCCAGGCGGCAGCAGAACTCGGGGAGCCGGATGTCGTCGATGTGTTCGTGCGTTCATCGCGTGCTGGGGAGTTCGCCGATGAGGCGATCGCTGCTGGGGCCGGCGCTGTGTGGTTCCAACTCGATGTGATCGATGAGGATGCAGCCCAGCGTGTCATCGATGCGGGTGCGGACATGGTGATGGATGCCTGTCCTGTCATCGAATGGCGCGGAACTTTCTGATCGCAGTCCGTCGCGCAAGTCGGCTTTCCCGTCTGATCTCAGCTTCACGAAATCGTCGCATGTCGACGTCGGTTTCCGGTGCGATGGGGCGGACGCGCCGGGGTGTCCCATCATCGGCGATGGCGACGAACACCAGATAGGCCGAACCCACGTGGGTCGGTTGCACCTCGCCATAACGCTGCGCTTCGACGCGAACCCCGACCTCGAGCGATGTGCGCCCCGTCCAGTTCACCGACGCCATCGTGGTCAGGATGTCACCGATGCGCACCGGTTCCAAGAACGCCATCTCGTCCATGAACGCGGTGACCGCTGGCCCACCGCACTGCCGGGTCGCACAGGTTCCCGCCGTGGTGTCTACCGCGCGCATGATGACCCCACCGTGGACGTTCCCGAGGTTATTGGCATCCATGACCTCCATCACCCGCGCCAGGGTCACCTGCGATTGCTCGGGTGATTGAGGAGACAGGTCTTCGTCGTACACGGTGTAGGCCACGAGCGCCAAGGTTACGCCCACTACGCTCACCGATATGCGCTTGAGCGTGATCGGGACGGGCTATCTGGGGGCGACCCATGCGGCATGCATGGCCGAACTCGGCCACGACGTCGTGGGGATCGATGCCGATCCAGCGAAGGTTGAGGCGTTGACGGCCGGACGGGTGCCGTTCTTCGAACCGGGCCTGCCTGAGGTGCTCCAGCGCAATCTGGCTGCGGGTCGGCTTCGGTTCTCGACCGATCCTGCAGATGCGGCGGATGCCGAGGTGCATTTCGTGTGCGTGGGCACCCCGCAGAAGGCCAGCGCCTATGGTGCGGATCTGTCCCAGGTGTGGGCGGCGGTCGATGCGCTGGCACCGCATCTGCGTCACCCGACGTTGGTGGCGGGCAAGTCGACGGTTCCGGTCGGGACGGCTGCGGAGATGGCCGCTCGGTTGCAGGCTGGCGCACCGGCCGGTGCCGGTGTGCATGTGGCGTGGAATCCGGAGTTCCTGCGCGAGGGCCACGCGGTGGCGGACACACTGCATCCGGACCGTCTGGTGGCAGGCATCACGGATGCCTCCGATGAGCAGCTGCTGCGTGAGGTCTATGCGTCGCTGCTGGCAGAGGGGACACCGTGGCTGGTAACGGATCTGCCGACTGCGGAACTGGTGAAGGTGTCGGCTAATGCCTTCCTCGCGACGAAGATCTCGTTCATCAACGCCATGTCGGAGGTGTGTGAGGCGACCGGTGCCGATGTGGTGACACTGTCGAAGGCGCTGGGCATGGATCCGCGCATCGGGGAACAGTTCCTGCGGGCCGGACTCGGGTTCGGGGGTGGGTGCCTGCCGAAGGATATTCGCGCGTTCATGGCGCGTGCCGGTGAACTCGGTGTCGATCAGGCGTTGACATTCCTGCGCGAGGTCGACGAGATCAACCTGCGCCGACGACGTCGCACCGTCGACCTCGCTCGCGAAGCCGTAGGAGGTCGTTTCCGCGATCGCCAGATTGCGGTGTGGGGTGCGGCGTTCAAGCCCAATAGCGACGATGTGCGTGACTCGCCAGCGCTGGATGTCGCAGCGGCGATCTACACCGAGGGCGGCGAGGTCGTCGTGCATGATCCGCGCGCGATGGACAATGCGCGGTACTCGTTCCCGCATCTGGCATATGCCGATTCCCCACAGGACGCGGTCGCCGGTGCCGATGTGCTGCTGCTGCTCACCGAATGGCGCGACTATCTCGACATCGATCCGCACGGCATCGCCCCTTCGATGCGCAACCGGGTCGTCGTCGATGCACGCAACGCGCTCGACCTGGCTACCTGGCGAGCGGCGGGTTTCACCTATCGCGGACTGGGTCGGCCCGGCGCCTGATTCATGCGCCCCGCAGGAATCCCGCACCCCACGCCAGATGCATGGTGGCCAAAGCGATCGGGATGCGGACTCGAACGCTAGTCATTTGGTCACGGCCGATCCAGGCTGATGCGGCGAGATTCCCGGCGGCGTAGGCGGCCGGCGCCGACCAGCCGAGCGTTCCCAGTCTTCGATGCCGCGTGACCGTGCCGATCAGTCCCATAAGTGCACCGGAGCCTATGCCGAGCACCGTTGCAGGTGCGGCGAGGTAGCGCGGTGACACGGTTTCGGGATGACGGCGGGTGACTTCTCTGCGCCACCTGCCGTACTGCCAGTACTGCTTGGCTAGCGCTCTCACGGAGTTGCGGGGCCGATAGGTCACGTGCAGGTCGGGCGTGAACCACACCAGACCGCCTGTCTCGCGAATGCGGTGATTGAGTTCCCAATCCTGGGCGCGAATCATCGATTCGTCGAAACCGCCGACACGTTCGAGTGCACTGCGTCGAAAGCAGCCGAGGTACACGGTCAGAGCTGGACCGGCCTGCCCTCCGATATGGAATGCGGCACCGCCAACCCCGAACCAAGAGGTCATGGCGGCGGCGACCGCACGTTCGAAGGCGCTTTCCCCGCGTGCACCCATGATCCCACCGACATTGTCGGCTCCCGTTTCGAGCAGGGTGGCCACGGCGATGCCGAGGTAATCCGGTGGGATGAGCGCGTGTCCATCGACGCGCGCGATGATGTCGTGGCTGGCTGCGCCGATGGCTGCGTTCAATGCGGCAGAGGTGCGACCGGTGGGATTGTCGACAAGACGGATTCGGGCATCATGTGCGGCCAGATCGGCTGCGATGGTGTCGGTTCGATCCGTCGACGGCCCCAGGCCGAGGACGACCTCGACCGGTCCGGGGTAGTCGGTGGCGAGGATTTGCGCCACGGCGGTGGCGAGGTGGCGTTCTTCGTTCAGCACCGGCATCACCACCGACACGCCTGGCGCATCCGGCGGTACTGAAGCACTGCTCACGAATGTGCAGAGTAGCCTCGCGGTCAGGTTCGCCGCACAGCGCGTGCTGGTCGATCAACACGGTGAAAGCGGGGACGTCCGAAGCGGGCGATAAGTGGTGGGAGCACGGATGCTGGCGAAGGTGATCGCGGATCGGGCGCTGCCGATCATCGCAGGACTGGTCCTTGCAGTGCTGGCCGCCGGTATCGCCTGGAGCACGACCGCGTCGTTGCCGACCATGGGACTCAGTGCAGGTGTCGGCCTGGTCATCGGAGGGATCCTGGGTCAGGGTGCGGCCTGGGCGCGCGCGGGTGCCGGGGCGGGTCGACGCAATGAGATGGCGCTCTTGCGCACGATCGACGCCGTGGAGTGGGAATCCCGTCGCACGCGCGATGACCTCGGCCAGCGAATGCGTAAGGGATTCGAGGACGCATCGAAGGATCGTCAAGAGAGTGCGAGAGCGGTGGTCGAATCTGCCGCGAAAACCCGCGAGGCTGTCGTGGCCGAGGGGCGAGGCACGCGGCGCCACTTCGATGACCAGGTGGCATTGCTCGAGGCGTATGTGCAACTGCAGCGGCTTATCGATCTCCCCCGTCCGATGCCGCGCGCGGGAACCTGGGCTGCCTCGGAGGATCTGCTGCTGTGGTTGGTCGGCGAGGTGCTGAACAACCAGCCCCGCCTCATCGTCGATCTCGGCAGCGGCCAGTCGAGTGTGTGGATGGCGGCCGCGTTGCGCCATGCCCGGATTCCCGGCTGTGTCATCGCGATCGATCACGATGAGTCCTATGCCGAGGCAACCCGACAACTTGGGCAGGCTCAGGGTGTCACCCAGTGGCTGGAGGTTCGCCACGCACCACTCGTACCCGTGACGGTCGATGGTCGAGCGGGGCAGTGGTACGACCCGGTGGTCTTCGATGACCTCGACGGCATCGCATTACTCAGTGTCGACGGGCCGCCGGGCGCCGGAAGCGAGCAGGCTCGCTGGCCGGCACTGCCGATTCTGCGCGATCGGTTGGCACCGGGTGCGCGGGTCGTCCTCGATGACCTCATCCGGCGGGACGAACAGGAGATCGTGACCGACTGGCAGCAGCGGGTCGCTGGCGTTTCGGTGGTGGAACTCGATTTCGAGAAAGGCGCAGCGGTATTCACGATGCCGCGCGAGCGGACCGACTAGTCGCAGCGGACGGTGTCGGCCGTCGTGGAATCGGTGATCGCGTCATCGACCACATCGTCAATGTCCTCGTCGGTGATGGATTCATCCGATGGACCGGTGTCCTCCGGGCTCCCGACCGTGACATCGGTGACAGCGGTGAAGTCCTGACCGAGCACGATCGTGACCGTCGTGGCATTCGCATCCTCGACGAGTTCCGATCCTGGCAGTGCTGCTGCGACAGTGCGCGCGGATTCCAAAGAACCGGGGGCGTAGCGAACCTGGGTCCTGGCGTAGTCAGGGCGGTCGGCATCGCCGACGTTGACGATGACGAACCCGGCGGATGCCAGCACCTGGGATGTCTCGCCGGCTCTGCCAGCCACTCCGCTGCCGTTGAGGACCGTGACGAGGATGCTGGATGGTGCGACCGTGAGCGCGTCAGCATCGCTACTGGATCCGGTATCGGAGGTGCGCCGAGGCTTCTTCCACGGCACATCGTCAGCGATCGACTGCCACACCCTCGATGCGCGTTCGTCGTCCATCACGACATTCGCGCCGTCTCCGCGCTCGACCCATGGCATCGTCAAGAAGGTGATGTCGCTCGGTTGCACCGAGCGCAGGCTGAGGGCGGTCTCCTGCAGCACATCACGGTCGGCGAGGCCGGGATCGGTGGTCAGCGAAGACGTGGCGGCATCGAGCACGGAATACAAGCGCACCGGATTCAAGAACAACTGCGCGGCGGTTGCCTCGCGCACCATCGAGGACAGGAAGGCCTGTTGGCGTTTGATCCGGGAGAGATCGGATCCATCGGACAGGGTCTTGCGAGCTCGAACGAATGCCAGCGCTTGCTCCCCATCCACGACGCTCGTACCGGCGGGAAGGGTGAGTTTGCTGTCGGGATCATCGACTGACTCGGTCAGGCACACCTCGACCCCGCCGAGAGCATTGACGACGTTGGTGAAGCCGATGAAGTCGACGACGGCGAAGTGATCGATCTGCAACCCCGACATCTGCTCGACGAGTTTCATCGTGCAGCCGGGACCTCCGATCTCGAAGGCGGTGTTGAACTTGGCTTCGAATCCACCGCCCATCTCTGCGCTCCCGGTGCGCGGACATTCCGGCAGGGTTACCCAGGTGTCGCGGGGGATGCTGACCGCGGTGGCGAAACTTCGATCGGCGCCGACGTGGAGCAAGATCGTGGTGTCCGATCGGGCATTGGAATGAATGCTCGGATCGCCATAGCGGGCATCAGGCTGACCCTCGCGAGTATCGGAGCCCATGAGCAAGATCGTCAGCGGCTGGTAGTTGCCGGCCTCGTCGGTGACGGTGGTGTTGGGCGCGCGGCCGAGGACGCCCGATACATCGAGGGAGGTGATGTTGCCCTGCAGTCGCCCATACAGGAACTCCATGCCGGCACCGACGAGTGCGGTGGCGATGACCGCGAGCGCGGCGAGGCCGGCCACGATGCGCGCGGCTCGACCTCGGCGAGGTGCCGGCGGTTCGCTCACGGTGCATCCTTCATTCACGTCGGTGGGACTGGGGCTGGTTGGCAGATGTGCTGGGGCGGTCGAGGAATGGGGCTGGGGTTCGGTAAGGGTCGGGCTGAAGGTCGGGCTGAGGGTCGGGCTGGGGTTCGGGCTGAAGGTCGGGCTGAAGGTCGGGCT
>CAJXYI010000027.1 GCA_913063435.1 uncultured Actinomycetales bacterium | reverse complement strand
GCAGGACCTCCCTGTCGAAGACATCCTGCATAGCGATGTGCGGGAATGGCCGAGCGTTCTGGTACGTCGATGCTTCCGATCGAAATCGGCGGTCAACATGCGCCAGGTCGACGACTGGTGACTGGGTAGCGGACATAACGGAAAGGCTAGTGGACCCGGCTTCGACAGGTCATTACGGCAACAGGCCAGACTGCAAGTCCCCACCTTTCAGGCGGAGCGTCTCCGGCAATTGCGGAGAACACAAGGGGAAGGCCGACCAGCACTGATCGCCCTCCGTTGGCGTGAGGGCCGGCAGACCTGATGGCAACGTCACTTCCGCGATCTCCGTGGTTGCTATTGGCGTTACTACGTACGTGATCGGAATTCCACGGGAAACGCGGGTTTCCGACATCGAGGACACATCGAGGCGGAAGGCGATGGTCAGGGCCACTGCGACCACCAGGACGACGCTAACAGCCAGTGCAGCTTCACGGGCCGTCGTGCTTCGCGACTTAGACCTTGTCCACAAACTCCAACCCACGGGGATGGTCGCAGCCGTGAAGAGCGGTCCCCAAGCGAACCGGAAGCTCGGTGGGGTGAGGGGCGTCGAGCTACACGGTGACGGCGTCCCCGGGTGGAGCGACGTGCACGGTGGCGGCTCCGGGGACCGACTGCATCGTGACGGGTCTGACGAATGGGACGGCCTACACGTTCACGGTGACGGCGACGAATGCTGCGGGGTCTTCTGATCCGTCGCGGGCGTCGGTGGCGGTCACGCCGAGTGGGGATCTGCCGGAGGCACCGAGCGCGCCGAGTGCGGTGAGCGCGGTGGCTGGTGACGGAGAGGTCACGGTCACAGTCACACCTGGTTCGGGTGGCGGTGAGGCGGAGGCATTCCGTGTCGTCGCGGCTCCGGGTGGGGCATCGTGTGAAATCGAGGCTCCTGACACCTCCTGCGTCGTGGGTGGTTTGATGAATGGGACCTCCTACACGTTCACGGCGACGGCGAGCAATGCTGGTGGCACGTCACCGGTGTCGCCGGTGTCGGCTGCGGTGACGCCGCGGGTGGAGGCGCCTGCGCCGCCGGCTGCGGTGCGTGTCTTGGCCGGTGATGGTCGGGCGACGGTGGTGGTGACGCCTGGTGAGGGTGGTGGTGAGGTGGATCAGTACCTCGTGACTGCTTCGCCGGGTAATCAGTTGTGTGTGATCACTGCGCCGGCGGTCAGTTGTGTGGTGACCGGGTTGACCAATGGTGTGGCGTATGAGTTCTCGGTGCGGGCCAGTAATGCTGGTGGCAGCGCGACTGATGCGCCGTCGGCTCCGGTGACGCCGGATATGCCGATCGATCCGACGCCGGTTCCGTTGGTGGATCCGCCGGCTCCGGGTCAGTCGCAGGCTGAGGAGGATGGCCAGCCGGTGCAGGTGGAGGTGGCCCCGGATCGTGCGGGAACGGGCCTGCAGGTCGCTTCGACCTCGTTCACCTTGGATCTGGTGGGTGAGGACAACCGGGGCAACGCGGTGGGCTTGCAAAACGATGCGGTCCTGCTGTTGGTCGATGATGGCCGGGCTCGCACGTCGGGCACGGGTTTCCGCCC
Organism: uncultured Actinomycetales bacterium; assembly: GCA_913063435.1. Lineage (GTDB taxonomy): Bacteria > Actinomycetota > Actinomycetes > S36-B12 > S36-B12 > M55B157. The sequence goes on along the minus strand of CAJXYI010000027.1, from coordinate 30,649 downwards.
CGGGTCGCAGGCGCGCCTGTTCTTGGATGTGCCGGTGATCGGTGATGGGTCGATGCTGCGGGTGAACGCTGCCTCGACGATGGATCTGGGTGCGCTCACGGTGGATGATCTGGGTGAGTTCGCCGGGACGGTGCGTTTGCCGGCGGATCTGGCTCCGGGTGAGTATGTGTTGCAGGTCGTGGGTGTCACGCAGGTCAATGGTGAGCGTGCGGTGTCCTTGGGTGTTCGGGTTGTCGCGAATGATGTATCGATCACGTTGATCAAGGGCAAGCGGACCGCAGATAGTCGTCGTCTGGATCGGGTGCGTTCCACGGGTACCTCGGTCGGGATTCCGGCGGGTACGAAGCTGGTGCCGTATTTCCGGTTCTCCAAGCGTGGTGCGTTCAAGCAGGGCAAGGCGTCGATCATCGTGCAAGAGGACGGGACGTTCCGCTGGACCCGTAAGGTGCGGGCGAAGCGTCCGTTGATCGCGTATGTGACGTTCGCCAGTGCGGAATCCAATACCGTGAGGTGGGCCCGCATCAGGTAGGCACAAACTGAACGAACCGGTGGCCCTGCATCCCTCACGGATCAGGGCCACCGGTCTTTGGTGAACTGAGTCCTACCGATTCGTTCTAGGTTTCATTCGCGCGATAGAGGGTCTGCTGGCTGGCGGCGATGATCGAGCGCTGGTCACCGTAGACACCGAAGACCTCCACCGAGCACACGGTCAACGTGCGCCCGCTGCGGATGACGGTGGCAACCGCCTCGAGGACGGGTGCGCGTGCAGGAGACATCAGATTGATCTTGTATTCCACCGTCAAGGGATTGTCGCCAGGGTCCATCACGGTCATCGCTGCGTAGCCACCGGCGGTATCGGCGATGCTGCTTGTCGCCCCGGCGTGGATGAAGCCATCCTGCTGGGTGATCTCCGGTCGGTGAGTCAAGCGGACCGTGACCGTGCCTGGCTCGATATTCACCAGTTCGGCTCCCAGGTGCTTCATCAGGCCCTGACGGTCGAAACTGGCCTGGACTCGCGCACGCACCTGGTCGAAGGATTCGCTCACCACGGATGGAATCCTATGGGCGCTGCGCAGGAACACCCCCAATGCGCGCCCATGATGGAAGGCGAACTATGTCGATGCAGTTGTTGGTCGATGCGGATGTCGATGCGGATGTGTTCGCGCTGCGACCGGACTATCGGGCGCTGCTGATCACGGTCGAAGGAATCACGCCCGGTCCGAGTGATGGGGCCAGCGAGGCGATGCTTGTTTCCGCGGAAACATCCGCCCGGGCACTGATCGGAGATGGGGCAATCGACGACATCCCCCAGGTCGCGTCCTGGCGTGAGGCCTATCGGGCGTTCGGGGCCAAGCCGCAGCGCACCCGGCACAGCCTCGAAGCCCTCTTACGTCGAGTCGCTGCTGGGTTGCCGCGGGTGAACCGACTCACCGACATCTATAACGCGATCAGCGTCACGCACCTCATCCCCATCGGCGGGGAGGACCTCTCGCGTTATGCCGGCGCTCCGCGGCTGATCCGCGCGACGGGCAGCGAACCCTTCGACACGATGGCCAGCGGCGAGGATGTCATCGAGCATCCCGAGCCAGGCGAGGTCGTGTGGTGTGATGACGCCGGGGTGACGTGTCGACGGTGGAATTGGCGACAGGCTCGGCGCACCGCGCTTCGCGAGGACACCACCTCAGCGCTGTTCATCCTCGATGCTCTCGATCCGATGAGCGATGAGGAACTAGGTCGGGCGGGCCAGGAGTTGATCGAGGCAGTTGGCCGGCTCGGTGACGATGTGGTGATCGAGCAGCGTCTCATCCGCGCCTAGGTCGCGTGGCCGCCATCGTCACAGGGAGTTGAGAGTGCTCACGGGAAACCTGGCGAAATCAGTGTCCGTCGTCACGATCGTTGACCCGTGTTCGAGGGCGAGAGCGGCGAGTTGAGCATCCTGGATGAGATTTCCGGTGATGTCGCCCTCAACCATCAACTCACCCAGAAGTGTCAATGTTCGGGCGGTAACAGTCGGGACCCATACGGCCGGAGCGGCGAGCCACGACTCAGCGATCCCCCACGATTGCGGGGCAGTCAGCGGGCGTTCCATCACGCGAGGGTGGGTGCTGATGCGCAGGAACGCGGCAATGCTCTGGGCGGGGAGTCCGACTCGATGGTGTCCGTTCAGGGCTGACTCCAGCCACTCAACACAGATTGTGTGCTGGCGCGAGGATGAATCGACGGCGTACAGCAGGATGTTCGCGTCAACCAGATACACGGTGATCGTCCGCGTCCAGGGCATCGAGGACGTCCCCGATATTCGTCACATCCATGCGCATGCCTAAGTCCGCTGTCTTCTGAATGAACGCCGGCCGGTGCACCGGGCGTTGGATGCCGGCGCGAACGAGTTCATTGACCGCCTCGCTGAGGCCGAGGCCTTTGTCACGTCGGAGTTGGTCGATGGCTGCGGCCACATCGTCGTCGAGGGTCACGGTGGTGCGCACGCAACCCACAATAGCATCATGATGTCTAAACTAGAGCATCAAGATGCTATACCTCTGGGGGGCGCGAATGAGGCGACTAGGATGCGCGTGGCAATCCGGGGCGGACATCAGGTGACGGAGGTGTGGCATGGACGATCAGGAATTGTTCGCCGCCCTGGGGTTCCACTGGGATCGCGCTCAGGCGCAACAGCCCGTGACCGTCTCGACCGTGTCGGAAGTGATCGCCACGTTCGAGCGCGACATGGCCGGACACGTGTGGGCTGCGGCTGCTCTCGAAGGCAATCCCTTCACATACCCGGAAGTGAAGACCCTGCTCGAGGGGATCACCGTCGGTGGTCGCAAGGTGTCCGATGCGGAACAGATTCTTCGATTACGAGACGCCTACGTCATTCTTCGCAATCTCGTGATCGACGGAGACTTTCGGCTCACCAAGGAGGTCTCCGATCGAATTCATGACGCTATCGCTCGAGGTGAAGCCCTGGAAGCCGGTCATTTCCGGGGCGAGGGGACACTGCTCACCCCGGTCGCGGTGAATCTTGGCGAATACGGAAGTCATGTTCCGCTGGCAACCGAGCGTGGTGGAGGGAATCTGCGCGAGATCTATCGGTCCGGACTCGCCGCCTTGGATTCCATGGAGTCTGCTTTCGAGCGCGGATGCGCGTATTTCCTCTTTGCTGCAGATCACCAGTTCTATTTCGACGGCAACAAGCGCACAGCCCGGTCGATGATGAACGGAGTGTTGATGTCAGCGGGAGTCAGTGCCGTTCAGGTTCCCGCCCAGGCACGCGAGGAATTCAATGCCGCGATGGTCGACTTCCACGTCCAACGCGATGGAACTCGTGTGATGGAGCTCTTCGCCAGCTGTGGTCCTCGCGAAGAGCCGACGAGGCAGCGCTGGGCGGCTATCAACGAGGCGGCGCGCGGACACTAGCCGGGGTCGGCTTGGCGTCGGATGAGCCTGGGGAGCCAGAAGGCCAATAGGACAAGCGCCGCTGCACCGACTGTGGCGGCTAGGCGCAGATCCATCGTTTCGGCCACCGGATCGCCGACCATCGCGAACAGGCCCATCACCCAGATCGTCACCCCGGTCACCGCGGTCGCGTAATTCACCCAGATGAATCCGATCGCGAGCGCCGCACCGATGATGCTGATCACCGCGAATCCGATCGGTCCGGGGCGCAGCAGCAGATCGGCAAGGCCCATGAACGCCAGGCCGAGTGCGGTGCCGGCTACACGATGGATCACACGTGTCGTCGTGCCGTCCTGATCGGGTTTGCTCATCCACGCCACCGACATCGGCAACCAGTATTGATGCGGCAGCGCCGTGGCCTCGGAGATCACCGTCGCGATCACCATCACGATCGTCAGGCGGATCGCGTGGACCAGGAACGGGCGGCCGGTTCCGGTGAGAGTGGCGAGGGCGAAGGGCGGGTGATCGGTGGCTTGCAGCGCCTGCAGATGCGTCCACACCGGCTGTGCACTGGTGCGCGCCAGTTGGATCAGCGACACGATCACGCACACGGCCGTCTGAATGAGACCGCCGAGGCCGATAAGTGCCGCGGTGGTGACCGAATCGGCCAAGGGCACGGGAATGCCGGCATACACGGTGAAGATCACCAGCGACAGCAGGCCGATCACCGCCGCGCGGGAGCCGGCGATCCCGGTGATCCCGGATGCGAACGCTATCGGTGCGGTGACCAGGATCACGGCGATCGAGTAGTCGGAGACAATGTTGCCCAGCGCTGCGGCACCCATCAACCACAGCGTCGTCCACAGCATCACCCGCCAGCGGCGACCGAGGGGATGGCCGGCCTCGGCGATGGCGGTGAACACCGCGCCGATCGACAGCGGGATGGCAGTCGCATAGTCGCCCTGGGCGATGGGCACCGCGACGACGGCCGCGGTGATGAGCGCGCCGCGGGTTGCATCAGCGAGGTCGAACCGGGCTCGGTCGAACTCAGCCAGGGTGCCCAGGCGGGACATGTGCGCATTGTGCCCGATGACGGCACCCGCGTGGGAGGACACAACCGGTCGACCCGATGGCGGCAGGCGAACCGGCAAGGCTTCGGGATGAACTAGACCCGAAGCAAGGTCACACCGTGACTTCCTCTGCCTTCTCCTGCGCGGCGGCCTCGGTCGCCATGACGAAGAACGTCGGTGCCCACAGACCCACGAAGATGCCGAAACGCTCGGCGTGGGCCTTATCTCCCGACAACCGGCGCAGATTCCAGATGGCGATGGAGCCGCCGATGCTGGCCATGCCGAGTGCCTGCAAGACCGTCGAATTGATGCCAATGCCACGAAGCTTCTGGATGATCATGGTTCCTCCTGTCGATCGCTTCGGGACCGAAGCGGTGTCTCGACGCTAACTGCGGTGGGAAGGGGGCGCGACTCGGAACCGCGGTTGTGCACTGGCGAAACGGTGAAAGTGGCAGTTCCAGGGGGTTGAGTCGTTACCATTCCCAGCCGTGACCTGCCGTCGACTCCTTCACACCAGCATGGGTGCCGGTGCGGTGTTCGTCGTGGCCTATGTGTTCTTCGTGCTGACGCCGATCGGACAACTCATCGACGATGAGATCCTGGAGGCCTTTCGGGCGGAGAAGTTGACCCGCACCGCGCTCACCAGCGCCCTCCACTGGATCAATCTCGTGACGATCCTGCTCGCAGCCATGGTCATGGTGCTGCTCGGTGCTGTGAGACATCGATTCACGATCGGGATCGTCGCGACCGTGTCCTTCGCCGCGGCGATCGTCCTGGCGGAAGCATTCAAGTTGGTCCTGCCCCGACCGGCGCACCAGCCCGAACTCGACGAGGCCCTCGGGCGCGTGGGAGTCGACACCTATCCCAGCGGGCATTCGACCATCATCACCGCAGGGGTGATCGCGCTGCTGTGGGCATGGGGTGCGACGAATCGCCCAGCATGGGTGGTCGGGGCCGGGGTGATCATCGTGGTCGTGTCAGCGACGGTGGTCGCTGGCTGGCATCGGCCCAGCGACGGTATCGGCGGGATCTCGCTGGCTATCGCGGTGATGGCATGGGCCGGGCGGTGGATGACCTGTCGAGGCGCTGATGAGCCGAAATCTGCGACACCTCACGGGGAGAAAACGCTGCGATAGGTGCGGATGTTGGCTTATGCCAGGACTCGCAGGTGTTCGAGAGTCGGATCGGCGGCATAGGCGATCCGGGTGCCCTGAGCCTGGGCTTCGCGCAGCGCGTCGACGATCTCGGCAGTGATGCGCTCACCCGGAGCGAGCACCGGCACACCCGGGGGATAGGGCGCGATCAACTCAGCGCTCACCCGACCGATCGACTCCGTTGTCGACACGTTGGTGTGGGGGGCGAAGAACGCCTCGCGCGGTGACGTCACCTGCTCGGGGCGCACCGACCACGACACCGCCGCCTGCGCGCTGCGAGGCTCGCCGCGGTGTGCGTCGATTAGATCGATCATCGTCGAGATCAGGCGATCGACGGTCTGTTCGGTGTCGGCGATCGTGATCATCGGTGCGAGGGTGTCACGGTCGGCGTACTCGATCGGCAATCCCGCAGCGATGAGGCCGCGTTCGATGTCATTGCCGTTTACCCCCGCACCGGCTACACACACGGTGAGCTGCGTGGGCTGCACGTGCTCACCGAGCACGATCAATCCGTCGACGGCTCGAAGGCGCTCGCGGGCGTTCGCGACGAGGTCGAGCGTGGTGGTGAGCAACTCCTCGCCGTGCAGCTGCAGCAATGCCCGCACCGCATCGATGCTGGCCAGGATCGACCCCGGTGGACTCGTGGTGTGCGTTGCTTCGAACGACGACTCCAGGCGGGCCGCGTCGAAACGCTGTGTGCGCGCCATGACAAGGGCCGCAGCGGAATATGCCGGGAGCATCTTGTGAGCGCTGGTCACCATCGCGTCAGCACCGGCGGCCAGCGCATGCGGGGGCAGGGCGGAATGGAAACCGAAGTGCGCACCCCAGGCCGCGTCGATGATGAGCGGGATGTCGCGGGTGTGGGTGGCATCGGCGATGGATGCGATGTCGGCGAAGGTGCCCACATAGGACGGATCGCCGAGGAACACCGCGCGCGCATTCGAGTGAGTGGCGAGTGCGTTGGCGATCGCGAACGCCTCATAGCCCAACGGCAATCCCGTCGACTCGTCGATCGCGGGATGCACCCATACCGGAATGAGGTCGGCCAGAACCATGCCCAGCAGAAGGGAGCGGTGCAGGGTGCGCCCGACGATGACCTCATCACCGGGTGCGCAGACGGCGAGTGCCAGCGCCTGATTTCCGTGGGTCGATCCGCCGACGGAGAACCGCAACCAGTCCGCACCCCACAGGTCAGCGGCCCGTTGTTCTGCCGATGCGAGTGTGGCGTGAGTGACCTTCATCGTGTCGAGTCCGCCATACAGGGGGATATCCCCCCGGATGACATCGCCGAGGAGGTCGGTGCGCTGCTTGTGACCGGGGATCGTGAACGGGGTCGGCGAGGATTCGGCAAACCGAAGGTAGGCATCCAGCAACGGCGCATGGGCGCGCAGGTCGAGGGGATCGCTGGTCACGATGGGAACGGTATCGCCGGCACGTGTGCAGTTTGGGGTTGGTTCACGCAGACGAACGACCTCGATGCCGGGCAAGAGGCACTGGAGAGCACCGGTGGCGGATGCCATGGGGAAGGATGCGGGGATGACCCCGGCTATCATCCACACGCAGGACTACCACACCGCCGGTGAGCCCTTCCGCATCGTGATCGGCGGCGCCCCAGAACTCCCCGGGGCCAACGTGAGGGAGCGGCGCGCCTATGTTCAATCGCATCCCGAGGCCGACGTGGCTCGCCAATTGCTGTGCTTCGAACCGCGCGGGCACGCCGATATGTACGGCTGCTTCGTCGTCCCACCCGACGACGACGGCGCGCACTTCGGCACGCTGTTCTGGCATAAGGACGGCTACTCCACCGCGTGCGGGCACGGCACGATCGCGCTCGGTGAATGGGCGGTGCGCACCGGTCGGGTGGCCGCAGCCGACGATGGAGTGACCGATGTCGTGATCGATGTGCCGTCCGGTCGCGTCACCGCCCGGGTGCACCGGGTGGGTGGCATCACCCAGGACGTGACGTTCCGCAATGTGCCGGCGTGGGTGCATGCGCGCGGTGTCACGGTGGCGACCTCGCGCGGCGAGGTGAGCGTCGACATCTCCTGGGGTGGGGCCTATTACGCCTCTGTCCGCGCGACCGATCTCGGTCTTGCCGTGACCCCGGACAACCTCGCGGAGATCATCGTCCTGGGTCGCGAAATCAAGGCCGCCCTCGATGCCGATGCTGCGGCGACGCATCCGAGCGATCCGCTGCTGTCGGGCATCTACGGAACGATCTGGTTCGACGACTTCGGGAAGGCGGAGGATGGCGGCCGCCACCAGCGCAATGTGACGATCTTCGCCGATGGCGAGGTCGACCGGTCACCGTGCGGCTCCGGCACGACCGCGCGCCTGGCACTTCTCGATGACTCCGGGGAGCTTCCGCGCGGTGCGGTGCTGCGCCACGATTCGATCATCGGCACGACGTTCACCGCCCGCGTCGTCGACGAAGTGGAAACCGGGATCATCACCGAGATCACCGGGATGGCCTATCCCACGGGGGAATCGACCTTCGCCCTCGACGACCGCGACCCCCTCGGCACGGGTTTCGTCCTGCGCTGAGTCGTCCTGTCCCGCCCCGACCTCCTCACCCCTGAGAACGACGGATAACCGGCATAAGCCGGGGGACCTAATCCGGATAACCGTCGTTGTCTGGGCTGGTTGGGGTTGGTTCCGAGGCGGTCTGCTGCTAGCGTGAATGATGTTCACGTAGGCCCTGCCCTAGGTGCCCCGTGCGACGGTCCACAGAAGCGAGTGACTAATGACAGTGACTAATCACAAGGAGAATGATGAGCGACAAGACCTACGTCATGTACGCGGCGACCTATGACTCCCTCGATGCGGCCAAAGCCGATCTCGAGGCCCTGAAGGACATCCAGAGCGGGGGCGAGATCCGCGATCTCACCGCAGCGCTCGTCTCGCGCAACGAGAAGGGTCGCCTGCACGTGCATGAGACCACCCACGCGGGCAAGGTCGCCGCGGGTGTGGGCATCGTCGGCGGAGCGATCCTCGGCGCGATCTTCCCCCCGGCCGGCCTCGCGGTGATCGCCTCCGCAGCCGGTGGTGCGGCAGGTGTCGGTGTCGTGGCCGGAGCAATCGGTCACTTCGCCGGAGGAGTCTCCCGGGCGGACATGAAGGAACTGGGTTCCTACCTCGATAACGGCGAAGCTGCGATCGTCGCGGTCGCAGTGGACGCCATCGACACCGACATCGACGCCGCACTGACACGGGCATCGAAGAAGGCCAGCAAGGCCCTCGACAAGGGCGACGTCGATGCCGCCATCGGCGATCTGGAGAAAGGCCTGGATAAGGCCGCGAACATCGCAGGGGAATAGGGCTCGCGGCCCATCGGGGAAAGGAACCGCCCGTCGAGCATGGCGCTCGGCGGGCGGTTTCGTGTCGAACCGCTCCTTGACCGCCCCGGCTGCGTAACATTGCCGACGCTCCGGATGAGGAGGGGACATGAGTCGAAGCGGCTACTCGCGGGCGGATCGAAAAGCCGATACCGATAGTGCGCTCATCGATGCTGCGCGCCACTGCATTGGTGCGCACGGACCCGAGGTCAGCATCCACGACGTCGCTCACGAAGCAGGAATCGCCGTCGGGACGATCTACAACTACTACGAATCCAAGGGTGATCTGTTCGCTGCGACGGGAGTGCGGACCTTCGCCGAGTTCAGTGCGTGGGCGCAGCCGTCTCTCGCGCGGATAGAGGACCCGGCGATGCGACTGGCGACTTTCGGGCGTTACATGACGCGTATGCCCGAAACCCATCCCGAATATGCGTTGGTGATCTGGCACACCCAGCGCTATGTGTGGGGGCCGCGTTATCGGGCGAGTGAAGAGGGTGAACTCGAACGTGATGTGCGAGAAGGGATCAAGCAGGGCCGCTTCGACTCCCACCTGATCCGCGCCAAGGTCGTCGTCACGATCGGCGCGATTCTGCACTTCCTGGGGCTTCGGATCCTGCACCCGCGGACGCCAGCCGGCGAGGGTGACGACGTCATCGAACTCGTGTTGACCACCTTGGGCCTGCCCGGCGACGAGGCCCACCGATTGAGCCACTGTCGCCTGGCGAGGCGTCCCCCGATGCGTTAGGACCTGATGACGTCGTAGGCACTGCGGCGCACACCGATGGAGATCACCGGATCGGCTCGCGGATTCAACCAGCGCAGGATGCGCACCAGATCATCACGAGTGATCGACACGCATCCCTGGGTGGCCTTGCCCTCGCTCTCGTGCAGGAAGAACGCCGAACCCGCTCCGGGGATGATGGGATCGCGGTTGTAGTCGATGACCAGGGAGTGCGAATACAGGCTGATCGCCCCGAGTTGCTCGCTGCGCGACTGGCGGAATCCACACCACGCGCCAGGACTGCACTCCCGATAGGTGTTGTAATGCGGGCTCGACACATCCGACACCCACCACGACGACAGGTCGACGCGTTGATACGGCAACCGGGTGCCCGGATCGCGCAGTCGCCCAAACGCTTCGGTGAGGGTGAACACACCTGCGGGAGTGCGGCTGACGTATTCGGATGCCTGCCCGACTCCGGCATTCCCGACGAACGCGCGCCTGGGTTTGCCGACGCGGACATAGCGGTCCTTCTTCGCACTCCATCGCCACACCTTCAACACCCCCGATGTCGATGTCGGCGTCTTGACCGACACCGTGATGACCTGGCGATGCTCGGGTGTCGCAGCATTGGCAGGTAGGGGTGCGACGAGTGACGTGAGGGTGACGGTTGCGGTGAGGAAAACTGCAGTGATCGCAACGCAGATAACGCGCATTCCGAAGGCAGCGGATCTCGACCATGTGTTGTCGCTGTCGAAGTCCCCGTTTCGATGCTCGCCTGGCGTTGAAGTGGTCGTCTCGTGCCTGCGCACCTTCATCAGGATCACCGACGCGATGTCCGTGCCGACTGACTTCTCATCGATCTGAGCCTGCCATATCAGCGTGGCACATCGACGTGGAGTTCGATCCGGTCGATGCGCATCGTGCCACCTCGCGTCACCTCGCAGGCATGCTGGCGACCACGCGGGGTGAATTCCCATGGTGTTGCGGGGTCGTCGGGTGACTGCGCGACGAGAGCGGTGTCCTCGTCGATGCCGAGGACGACGGCATCGTCGGTGACCAGTGGCCGCAGCGCGAAGTCGGGCATCCATCGGGTGTAGCGGTCGAAGTGCGGCAGCACCCGCACGTTCGGCACGATCTGCAGACCGTGGGTGCCACCGGAGCGCGGATGACGGTAGTTGGGCACATAGCCACCCATCGCCATCGCACCGGCACTGCAGCCGGCGAGTCCCGCACCGCCTCGCCACGCATCGACGATCGCCGCCCACACCGGGGTGTCGCGCAGGGTGTCGGCGAGAAACGTCGGGTTGCCGCCGGACAGATAGACCAGACCCGCACCGGCGACCGCGTCCACCCAGCGGGAGTCGAAGGCATCCTCGCGGGTGCGCACATCGACGACGAACTGCTGCGCATCGAGGCGCGCCGCGGCTTGCGCGCCGAGGGCATGCCAGTGGTCCAGGGAGCGCTGGCCTTCCGGTGCGGCAGCCGTGGCCAGTTGCACGTAGCGGCGGTCATTATCGGCGAACAGCCAGTCCTCGACGTCGGTCAGCACGGGGAGGTATTCGCCGCTGCCGACCAGCGCAAGGCGCCCGGGTGTCGCGTTCACCGGCTAAGCGTCGCATTCATCCGCTGATCGTCGCAGGCCGGTGCACCGCTGCCGGAGACGGCCGCCGATAGCGGGAATCGTCCCCTGGGCATGGCAGCCGAAACCGAGGGTGGACTCTCCGGGGCAGCTCGCTGGTGGGACAAACGCCGGCCAAGTGGTCGGTAGACAGCCAAACGCTGGCTAGGGGGCGGCCGATAAGCCGGCGTCTGCGCTGTCAGCGACCCTTCGGCGTGCTTTTGCGGTGGGCTGTGACCTGCGCGGATTTCGCTCGGGTGAACAGTTCCGGCGAACCGTCCCATCATCTGGCGCGGGTGGATAACGTCATCGACATGACTGATACAGCCTCTGATTCCCTCAACGCCCCCATCGCCGAAGCGATCCCGGTCACCACCGCCTTCGAGATCCCCGGGCACCGCATCGATAAGAACCTCGGCCTGACCTGGGGGGTGCTGGTGCGCTCGGTCGGCTTCGCCAAGGGCTTCACCGGCGGCTTCCGGGCGCTGAAGGCCGGGGAGGTGCCGCAGTACACCGACGTCGTCGACCAGGCGCGGCGCGAAGCCATCGAGCGGCTCATCGCGCACGCCCAATCGCTAGGTGCCAACGCGGTGATCGGCGTGCGCTTCGACTCCTCCGACGTCGCCGAGAACCTCGCCGAGATCCTGGCCTATGGCACCGCGGTGGTCATCAGCCCGGCGAGTTAGGAGCCGACCACCCGCTGCCGACTCAAACGCCGGCTTACCCACAGCAGGTCCACCCGCAGCAGGCCCACGCCGGGCTTACGCATACGCACGGCAAAAGGTTGCTGTGATCGCAAACGCTGGCCAAGGGGCGGCCGACTAGCCGGCGTATGCACTGTCAGCGACCGATTAGCCGGCGTTTGTGATGGCCAGCGTCTGTGACCGGACGCCGACTGTTGTCGAGCTCTCAGCCGTCGGTAGCAGCGGCCTCGGCGGCATCGGCGAATTCGCAGAACGAGTCATAGGCGCGCGGGCCGTACACCGTCGCCGGGCCACCACCCATCAAGAACGTCACGCCGATCGCCTCGGCTGCCTCCTCGCGCGTGGCGCCAGCACGCACCGCACCGCGGGCGTGCGAGGCGATGCAGCCATCGCACTGCTCGATCACCGCGATCGCCAACGCGATGAGCTCCTTGGTCTTCACCGGCAGCGCGCCCTCGGCCATCGCGGCCTTGTGTACTTGAGCGAATCCGGCGTAGGTGTCGGGAATCGCTTTGCGCAGGTTACGGGCGAGCGGATTGATGGCGTCTTGGACGGCCTTGCCGTGGGCATGTTCCATACCTGCGACCATACCGGGAGGGGTATCGGCCCGGGATGGGACAATGGTCCTGATATCAGGACTCGGCGAGGAGGTGAGCGGGTGTGACCACCACGGATGTGTGGACCCGTGACGAGGTCGATCTCGCGATCAGCGGGATGACCTGCACCTCGTGTGCGGCCCGGGTGGAGAAGAAGTTGAACAAGCTGCCGGGGGTCAGCGCGACGGTCAACTACGCCACCGAGACCGCCCACGTCGTGATGGGCCCCGACACCGTGCTCGCCGATCTGCTGCGCACCGTCGAGCAGACCGGCTACGGCGCTGCGCTCACCGATGACGCCGAGGAACTCGACGCCGAGGTCGATTCGCTGCGTCGCCGCTTCTGGATCGCCCTCGTCCTCGCCCTGCCGGTGGCCGCGCTGTCGATGGTCCCGGTGCTGCAGTTCCCCGGCTGGCAGTGGGTCACCCTGGCGTTGACCACCCCCATCGTGGCGTGGGCGTCGTGGCCGTTCCATCGCGCAGCCGCGGTCAACGCCCGCCATGGCGTCGCCACGATGGACACTCTCGTCTCGGTCGGCATTCTGGCCGCCTACGGCTGGAGCCTGTGGGCGCTGGCCTTCGGCGGAGCCGGAGCGCTGGACTACACGATGAGCCACGGATTGTTCGCCACCAACCATGATGGCCCGCCCGATCTGTATTTCGAGGTAGCCGCGGCAGTGCCGGTGTTCCTACTCGCCGGTCGCTGGTTCGAGGCGCGCGCCAAGAAGCGTTCGTCTGCTGCACTGCGAGCGCTGGTCGATCTCGCCGTGCCCGAGGTGACGCTGCTGCGTGATGGCCGGGAAGTGCGTGTCGCCACGAGCGAGATCGAGGTCGGCGACCGGTTCGTCGTGCGCCCGGGGGAGCGCATCGCCACCGACGGAGTCGTCATCGCAGGATCCAGTGCGATCGATGCGGCGATGTTGACCGGCGAGTCCGTCCCCGTCGATGTCGGTGTCGGCGACGACGTGACCGGCGCGACGATCAACGTCGACGGGGCGCTGACGATCGAAGCCACCCGTGTCGGTGGTGATACGCGACTGGCGCACATCACCCGACTCGTCACCCAGGCCCAGGCCGGTAAGGCACCGATTCAACGTCTGGCCGACCGCATCTCGGCGGTGTTCGTGCCGATCGTGTTCGTCATCGCGGCCGTGACGCTCGCGGTGTGGTTGCTCGTTAGCGGCAATGTCGAAGGCGCGTTCACCGCCGCGGTCGCCGTGCTGATCATCGCCTGCCCGTGCGCGCTCGGTTTGGCGACGCCGACCGCGCTGCTCGTCGGATCCGGTCGAGGTGCGCAGATGGGCATCCTCATCCGTGGACCCGAAACCCTCGAGGACACCCGTAGGGTCGACACGATCGTGCTCGATAAAACCGGCACGGTGACCACCGGCCGGATGAGCGTCGTCGATGTGTTCGGTGACACCGATGGTGACGTGCTGCGTCGCGCAGCAGCGGTCGAAGCCGGCAGCGAGCATCCGGTGGCCCGCGCGATCGTCACGCATGTCACGGCAGCAACCGATGTGACATTGGCCTCTCCCGCAGAGTTCGTCAATGAACGCGGTCGCGGTGCACGTGCGGTGGTTGACGGTGATGTCGTCGCGGTCGGACGACCCGAGTGGGTGGCCCAGATCGTCGATGCAACCTCGGGCGCCAGCACCGAACTCATGGCCTGGATCGATGAGCGTCGCGCCCGCGGCTGGACCGTCGTCGCCGTCGGGTGGGCCGGTGCGGTGCGCGGGGCGATCGCCGTGGCTGATGCACCGCGTGACACGAGTGCTGCAGCGATCGCAGGTTTTCGGACTCTGGGATTGCAACCCATCCTGCTCACCGGAGACAACGCGCTCGCGGCGCAGGCCGTGGCGAATGACGTCGGCATCGATGAGGTCATCGCCGAGGTGATGCCCGAGGACAAGGTTGCCGTCGTCACGGACCTGCAGTCACGCGGTCGCGTCGTGGCGATGGTCGGCGATGGTGTCAACGATGCCGCAGCTTTGGCCCAGGCCGATCTGGGCATCGCGATGGGCGGAGGCGCCGCGGCAGCGACCGAAGCCAGTGACCTGACACTGGTGCGCGAGGACCTGCTCGCGGGAGTCGATGCGATCCGCCTGTCTCGGCGCACGCTGCGCACGATCCAGGGCAACCTGTTCTGGGCGTTCGCCTATAACGTCGCGATGATCCCGCTCGCTGCGGTCGGTTTGCTCAACCCGCTGCTAGCCGGTGCGGCGATGGCGTTCTCGTCGGTGTTCGTCGTGGCCAACTCCCTGCGCCTGCGCCGCTTCCGCTCCATCGAGTGAGGCGCGCGTTCAGGCGATCGAGAGGTCGCGGCGGTTGAACGTCCACGCGCCGATCGCCAGCAGGGTCGCAGTCAACACCAGTGGTAATCCCAGAGAGAGCAGACTCGGTGCGGTGACGAGCGGATTCGGCTCGAGGAACCAGTACCACGGCGATGTGACCCGCATCCACTCCAGTGGTTCGGCCAGCGCGGCCAGTACCTGGCCGAGGAAACCGATCACCGCGGCCACCGACGCGGCTGCGATCGCCCACCCCGAACGACCGGTCGCAGCACCAACGGTGAAGGCGATCGCGGAATACAGCAGCACCAGAGCCCACATCGTCAATCCCGCCGACCACACCCCCCACCACGGCAGGTCGGTGGTCAACCCCAGCGGTGGCGAGATCGCGGCCAGCGCTGCTGTCGACAGCATCGTCACGACGAGCGTGAGTACCGCAACGGCAAGGAAACGTTGGACCGCGACGTTCACTCGCCGCACCGGTGCGGCGAGGGTGGCCTCCAGGGTGCCATCGCGTTCGGCGCCGGCGATCGTCCACGTCGCCGCACCGATACCCATGATGAGCAGGATGATCGGATAGAGATTCGAATAGAGCTGACTGGTGAGGTATCCCTCCGGGCTGGTCAGGCTCGCACCTGACAGTCCGAACGCATCCATCAGTCCCTCGGGAAGCGACTCGATATAGGACTCCAGTTCGGTACCCGTGTCACGGATCGATGGGTACACCGCGGCCATGACGAGGATCATTGCGATCGTGCCCAGCGTCCAGCCGATGAGGCTGCGGCGGCGCTCGGCGAGCATGAAACGCATCGTCAACGCGCTCATGAGGCGGTTCCCTCGCTCGCGGGCGCAGCGCTCGCAGTCGCCACCGATCGGTGGAACACCTCGTCGAGTTCATTGCCCGCACTCGTCACCCGCTCGACACCGAAGGGTGCGAGTCGGGTGAACACATCTGCCGCCGATCCGGCGACGCTCACGCGGACCTCGTGATCGGTGATGGCCACGTCGACGATTCCCGCGAGGCCAGCCAGGTCGTGTGAGGTGACCGTTCGGGATGTGGTGATCACCAGGTGCTGCGGAGCCGCGGCGATCAACTCCGCCACCCCACCCTCGGTGACGAGTCGACCGCGGTTGAGCACGCCGACTCGGTCCGCGATGGCTTCGACCTCGCTGAGGATGTGCGAACTGAACAGCACTGCGGCACCGGCTTCGCTGCGTGCACGCACCAGGTCGAGCACGGTGTCCTGCACCAGCGGGTCGAGCCCGGAGGTCGGCTCATCGAGGACGAGCACATCAGGATCGCCGAGCAGCGCGCGCACGATGCCGACCTTCTGGCGATTGCCGCGGCTCAATGTGCCGAAGCGCCGGTCGAGATCGAGGTCGAGTTGCTCAGCCAGGCGTGTGACCTGGACATCCTCGACGCTGCGACCGGTGGCACGCAGGGTCGCCACGGAATAGGCCAGGATACGCCGGCCGCTCAACCGGGTCGGCAGGCGCAGATCGCCGGGCAGGTAGCCGATGCGCGATCGGATCGCCACGTCGCGGGAGTCACCCGCCAGGATCGTGGCCGACCCCTGACCGGGGGACAGGTAGCCGAGCAGGACGCGGATCGTCGTGGACTTGCCCGAGCCATTGGGTCCGAGTAGCCCGTAGACCTCTCCGGGGGCGACACGCAGGCTGACATCCTCGACAGCATTGGGGCCGGTGGTGCCGTAGCGCTTGGTGAGGCCGGTGATGTCGATCGCCGCGTCTCTCACGCGAGCAGCCTAAACCTCCCGGCGAGTAGGTCAGGACTGTGCCATTGCTCACATCTTGGTCATGTAAGGGTTTACCCAACTGTCCCGAATCCGCTCGATGCGGCACAGTTGCCCTCACGACCTGCTGCCCGGCGGTTTCGCCCGGCCGCGCATGAGACAACGGCGTTTCACTGCGACGAGGAGAACACCAGACATGAGCCCAGCCACTCCGAGTTCGGCCATTCCCGGTTTGGACGACGCACCCACCAAGAACAAGAAGTTGCTGGAATGGGTCGAAGAGGTCGCCGAACTGACCAAGCCCGATCGCATCGAATGGGCCGATGGCTCCGAGGCCGAATGGCAGCGACTGACCGATCAGATGGTCGCCGATGGCACGTTCATCCGGCTCAACCCCGAGATCCGACCGAACTCCTTCCTCGCCCGCTCCGACCCGTCGGATGTCGCCCGCGTGGAAAGCCGCACCTACATCTGTTCGGTCGACGAGGCCGATGCCGGTCCGACGAACAACTGGATGGACCCGGTCGAGATGAAGGGCATCCTCAACGGTTTGTTCGACGGCTGCATGCGTGGACGCACGATGTATGTGGTGCCGTTCTCGATGGGCCCGCTCGGCTCGCACATCGCCCAGCTCGGCGTCGAGATCACCGACTCGCCGTATGTCGTGGTGAACATGAAGATTATGACGCGCATGGGGTCGGCGGCGCTGGAGCAGATCGGTGAGCACGGGGACTTCGTGCCCACACTGCATTCGGTGGGTTACCCGCTGGTCGACGCCGACGGCAATGCCCGCCCCGATGTCGCCTGGCCATGCAGTGACACCAAATACATCACGCACTTCCCCGAGACCCGCGAGATCATCTCTTTCGGTTCCGGCTACGGCGGCAACGCGCTGCTGGGCAAGAAGTGCATGGCACTGCGGATCGGGTCGACGATGGCGCGCGACGAGGGATGGATGGCCGAGCACATGCTCATCCTGCGTCTGACATCGCCGAGCGGCGACGTCAAGCACATCACCGCGGCGTTCCCATCGGCCTGCGGCAAGACGAACCTCGCCATGCTCGAGCCGGCGACGCCGGGCTGGACGGTCGAGACGGTCGGCGATGACATCGCCTGGATGCGATTCGGTCCCGATGGTCGGCTGTATGCGATCAATCCGGAGAACGGTTTCTTCGGGGTCGCACCCGGCACGGGCATGGACACGAACGCGAATGCGGTGCGCACCCTCACGGGCAATTGCATCTTCACCAACGTCGCGCTGACCGACGACGGTGACGTGTGGTGGGAGGGGCTGACGCCCGAGGCGCCCGCGCACCTCATCGATTGGAAGGGACAAGACTGGACACCCGACAGCGGGGAGTTGTCGAGTCATCCCAATGCCCGCTTCACCGCACCGGCCGATCAGTGCCCGACGATCTCGCCGAACTTCGACGACCCGGCTGGTGTGCCGATCGATGCGATCTTGTTCGGTGGGCGTCGCGCATCGAACGTGCCGCTGGTGACCGAATCGTTCGACTGGGAGCACGGGGTGTTCATGGGGTCGACGATCTCCAGCGAGGGCACCGCTGCCGCGGAGAACGCCGTCGGCGAACTGCGCCGCGATCCGTTCGCGATGCTGCCGTTCTGCGGCTACAACATGGCCGACTACTGGGGCCACTGGTTGAAGATCGGGCAGTTCACCGACGCGTCGAAGTTGCCGCGGATCTATCAGGTCAACTGGTTCCGCAAGGACGCCGATGGCCGCTACATCTGGCCCGGCTTCGGCGAGAACGCCCGCGTGCTCGAGTGGATCGTGCGCCGGCTGACCGGAGAAGCCGACGCCGTGGAATCACCGGTGGGTTCGCTCCCGGCCGAGGGCGAGATCGATATCAGCGAACTCGACCTGACCGCCGAGCAGTTCGCGGAGCTGTTCGCAATCACACCGGATTCGTGGCTGGCCGAATGCGATATGACGCAGGAGTACTACGCGATGTTCGGTGACAAGGTGCCGGCGGAATTGAACGCCCAGCTCGCTGCTCTGCGCGAACGCCTCACCACCGCCTAGGCACCCACACCCGAACGTCGGACCACGTCTGAGTTACCCGAATGGTCGCTAACTGGCTGACTTAGCGACCATTCGGGTAACTCAGACGGCGGCGTTGATGGCTTGGGAGGCGAGGCGCAGGCCGGCGCCGCGTTCGCGCGGATACGCCCTCGGGTCACCGGTCGCGTCGTCGATCGCGGCATAGATGACCTCGCGCTCCTCCTCGGTCAACCCACCCCACACGCCATAGGGCTCGCGTGCGCGAATGGCGTAGTCGGCGCACTTCAGGCGCACCGGGCACCCCGCGCACACGGTCTTGGCTGCCTGGGCCCGTTGGCGTCGGGCGGCACCGCGCTCGTTCTGCGGGTGGAAGAAGATCGTCGGGTCGACGCTGCGGCAGGAGCCGAGCTCCTGCCATGTCCATTCAGCGTCGTCAGGCACCTGGGCGAGGGATTGGGCTGGCATACCCCCGATGGTGACCGGTCATGGTGACGTGGCGGTATCGGCTGAGTGGCCAGAAGTCATGTCAGCCGAACGGACGACATCACCCGATGTCGTCCGCGACGATCAGCGTAGATCGTCCGAGCCGGTCGTGTCGCGCTGAATGACCAGCGATTATTCGGCAGCGGCCTGCTCGGCGGCGATGGTGGCGCGGACCTCGTCCATGTCCACATCGCGCACGGCCTGCACCAACTGGGTCAGTGCCTGTTCGGGCAGCGCTCCGGCCTGCGAATACAGCACGACGCCTTCGCGGATGGCCATCAGCGTGGGGATCGACGAGATCTGGAACGCCCCGGCCAGTGCTGGCTGGTCCTCGGTGTCGACCTTGGCGAACACGATGTCGGAGTTGTCCTCGCTGACGTTCTCGTAGACCGGCGCGAAGGTCCGGCACGGACCGCACCAGGACGCCCAGAAATCGATGAGCACGATGTCGTTATCGGTTACGGTGGAGTTGAACGTCTCTTCGGTCAGGGCGATGGTGCTCATGGTTCCTCCGGGGGTGGTCCGATCATGGATACCCCCCAGGGTATCTCATCGGACCGGCTGATGCAGCAGCATGGTTCAGTGCCCCGGCCCGGCCAGCTCCTTCTCGCATCCCCCGTCCTGCCCGAACCCTTCGACCGGGCCGTCATCTATGTCATCGAACATGACGAATCCGGTGCCCTGGGAGTGGTGCTCAATACCCCCTCCACCCTCGATGTCGGTGAGATCCTGCCGCAGTGGCGCCCGGCGGTGACCGGTGACCCGGTGGTGCACTCGGGGGGCCCTGTCGCCCTCGATACCGCCCTCGGTCTGGGGGTGCTCGCCGCCGAGGTGACCACCGATCCGGCCGGCGATCTGCCCGGTTTCCGTCAGGTCGAGGGCCGCTATGGACTCGTCGACCTCGATGCCGATGCCCAGGAACTGGGCACGCAACTGGCCGGTTTGCGGATCTTCGCCGGATACGCCGGGTGGTCGCCGGGACAGTTGGACGATGAGATCGCCGAGGGGTCATGGGCGGTGGTCGACGTCGCCGATCCGGTCAGCGAGGTGTTCGCGGGGGATGGCGAGGACCAGTGGGCACGCATCCTGCGGCGCCAGCCGGGCACTCTGTCGTGGTGGGTGCTGTGCCCGCGCGATCCGCGGATGAACTGATCGGTCAGATCCACCGCCCTGAGCGCGATGTGCGAGCCGCGCATGTGCCACAGTGCGGGGCGTGAGTGCGCAGGATGGGGGCCCAGGAGCAGGTGGACGAGCGGGTAGGAGATCGGCCCGGGAGGCGGTGCTGCTCGTCGGCGGCGAGGGCACCCGGCTGCGACCACTGACCCTCACCACACCGAAGCCGATGCTGCCGGTCGCGGGCACCCCGATCACGATCCACCAGATCACCCGCGCCCGCGATGCCGGCGTGCAGCGCATCGTGCTCGGCACCGCCTATCGCGCCGACGTGTTCACCGATCACCTCGGAGACGGCAGTCGCCTGGGTGTCGAGATCGTGTACGCGCACGAGGAGACCCCGCTGGGCACCGGTGGTGCGATCCGCAATGCCGCTGCGCACCTGCGCAGTGATGGTCATGAGCCGGTGCTCATCTTGAACGGCGATGTCCTCAGCGGTGTCGACATGGCAGCACTCGTCGATGGTCACGTCGCGACCGATGCCGCGGTGACATTGCACCTCACTCGCGTCGACGACCCACGGCGCTACGGGTTGGTTCCCACCGATGGAGATGGGAGCGTGCGGCAGTTCCTGGAGAAGCCGCAGACGCCTGAGGAAATCGTCACCGATCAGATCAATGCCGGTTGCTATGTGTTCCGCCGCGATGTGATCGATGCAATCGCCCCGGATCGAGTGGTGTCGGTGGAGCGCGAGGTGTTTCCGGCCCTGTTGGATTCAGGTGCACTGATCCGCGGCGTGGTCGACACGTCGTATTGGCTCGATCTCGGTACGCCGTGGGATTTCCTGCAGGGCTCCACTGACTTAGTGCGCGGTGTCGCGCCCTGGGATGGACACCAGCCGGCGGACTTCCTCGTCCTCGACGGTGCGCAGATCGCCGCAGATGCGGTGATCGACAACGGCAGCACGATCGGGCCCGGTTCGCACATCGCATCAGGTGCGCTGGTCCGCGGATCGGTGTTGTTCGCCGACGCGATCATCGAACAGGGCGCGCAGGTCGTGGACTCCGTCGTGGGCATCGGAGCCTGCATCGGTGCGGGGGCGAGTGTGCGTGGAGCGGTACTCGGCGATGGCGTCGTGGTGCGCCCGGGTGCACAGGTGGCCGAAGGTGAGCGCATCGACCCCGGCACGGTGATCAGCTAGCTCCGGCCTCGCTCAGCGGCGGTGCAGATAGGCCGATAGATCCGTCATTGCCGCGCGCGACTGCGGCTGCTGCGCGGGATAACCGATCGCGATCGCACCGAGTGGCACCCATGTCTCGGGCAGATCGAGCGACTCACGCACGGTGTCGGGGCAGAACATCGTCGAGGAGATCCATGCCGAACCGACTCCGTCGACGGCCAGCGTGATCATGAAGTTCTGCACACCCGCTGCGCCCGCGGCGAGGAACAGATCGCGTTCGCCGGCGCGACGGCGGTCGTCGGGATAGTCGTGGGCGTCGGCGACATCGACGAAGGCGAACACCACCTCCGGTGCCCGGCGCAGCACATCACCGCGTGCAACCCGCTGCTCGATCGCCGCATCATCGAATCCGTCGAGTTCGCGCAGATCGCTGATCCACGCCGCACGCATCGCATCGAGCACCCGGGTGCGCACACCGTGATCGTGCAGATGCACGAACCGCCAGGGTCGGGTGTGGTGGGGAGCGGGTGCGGTGAGTGCCTCGGCGACGGCGTGATCGATCACCTCGACGGGCACGTGTTCATCGGTGAACTGGCGCACGGTGCGGCGCAATCCGACCGCTTCGCGCTGCCCAGTGTCGCGCCCGAGAGCACGAGCCTCCGCGGTGCCGAGGGTGAACAGGTCGTGTTCGGGATCGCGCACCAATGCTTGCGCACCCGGTCCGTCGTCGTCGGTGACGAACGAGGCCAGGCCGCGTACGACCGCGACGGGAACGCCCTCGGCCTTGCCCTTGACGAGGTCGGCGGCAGCAGCGACCTCGTCGGCGATCGCTCGAACTGTCACCTCCATGGGAACCCCGTTCGCATCGGTAACACCGCGCAGATCATCCAGCGGATTCAGGCCGGCGGCACCGATCACCGCATCGGTCAGGCCTTCGCGCCATGGCCGCCCGAGGGTGTCGGTGATCAGCACTGCGATGCGCACCGATTCCGCACTGCTCAGATCCGATCGCAAGGCGCGCGCCGATGCGTCGGGATCGGCGGGCAGCAGCAGAACGCGGCCGTCGGGTGCATTGCTCGCGTCGATTCCAGCGGCCGCAAGGACGACGCCGTGGGTATTGCGCACGATATACGTGGTGCCGCGTGGTGTGTGCTTGACCGCGATGACCTCCTGCGTCTCGTCGGCGA
Organism: uncultured Actinomycetales bacterium; assembly: GCA_913063435.1. Lineage (GTDB taxonomy): Bacteria > Actinomycetota > Actinomycetes > S36-B12 > S36-B12 > M55B157. The sequence goes on along the minus strand of CAJXYI010000027.1, from coordinate 8,025 downwards.
TCGCCTGCTCACGATGTTCTGCTGGCACATCGCGGCCCTCGGCCTTGCTGATGACCTTGCTGGTCACCACGATGATGTCGCCATCGCGGATCCCCTGCGAACCATCCGGCCACGCGACCGTCGCCAGTGAAGGCTGCAGCAGTGCAGCGATGTCGTCGCCAGCACTGACTTCCGGCAACCCGGTCACCCCGACGGCGGTGAGGGTCGGGGTGTGCGCGGGTGGATGGGTCACGGAGCGATGCCTGCGATGTCGAAGTCCACCAGTCCCAGTGCGGCCAAGGCGATCGTCGCGGTCGCATCGTCATCGGTCATGAGCAGGGGCGCGGCAGCGCAGGTGATGCCGCGCGCGGTGACTTCAGCCACTGAGTCGGCGTCGGTTTCGGCGACCAGCCACGCATCGAGGATGCCGCCGCCGGGTGCCCCGGCCGGGATGCGGGCCCGGCGCGGGCCGTAGTGCTCGGCCACGGCCGCCGCCGTCGTCGGCACGCCGATCGCGGACAGGCAGGCATCGGCCATGCCACGCACCGGAGCGCCACCGATGATGGGGGAGATACCGACCACGGGTGCGGGCGCATCGACGATGGCGTCGCGGATGCGAGGAATCGCCAGGATCGTGCCGATCGACACAACCGGATTCGACGGAGGCAGCACGATCACATCGGCCTCGTCGATCGCCTCGAGCACCCCGGGTGCGGGCTTCGCATCATCGAGCCCGATCTGCACGAAGGAATGCGCCGGAAGTTGTGCGCGATATCGCACCCACCACTCCTGGAAGTGGATCGCTCGTCGCTGTGGTGCGCCATGGGCGTCCACCGCACCATCGGGGTCGTCCACGACGACGTGCGTCTCCACTCGGTCATCGCTCATCGGAATGAGTCGAACGCCCGGTTGCCAGCGATCGCACAACGCTGCGGTGACATCGGAGAGTGCATAGCCGGCACCCAGTAGCTGGGTGCGAATCAGATGCGTGGCGATATCGCGATCACCGAGACCGAACCAGGTCGGTTCGACACCGTAGGCGGTGAGTTCGTCCTTCACCGCGAACGTCTCATCCTCACGGCCCCATCCCCGTTCTTCGCTGATCCCGCCACCGAGGGTGTACATCACGGTGTCCAGATCCGGGCACACGCGCAGCCCGTGCAGCCAGATGTCATCCCCGGTGTTGCCGATGACGGTGATCTGCGCACGATCGCGCACCAGGTGACGCAGGCCACGCAGGAACCGTGCGCCACCGATACCACCGGCCAGGACGACGATCGAGGGACGCTGCGCATCGGGGTTGGTCACGGGATTGCTCACGGGGCAAGGGTGCCATGCCGTCATATGAACGCACGCCTACAGTGTGGGGATGGGTCGGGCATCGGAGGGGCAGGAGCACGTCAGCGATCGTGAGATCACCCGCGCCCTCGGCCGAGCCCGCCGGGGCAGTGCCCTCGATGCCACGGAGGCCACCGCACTGCTCGCCGCCCGCGGTGACGCACTGGCGGATCTGATGAACCTCGCCGGTGAACTGCGCGATCGCGGATCAGTCGACGATGGTCGCCCCGGAATCATCACGTACTCACCGAAGGTGTTCATTCCACTCACTCGGCTGTGCCGTGACCGCTGCCACTACTGCACCTTCGCCACCGTGCCGCATCGCGTCCCCGATGCCTACCTCAGCCCCGACGAGGTGCTCGACATCGCCCGAGCCGGTGCCGAACTCGGTGTTGCCGAAGCGTTGTTCACCCTCGGTGATCGACCCGAGGACCGTTGGCCCGCAGCACGCGAATGGCTCGATGCCGGCGGCTACGAGGACACGCTGTCCTATGTGCGTGCTATGGCGATCCGAGTGCTCGAGGAGACCGGATTGCTGCCACACCTGAATCCCGGGGTGATGTCCTGGCAGGAGATGCGCCGGTTGCGTCCGGTCGCCCCGAGCATGGGCATGATGCTCGAGACGACGAGCGAACGGTTGTGGAACACCCCCGGTGAGGTGCACTTCGCCAGCCCCGACAAGGACCCGTCGGTGCGGTTGGCGGTGCTCGAGGATGCCGGGCGCCTGTCGATCCCGTTCACCAGCGGCATCCTCGTCGGCATCGGTGAGACACCGACCGAACGCGCTGAATCGATCCTCGCGCTGCGATCCGTGCATCGTCGTTATGGGCATATCCAGGAAGTCATCGTGCAGAACTTCCGTGCCAAGGACGACACCGCGATGCGCGCGCATCCGGATCTGTCCCACGAGGAATACCTCGCCACGCTCGCCACCGCACGCGTGTTGCTCGGCCCGCGGATGCGCCTGCAGGCACCACCGAATCTTTCCGACCTGACGGATCTGCCCGATCTGCTTGCCGCAGGCGTCGACGATTGGGGTGGCGTCAGCCCGCTGACCGCCGACCACGTCAATCCCGAACGGCCCTGGCCGCATCTGGATGCGTTGACCGAGGCGACCCGGGCCGCCGGCTTCGAGCTGCGCCCGCGGTTGACGGTGCACCCGCGTTACGTCCGCAGTGGGGAGTGGATCGATGTGCGGGTGCGTGGGCACGTCGACGCGCTCGCGGACCCGTCGACGGGTCTGCTCGCCGAAGGCGCGCGCGCCGAGGGGTTGGCGTGGCAGGAACCTGAGGATGATGGTGGCGCCTACACCACGTTCGCCGCGGGCAATGCCGGTGGCCGCGCTGATCTGCACATCGAGATCGATTCCACCGGGCGCAGCGCCGACCGGCGCAGCGACTTCGACGACGTGTACGGCGACTGGGAGGAGATCCGCGAGCGAGCGACAGGCACTGCACTCCCGTCGCAGTCCCGCGGGGGTGCACGGATGGACGCCGACATGATCGCGGCGCTCGACCTGGCCGCGAATGAACCTCGCGAACTCGCCCATCCCGATCATCGCGACGCGGCATTGGCGTTGATGACAGCCGAGGACGATGCGCTGCGCGCACTGCTCGATATCGCCGATGGCTTGCGTGCCGAGGTCAATGGCGATGAGGTGACCTATGTCGTCAACCGCAACATCAACTTCACCAACGTCTGCTACACCGGATGCCGGTTCTGCGCCTTCGCGCAGCGGCGCACCGATGTCGACGCCTACACACTGTCGTTGGATCAGGTCGCCGATCGGGTGCGTGAAGCGGTCGCAGACGGTGCAACCGAGATCTGCATGCAGGGTGGGATCCATCCGGACCTGCCCGGCACCGCGTATTTCGATCTCGCGCGGGCGGTGAAGGCTGCGGCACCCGAGGTGCACCTCCACGCGTTCTCGCCGATGGAGGTCGTCAATGGCGCGACCCGTACCGGTTTGTCGATCCGCGAATGGCTGACCGCGGCGAAGGAGGCCGGAGTCGATTCACTGCCCGGCACAGCGGCCGAGATCCTCGATGACGATGTGCGCTGGGTGCTGACGAAAGGCAAGTTGCCGACGAGCGCGTGGATCGAGGTCGTCACCACCGCGCACGAGGTGGGATTGCCGACGACGTCGACGATGATGTTCGGCCACGTCGACCATCCCGGTCACTGGGTCGATCACCTCGCGCTGCTGCGCCGGCTCGCCGAGGCCAGTCGGGCGAATGCGCCGGTGAGTTTCACCGAATTCGTCGGGCTGCCCTTCATCCACCACAACGCGCCGGTCTACCTCGCCGGTGCCGCCCGTCCCGGTCCCAGTCCGCGCGATAACGCGGCGGTGCACGCGATGGCGCGGATCATGCTGCACGGGGCGATCGATCACATCCAGTGCTCGTGGGTGAAGCTCGGCGACGATGGGGTACGCGCGATGCTCTCCGCCGGTTGCGATGACCTCGGCGGCACATTGATGGAGGAGACGATCTCGCGGATGGCCGGCTCCGAACACGGCTCGGCGAAGTCGGTGCAGGATCTGCGGGAGTTGATCGTCTCGGCCGATCGGATTCCCGTGCAGCGCACGACCGATTACGGCCGGGTGGGGGTGTCATCCCTGGCCACCTAGGGGATATCCCTACCCGTGAACCATATTGAACCCCATGGATCACACCAGTAACACACGTCACATCCGTTGCACTTCCGGACTGGGGGAAGCCGAACGTCGAGGAATCGCAAGCAGATCGTGCGCTGATCGCGCGGTGATCGAGGTGGTCGTCCGGCTTGACGCATGGGGGTCAGGGTCGATCTAATGACACCAGTGTTATTTCCCAGGAGGAGTCCCGTGGGTGAATTCAGCATGACCCCGCACCACGCGGCCGAGAGCGCGCCGTCGATATCGACGCCGTCGTCGGCGTCGACCGTCCCCGACGATGCCGTGCTCCTCGAGCTCGTCACCGATGAGGCGATGGAGTGGCAGGAACGGGCCCTGTGCGCACAGACCGATCCCGAGGCGTTCTTCCCGGAAAAGGGCGGCAGCACCCGCGAGGCCAAGCGGGTGTGCCTGTCCTGCGAGGTTCGGGTGGAGTGCCTGGAATACGCGCTGGCCAATGACGAGCGCTTCGGCATCTGGGGTGGATTGTCCGAACGTGAGCGTCGTCGCCTGAAGAAGCAGGCGGTCTGAGCACGCCCGTGTCCGTGACGACCGTCGTGGTCGCCCGCGACGGTCGCGTGTGGTTGCCCGCCACACTTGCCGCACTCGCCGCCCAGACCGCGCCTCCCGATCGCATCATCGCTGTCGATGCCGGCTCGGCCGATGACAGTGGTCAGATCCTGCGCGAGTCCCTCGGAGATGACCGCGTCCTAGCCCTGCCGCCGACCGACCGACCCATCGGGTTCGGCCAGGCAGTCGCGGCCGCCCTTGCTGTCTCGGCCCCTGACGCGGGCGGACAGCCGGGCCTGGAAGCGGGTGGGGAGTGGATATGGCTACTGCACGATGACTCGGCACCGGATCCCCACGCGCTCGAACGACTCATCGAAGCCACACAGCAGCGACCGCGTGCGGTGATCCTGGGCCCGAAATGCCTGGGCTGGCATGACCGGCGTCTGCTGATCGAGATCGGGTTCTCCGTCACCGGATCCGGCCGGCGATTCACCGACCTCGATCCCGCAGAGCATGACCAGGGCCAGCACGATGGGCGCGACGTGGTCCACGCCGTGGGAACCGCCGGGATGCTCATCCGCCGTGATGCGTTCGACTCCCTCGGTGGGTTCGATCCGGCGCTGCCGCTGTATCGCGATGACCTCGACCTGTGCTGGCGGGCCTGGCGCGCCGGTCATGAGGTCCACGTCGTGCCCGAAGCTGTCCTCTACCACCGGGAGGCGTCGTATCACGGCCGCCGGACCGGCTCGACCCGCGCCGGGCAGGGGCACCGACTCGATCGGCGCAGCGCGGTGCACGTACTGCTCGCCCAGGCACCAGCCTGGCGCATGCCGTTCACCACTGGCCGGCTCGCACTGGAGTCCCTCGTCGTCGCCCTGATCGCCCTGCTCGGCAAGGACGCCCGGCGCGCCAGCGACGAGCTCCTGGCCTGGGGCAGTCTGCTGGCCCACCCATCCCGACTGTTCGCTGCGCGTCGGCAGATCAAGGCCACCTCCGTCATGTCCTCGCGAGCGGCGGTAGGAGAGTTCCGTCCCGGCATCGCTGTCCAGGCGCGACAGGGTGCCGAGGTCGTATCCGGCTGGTTCTCCCGCGCAGCGACCCGCGAATCCGGATCGGATTCGCCGACGTCGCGATCGCGGGCCGCGGTCGCGCCCGAAGCTGGGCCATCGGATGAATCGATGGATCTGTTCGACGATGGCAGCGCCACCTGGCTGCGCCGGTTCCTCACCCGTCCGGGTTTCGTGGTGTTCGCCGTCGCACTCGTGGTCACCCTCGCCGCGACCCGGGGGCTGTGGTGGGGCGAGGGTGATCTGGTCGGCGGTGCGTTGCTGCCAGCCCCGGCCGGCGCCAGTGATCTGTGGGGGACCTATGCGCAGACCTGGCACGACGTCGGACCCGGATCGACCGTGTCCGCCCCCGCCTGGTTGGCGTTGTTGGCCGCGTGGGCCACGGTGCTGCTCGGCAATGCCGGTGCGGCCGTTGGATCGCTGCTTCTCCTCGCTGTTCCCGCTGCTGCGCTCTCGGCGTGGTGGTCGCTGCGCGGGGTGATCGCCTCCACCCCGGTTCGCGTGTGGGCGGCCCTCGCCTACGCGCTGCTCCCGGCGATGACCGGTGCCATCGCCACCGGTCGAATCGGCACGACCGCCGCACTGATTCTGCTTCCCCCGACCGGGCGAGCGATCGTGCGCAGCCTGGCCGGGCCGGATCGCGCACTTGCCGGATTGTCACCGGCGCGCACGCGCACAGCCTGGTGGGCAGCGCTGCTGCTCGCGGCACTGACCGCGGTCGCGCCTGTGCTGTGGCCGGTCACCGCCCTCATCGTGATCGCCACCGCAGTCGTCGTGATCATCCGCACCCGCACCACGGGAATCCTCGCCCGCGTTGCCATCATCGTGCTCGCCCCCATCGGGCTGCTCCTGCCGTGGTCATTGCAGGTGTTCATCGAGCCGAGTCGACTCCTGCTGGAGCCGGGACTGCCGGTGTCGGCCGGACAGGACATCAGCGCGTTATCGGTGCTCGCGGTCAATCCGGGCGGTCCGGGGACTCCGGCGATCTGGGTGGGCGCGGGAATCGCCATCGCGGGGGTGCTGGGGCTGCTGCGCCTGGATCGGCGTCGCGGCATCGTCGTCGCACTCCTGGTCGCCGTCTTCGGATTGCTGGCGTCGGTGACCGCGATCCACCTGCGCGTCGCCGATGCCTCAACCGCGATCTCGATCGTGCCGTGGCCGGGCACCCTCACTGCCCTCACGGCCGCGGGTTTCATCCTCGCCGCGGCCCTCGCAGGGGATGGACTTCGACAGCGGATGAGTGGCCAGGCATTCACCTGGCGTCAACCCATCAGCGGGCTCGCCGCCATCGCCGCGATCGCGACATTGATCCTGGCCGCAGCCACCTGGATTCCCGGCGCGGGTGATCCGCTGCGACGGGGAACCGATTCGGTGCTCCCGCCATTCGTGGCCGCCGAAGCCCAGGGTCCGCAGGCCCCGCGCACCCTCATCGTGCGCCCCGCCATCACAGGCTCGACGGCGTCGGTGTCCTATGCCCTCATCAATGCCGCCGGGCCCACCCTGGCCGATCCTGATCTGTCCCCGCCTGCGCGAGCCTGGGAATCCCTCGATCGACTGGTGTCCACCCTGGTGTCCGGCCGCGGCGGCACCGAGGTGACCGGCCTCGCCGATTACGCGGTGCGCTACGTGCTGGCCGAGGTCGAACCGGGTGATCCGCTGATCCGAAATCTCGATGCCGTGCCCGGCCTGCGCCGGGTCGCCGGCGACACGGGTGCAGCCCTGTGGCGGGTCGGCGGCGCAACCTCGCGGGCACGAGCGGTACCGGCGGAGGAAACCGCCGCGGGCGCCGATGTCGTCGCACTGCCCGTGCTCGACCTGGCCACGGCCGAGCCGTTCGTCGACTCCCCGGTGCCCGGCCCCGGCGAGATCCGTCTTGCCCAGGATGCCGATGCGCCGTGGCGTGCGGTGCTCGCCGATGGTCGGGTCCTGGCAAGCAGCCCGCTTCCCACCGGAGTCGAGGGGGTCGGCCTGACTCGGTTCATCCTGCCCAGTTCGGTCGGGCCCGGTGACCGCGTCGTCATCGACATCGACTCCGCAACGCGCACGGTGTGGCTGTGGGTGCAGGCCGCCATCGTCATCCTCGTCATCGTGCTCGCCCTGCCTGCCCGCCGACGAGGGGGACGCCTCGCCGATGACGCCGTCGATGAGGATGCGCGCGATGAATCCTGAGACGCCCGAGACGCCCGAGACGCCCGAGTCACCCGAGATGTCTGAAGCACCTGCGGTGAACCGGCGTGACCGTCGCCGGCGCATTCGGCGCGCCGAGGCGAGCGCACCCGATCCGCGCGGGCCGCTGCTGGTGCTCGTCGCCATCGGGATCGGTGCTGCCGTGATCGCAGCGAGTGCGGCGATCCCACGGATGCCGGCCACCGCGATCCCACCACCGGTGATCGAACCGATCGATGCCTCGGTGGTCATCTGCCCCGAACCCGGAGGCGCCGACGGCGCGGTGGCGACGTCGGCGGGGGGCATCGTCGA